>DASTHS010000138.1:0-12070 GCA_035718085.1 Acidimicrobiales bacterium | reverse complement strand
CCTGGCCGGGCCGCGGGTGCTCGAGCACGTCGTCGACACCGTCTTGACCTTCGACGGCGACCGCAACCACGCCCTGCGGCTGCTGCGGTCGGTCAAGCACCGCTTCGGGCCCACCGGCGAGCTCGGGCTGTTCGAGATGGGTGACGGGGGTCTGGCGGGCGTGCCCGACCCGAGCGGCATGTTCCTCGGTGATCGCCGGCCCGGCACGCCCGGCTCGGTCGTCGTGCCGCTGATGGAGGGCTACCGGCCGCTGCTGGTCGAGGTGCAGGCCCTCGTCGTCCCGTCGACACTCGCCGCGCCCCGCCGGCAGGTGTCCGGGCTCGACGCCGGGCGGGTCTCGCTGCTGCTCGCCGTGCTCCACCAACGGGCGGGGGTGGCCTGCCTGCAGCACGACGTCTACGTGTCGGCCGTCGGCGGGGTGCGCGTCGCCGAGCCGGGGGCCGACCTGGCCGTGGCGGTCGCCCTGGCCTCGGCCGTCGCCGGCCGGGCCCTCCCCGAGGGCCTGGTCGTGCTCGGCGAGGTCGGCCTCGCCGGTGAGCTGCGCCAGGTCGCGGCCACCGAGCGCCGCCTGCGGGAGGCGGCGCGCCTCGGCTACGCCACCGCCTTGGTGCCGGCGTCGGCGCCCGACGTCCCCGGCGTGCGGGTCCGGCGGTGCGCCTCGCTGCTCGACGCCGTCGACGCCGTGCTCGCCGACGGGGTCGCCGCCACCGTCCGCCGGCCGCCGACCCGGCCGCCCGGCGACGGGGTGGTCACCATGCTGCGCCCCTGACCGGGGTCGGCCCCACCAAATCTGTGGGCGCCCCCAGGGCTAGCATCGCATCGGTGCTCGACCAGGCCAGGGCCGAGATGATCGAGGCGCTCGCCGCCGTCGCGCCGGGGCGCCCCCTGCGCGCCGGGCTCGACCGGGTGCTCCAGGCCGGCAAGGGCGCCCTGATCGTCGTGGGCGACGGCCCCGACGTGCTCGACCTGTGCTCCGGCGGTTTCCTGGTCGACGCCGAGTTCAGCCCCCAACGGCTCCACGAGCTGGCGAAGATGGACGGCGCCATCATCCTCGCCGATGACGCCAGCCGCATCGCCCGCGCCAACGTGCACCTGGTGCCCAGCCCCGATCTGCCCACGGTGGAGACCGGCACCCGGCACCGGACCGCCGAGCGGGTGGCCCGCGCCGTCGACGTGCCGGTGATCGCCGTGTCGGAGGACATGGCGGTGATCACGGTGTACCGGGGCGCCTCGAAGCGGGCCCTCGACCCGGTCGCCCGGCTCGTGCAGCGGGCCAACCAGGCGCTGCAGACCCTCGAGCGTTACCGGGACCGCCTCGACACCGTGACCGCGAGCCTGTCGGCCCTCGAGGTGGAAGACCTGGTGACCGCCCGTGACGTGGTGACGGTGCTCCAGCGCGCCGAGATGGTGCGGCGCATCGCCGAGGAGGTCGAGGGCTACGTCGTCGAGCTCGGCACCGACGGCCGGCTCATCCTGCTGCAGCTCGAAGAGCTCATGGGCGGGGTCGACGACGACCGCCGGCACGTCATCCGCGACTACCTCACCGACGACGATCCCGGCGCCGCCGAAGGGGCGCTGCGGGCCTTGGCCAGCCTCAGCACCGACCGTCTGCTCGACCTCGCCGCCGTCGCCGCCGTGCTGCGCCTGCCCGCCGGGGCCGACGTCGAGGTCGGCCTCGCCCCGCGCGGCTACCGCCTCCTGTCGAAGCTGCCCCGCCTCCCCGAGCACACGGTGGAGGCCGTGGTCGGCCGCGTCGGGAGCCTGCAGAAGCTGCTGCGCGCCACCGTCGCCGAGCTGGAAGAGGTCGACGGCATCACCCCGGCCCTCGCCCGCACGGTGAAAGAGGGGCTGGCCCGCCTGGCCGAGTCGTCCATCCTCGAGGGCTACGGCTGACAGCCGACGGGTGGGCGGCGGCCGCCGAGCCGGCGCCCCCGACGGAGCGAACGGGTCAGCGGGCGCGCTGGGCCAGGCGGTCGCGCTCGACGATGCGGTAGCGGCGGTCGACCTGGTCGATCCAGCCGAGGCGCACGAACGCCGCCAGGGCCTTGTTCACCCGCTCCCGTGACGCGCCGACCAGGCCGGCGAGCTCCTCCTGGGTGATCGGCAGCACGAACTCGTCGGCGTCGCCGGCGAGCTCGAGCAGGCGCTTGGCCGTGCGGCCGGTGACGTCGAGGAACACGGCGTCGGCCAGCGCCGTGTCGGTGGAGCGGAGCCGCTGGGCCAGGAGGCTCACCACCTCCCAGAGCAACTGGGGGGTCTCGTCGAGCGCGGCACGCACCAGCGAGTAGGGGATGCCCAGCAGCGTCGAGCGCTCGAGGGCCCGGGCCGACGCCGACCGCTCCCCCTGGTCGAAGAGGGGCATGTCCCCGAAGAGGTCGCCGCGTTCGAACAGGGCGACGAGCGACTCGCGGCCGTCGGGGCTGCGCACGCCCACGGCGATGCGGCCCGACTGCACGACGAAGAGCTCTTCCGCTGCCGCCCCCTCGGTGAAGATCACCTGGTTCCGCTCGAGGCGAACCGTCCGGCAGCCCGCCGCGACCCTGCCGAGGGCCGCCTCGTCGAACGACGAGAACAGCACGGCCTGGCTGAGGAGCTGCGCCACGTCGTCCACGCCACCGAAAGCTACCGGCCAGCGGCGGCGTGGTCGTCGCCGAGGCGGTGCTCGACCGGGTGTCCGGTACCCTGGGGATCCCCGCCGCTGCCCCAGGAGCACCATGCCGTTCGACGTCGGAGACAAGGTCGTGTACCCCCACCACGGTGCCGCCACCGTGGAGCGCCGGGAGTGGAAGGAGGCGTTCGGCGAGAAGAAGGAGTACCTGGTGCTCCGCCTGGCCTACGGCGACCTGACCCTCATGGTGCCTGCCGACAACACCGATGAGGTGGGCCTGCGCGAGGTCATCAACGACGAAGAGGTGGAAGAGGTCTTCGCCGTGCTGCGCAAGAAGGACGTGCGCATGCCGACGAACTGGTCGCGCCGCTACAAGAACCACGTCGAGAAGCTGAAGTCGGGCGACATCTACCAGGTGGCCGAGGTCGTGCGGAACCTCTCCAACCGCGACAAGGACAAAGGGCTGTCCGCCGGCGAGAAGCGCATGCTGAACCGGGCCCGCCAGATCCTGGTCTCCGAGCTGACCTTCGCCATCGGCGTCGACGAGGCCGCCGCCGAGAAGAAGCTGGACGAGGCGCTCCCCTGAGCGCCGACGGCCACCCGGGGGCGGCCCTCAGCGATGGCCCGGCGGCCGATGCGTGGGCCATCGTCGTCGCCGGCGGCACCGGCACGCGCTTCGGCGCCCGCAAGCAGTACGCCGACCTGGCGGGGAGGCCCGTGCTCGCGTGGTCGCTGGACCAGGCCCGCCGCTGGTGCGCCGGGGTCGTGCTGGTCGTGCCCGCCGACGACATCGGGAAGGGCGGGTGGCACGCCGACGCCGTCGTGGGCGGTGGGGTCACCCGGTCGGCGTCGGTGCGCGCCGGCCTGGCTGCGGTCCCGCCGTCGGCCGCGGTGATCGCCGTCCACGACGCCGCCCGCCCGCTGGCGCGCGACGCCATCTGGCGCGACGCCCTCGACGCCGTGCGCCGGGGCGCCGACGCCGCCATCCCCACCGTGCCGGTCACCGACACGATCAAGCAGGTGCAGCCCGACGGCAGCCTGGCCACCCTCGACCGCACCCGGCTCGTCGCCGTGCAGACACCGCAGGCCTTCCGGGCCACGGTGCTGCGGGCCGCGCACGCCGGTGGCCGGGAAGCCACCGACGACGCCGCCCTGGTCGAGGAGCTCGGCGCCACCGTGGTCCGCATCGACGGGGCGGTCGACAACGTGAAGGTGACCGCCCCCGGCGACCTGGCGGTGGCCGCCACCCTGCTGGCCGAGGGCACCCTGCTGGCGGAGGGCACCCTGTCGGCCGAGGGTCGGCTCGGCCCCCGGTCGCCCTCCGGCGGCCTGGCCGCGGAGGCACGGTGACGCCCCCCGGCACGCCACGCGTCGGCCTGGGCTTCGACGTGCACCCCTTCAGCGACGACCCCGACCGGCCGCTGGTCATCGGCGGGGTGCGCCTCGAAGGTCGCGGGCTGGCCGGCCACAGCGACGCCGACGTGGTCGCCCATGCCGTCGCCGACGCGCTGCTCGGTGCCGCCGGCCTCGACGACATCGGCACGCTCTTCCCCGCCTCCGAGCCGTCGCTGGCCGGCATCGACAGCATCGAGCTGCTGGCGCGGGTGATGTTGCGGGTGGCGTCGGTGGCCAGCGTCGGCAACGTCGACGTCAAGGTGGTGCTCGAGGCGCCCCGGCTGGCCCCGCACCGCCACGAGATGGAGCATCGCCTGAGCGAGGTCGTCGGCGGGCCGGTGACGGTCACCCCCAAGCGAGCCGAAGGCCTGGGCGCCCTCGGACGCGGGGAGGGCGTCGCCTGCTGGGCGGTGGCGCTGGTCGTGCCCAGGTGACCCCGCCGCGGCGGGGCGGCGGCGGCACGCCGCCGCCCGGGCGCCGGACGCCGAAAGCCCGGAGCGCCGGCACCGGCGGGGCCCCCCACCGGCAGGCCGGCGGCCCCGGCCCCACCCAGGCCGGCGCCCCCGGGCCCCGTCAGGCGGGCACCAGGTCGACCCGCGGTCGCAGCGGCGCCCGGGCCGACCAGGGGTCGCTGGGCGGCGTGCAGGTGGAGGGCCGCCAGGCCGTGCGCGAGCTGCTCGTCGCCCGACGGCGCCGGGTGCGCCAGGTGCTCGTCGGCGAGGGTGCCGACGACGGGCCTCTCGCCGACCTGGTGCGCCTGGCGACCGAGCAGGGGGTGCCGGTGCGGCACTTCGGGCGGGGTCAGCTGGCCGCTGCGGCGGTCACCGATGCCCCGCAGGGCGTCGTCGCCCACGCCGAGCCGATCGAGCCGGTCGACGTCGAGGAACTGCTCTGCGTCTCGCGGGCCCTGCTGGTGGTGCTCGACGGGGTCACCGACCCCCACAACCTGGGCGCGATCATGCGCTCCGCCCTCGCCGCCGGGGCCACGGGTGTGGTGCTGGCCCGGCACCGGGCCGCCCATTTGACACCGGCCGCCATGAAGGCCGCCGCCGGCGCCGCAGAGCACCTGCCGGTCGCCGTGGTGGGTGGCATCCCCGCCGCCCTGGCGGCCGCCCGGGCCGCCGGGGTCTGGACCGCCGGCCTCGACGCCGGGGGCGGGGTGGCCCTGTGGGACATGCCGGTGGCCACCGAGGCGGTGGCGCTCGTGCTCGGGGCCGAGGGCGCCGGTCTGTCGCGGTTGGTCCGCGACCGCTGCGAGTTGCTGGTGCGGGTGCCCATGCTGGGCCCGCTGGCATCCCTCAACGTGTCGGCCACTGCGGCGCTGGCGTGCTTCGAGGTGGCCCGCCGACGTGCCACCACGTCGCCCGCGTAGTCCCTCCCGCCTGGTCCCTCCGGGTGGCCCGCCCAGCGCGCCGCCTGACCCCTGCGGGCCAACCTGGCCACAGCAACGTCCCTTTCATCCCCCCGTGGGTAACCGCGGGCGGGTGGCGGCGCCGCGTGACGGTTGACACCGCTAACCCATCGGGCTACGAATGACTAGTCCGAACGGCCCAGCCCGATCGGACGCACCCACTCGCTGAAGCGCACCGCACCAGGGGAGCCCGATGGCCATCCGCACGCTGTACACGCCGCTGCCGGAGATGACCGACGAAGAGCTGGTCGCCCGCTCCCAGGACGGCGACCACGCCGCCCTCGACGAGCTGCTTGGCCGCTACCGCCGCTTCGCCCGGTCGAAGGCCCGCACCTACTTCCTGGTCGGTGCCGACGCCGACGACATCGAGCAGGAGGGCCTCATCGGCCTGTACAAGGCGGCCCGCGACTTCCGGGCCGAGCGCACCGCTTCGTTCCGGGCGTTTGCCGAGCTGTGCGTGACCCGTCAGGTGATCAGCGCGGTGAAGGCGGCCACCCGCATGAAGCACCAGCCGCTCAACCGCTACGTGTCGATCAGCGGCGTGCGGGGCAGCGACGACCACGCCGAGCGCCAGGTCGAGTCGCTGCTCGACGCCCACAGCGTGGCCGACCCCGCCGACGAGATCGTCGCCCGGGAGCAGCACGTGGCCATGCAGGCGGTGGTCGCCGGGGCGCTGTCAGGGCTCGAGGTCGACGTGCTGCGCCTCTACATCGAGGGCAAGTCGTACCAGGAGATCGGTGCCCAGCTGGGCCGTCACGTCAAGTCGATCGACAACGCCCTGCAGCGCATCAAGCGCAAGCTCGACGTGGCCCTGCTCGAGCCCACGGTGGTCGAGCCGGCGACCGCGCTGGTCGCCTGACCGGCCAGACCGGCCCGGCCGGGGCGACCGGGCTGGCCGGCCCGGCCGGGGCGACCGGGCCGGCCGGCAGCTAGGGTCGGCGCTCGTGGCCGAGTACCGCCAGCAGCGGTTCGCCCGGCCGCCGGGGGCGTGCGAGTTGCTCCTGGTGCGCCACGGCGAGTCGGAAGCGGCCCGCCCTGAGGCGCCGTTCCCGCTCGTGGAGGGGCAGGGCGACCCTGCGTTGCACCCGGCCGGTGAGGCGCAGGCCGAGGCGGTGGCCCGCCGCCTGGCGGCCGCAGGGGTGGCCGCCATCTACGTGTCGAACCTCCGGCGCACGGCCCAGACGGCGGCGCCGCTGGCCGCCGCCCTCGGTCTCACACCCGTGGTCGACGCCGACCTGCGGGAGGTGCACCTCGGCGAATGGGAGGGTGGCGCCTTCCGCCGTCACGTGGCCGAGGGCCACCCGGCGGCGCTCACCATGCTCGCCGAGGAGCGCTGGGACGCCATCCCCGGCGGCGAGTCGAACGCGTCGCTGGCCGCCCGCACCCGTGCCGCGGTGGTGCGCATCGCCGCCGCCCACCCCGACCAGGTGGTGGTGGCGGTGAGCCACGGGGGGGCCATCGGCTCGATCGTCGCCCAAGCGACGGGCGGCCGACCGTTCGCGTTCACCGGGGTCGACAACGCGTCGATCTCGCACCTGGTGGTCGCCGGCGACCGCTGGGTGCTGCGCCGCTTCAACGACACCTGCCACCTCGAGGAGGGCTTCGCCTCGATGCCGCAGGCGCCGACGTGACGGCCCGGTCCGCCACCGCCGCCGGCTGAGTGCCGGGCCGAGCCCACCAGCCGCGCCCGCAGGGACCGGGCCGCGGCCGCCGGCCCGGTCACCGGGCGGCGATGGCCGTGCTGGTGGCCGTCTCGTTGGTCCGGGGTTGCTGGTGGGTCGCCACCTACCCGGTCCCGTGGGGCGACGAGGGTGCCCACCTGGCGTACGTCGCCCACGTCGCCGACCGCCGGGCCATCCCGGTCGCCGGGCGCGACCGGGCGCCCCTCGGCGTCGTGGAGCTGCGCAAGGCGAGCGCCCAGGACGGCTACACCAGCCGCGCCTTGCCGGCGTCGACCAGCGACCCGCGATGGGGGCCGTTCGCCCAGCAGTACGAGGCGGTGCAGCCCCCCGCCTACTACGTGCTGGCCCAGCCCCTCTTCTGGCTCGGGCGGCTGGGGGGCGACCTGGGCGCCGTCTACGCCCTGCGGCTGTTCGATCTCTGCCTGGTCGTGGCCGCCCTGCCCCTGACGTACCTGCTGGCGCGCCGGCTGGCGCCGGGCGCGCCGAGGGCCTGGCTGCTCGCACCGCTGATCCTGGCGGGCCTGCAGATCACCACCTCGCAGTACGTGCTGGTGAGCAACGACCCCGCGCTCGTCCCCCTGGGTGCGGCGTGCCTGCTCGTCGCCCTCCGGGCCGCCCGGCGACCCGGGGTGCGCGCCGGTGCGCTGTTGGGGGCGCTGGTCGGGGCCACCCTCCTGACCAAGGCGGCGGCGGCGCTGGTCGTGCCGGCAGTGGTGCTGGTGCTGGTCGCCGAGGGCAGAGATCGCGGTCAGCATCGTTCTCGGCTGGCGGCGACGGTGCTCGTGGCCGCCGCCGTCGCCGTCGCCCTGCAGCTGCCGTGGCTGGCGTTCAACCTCGACCACTACGGGGCCCTCAGCGGCAGCGCCGTCAACTCCCGCCTGACGTTCGAGCCGCTGGTGGCCAGGTCGCTGGCGGGGGCGGTGGAGTTGCTCGGCACCCTCGTCTCCACGCTGTGGGCGACCGAGTCGGTCACCGCCGCGCACACCACCCTCGTGGGCACCCGCGGCTACCGCCTCGCGGTCGACGGGCTGGTGGTGTGTTGCCTCGGGGGCGGTCTCCTCGCCGCACGGAGGCGGGGCGCGACCGACCGGCTCGCAGCGGTGGCCGGTGGGCTGGTGCTCGGCGTCCTCGTGGCGGTCGTCGCGCCCTTGACGCAGGCCGGCTCCGGCGTGCAGGTCGAGGCCCGAGACGCCGGGTCACTGCTGCCCCTGGTCGCCGTCGGGTCGGCAGTCGGCGCCGTGCGCCTGCTCGGCCGGCGGGGTGGTCCGCTGGCCATCGCCCTCGCCGTCGCCGCGCTCGGGGTGGCCGAGCTGCCCTCCGAGGTCGGGGTCGTCGACCACTGGTACGTGACGTCGGTCAGGGGGACCACCGTGCCGGTGGTCGACCGCAGCGTCGGCGCCGGGCGGCGCCCCGTCGAGGCGTTCCAGGCCACGGTCGGCTGCAGGGGCGACCTCATCGGCATCGTCGGGCCCGGGTCTCCTGCCCTGCTCGTCGACGGTCGGCCGGCGCCCGCTGCCGGGTCGGACCACGTCGACGGCGTCACCTGGTCCCTGTACCGACCGGCGACCACGGTGAGCGGGGAGGCCCGCCTGACCCTTCCGGCGTCCCCCTCGTTGACCGTGGGGCCGACCAGACCGGGCGGCCCGGCGCCGCCGTTGCTCCGGGTGTGGTGCCCCGTGGCGCACCCGGCGGCCTATCGCTTCGCCCAGCTGTGGCGGCCCGGGCACCCCTTCCCACTCGGTCTGGGCGGGCTGCGCGCCTGGTCGGGGCTCGACGCCGCCGCCCTCGCCGGGGCTGCGCTCCTGGTGCTGCGGGCGTCGCCGCCGGGGGTGCCGCACGGCCGCCCGGCGGCGACCCGAGCGGCGCGACGCCCGACCCCGGCTGATCCGGGCTGACCCGGTCAGCGGTCCTCGGCGTCGTCGTCGGCCGCCCAGGCCTCGTTGCGGCGCTCGGTCGTGGCCTTCCAGTCTTGGGCCGCCTCACGGGTCGGGTAGGGGCCGAGGCGCTCGCTGTTCGGGCAGCCCTCCGCCGGTTCGACCCGCTGGTGGTGCAGGCACCAATACCACTCCTCGTCAGCCATGGGGAGGGCCTACCCCGGCAGGGCGGTCACGGCGCGCCGGGAGGGGGAGCGGGGGTGGCCTTCGGCGGTTGGGTGGTCGTCGTGCTCGGCGCAGCCGGGGCGGTCGCGTGCGGCGCCGTGGTGGTCGTCACCGCCGCCGTGGTCGGGGGCGGCGTGGTCGAGGGTGCCGTGGTCGGGGCCACCGTGGCCGGCGGTGCCGTGCTGGAGGTCGTCGGCGCCACGGTGGTCGAGGTGGTGGTGCTCGTCGTTGTGGTCGAGGTGGGCGCCGTCGTCGACGTGGTGGTGTCGGGCAACGTCGTCACCGACTCGAACGTCGGCGGCGGAGACGTGGTCGGATCGGTCGGCGCGACGGCTGACGGGGCCGGGCCGGCGTCGAGCTGCTGGGAGATGGGGAAGGTCGGGGGCGGCGGGGGAGGGCCACCCGGTCCGAGGACCTGGATGACGCCGACGAAGAGGCCACCGAGGGCCAGCAGGCCGACCGCGACCCGGAGCAGCTGGCGCGGCCGGGGCCGCCAGGCCACTGCCGCCGCCAGGGCGGTGGGGATCGGGTTGCGCATGCCACACCTCCTGGCCGGTCGCTCGGGCGCTGCCACTGTGGTCGGCAGACGGGCCGACCGCCTTGAGGTGCCGGGGCCGCCGCCGGGCCCTCGGGCGGTCGGCCGGTTCGGAGCCCGAGGTCGGGTTCGAACCGACGACCTGACGCTTACAAGGCGCCTGCTCTGGCCAACTGAGCTACTCGGGCGAGGCGGCCGAGCGTACTGACCGGACCGTCGTCGTGGGCGAGGCGCGGGAGCCTGAGGCATCGCCGCTCCTGCTGACCTTCGTGATGGGAGTCGCCGTCCAGAGAAGCGGGGTGCCCGTCAAAGGCCCAGACCAGTGTCCCGATCCTGCTCCACGGTCGGTGCCCGATGCGGCGGGTACAGCTCCTCGAGCAGGAACCGGGTCCTCGGGGCGATCACGTAGCTCGGGTAGGCCTCGGTGACCAGCCGAAGCCCGTCGTCGGCGGTCGTGAAGCCGCACAGGGCGTAGAGAGCGACGATGTCGTCGGTGTCGCGCTCGACGCGAGCCGCCAACAGCTTCATGGCGAGGAGCAGTCGGGGAGACGCTGCGGCGACCTGGAGGTGCTGACCCTCGTAGACCTGCACCGCGCTTGGGTCGTCGCCGGGGACGTACGCCTTCGCTCCGTCGTTCAGCCACCCGGGATCGAGGCCGAGCTCGGTTGCGATTCGCTGGGCGGCGAGGCGAACCTCGGCCGACGGCACGAAGACGGCGTCGACGTCCCTTGTTGCCCGACGGGCGTCGTAGGCCATCGCCATCGCTGCGCCACCGACGACGAAGACGTCCGCTCGCACTCCCATGCGTCCGAGCTCGGCGTCGAGCAGCTCGAAGGCGTGGCGAAGACCAGCGCGGTCGAGGAGCACCTTCAGGCGTAGGTGAGGGCGCCGGAGGTGATGAACACACCCCGGCGGGCGAAGGAGATCGGACTGTGCACGATGGCATCGGCATGGAGCGAGGGCATCTCCGACATGAACCACCACGTCGAGAGGAACCGGTGCGGCTCGTTGACCCAGGCGGGTGACGGCATCGATCGCTTCGTGCACGCGTGCTCGACCACCGCAGCTACGAGGGCGTCGAAGCGGTGATCGCCGGTCGTGGCTGGGGGTGCAGCCACGAGGGCCTCGACTTCCTCGCTGGAGGCCCCGTCGATGGTCTCGACGAAAGAGAAGGCCAACCGCCGGGCCTCTGCCTCACCGGCGGGCCCTCCAGGCTCGAGGAGCGACGCTCCGATCGCGCTCGCCACGCCGGCGATGTTCTCGGCCATGTCCAAGATCTACCGCATCGATGGCTCTCGGCAGACGACACCTGACAACTTCAGCTGCTCACGGCGACGGGGGCCACGCCGGTGTAGCGCCAGGCGGGAGCGGCACCTCGAAGGCGTTCAGGGTGACGCAGACCAGGCAGTAGTAGCCGCAGAGGGTCACGAGCTCCACGACGCCGCGCTCGCCCAGGAGATCCACCGCCGCCGTGTAGGCGTCCTCGTCGACCCGCCCGGACGCCGCGAGTTGGGCGGCGACCCGGTGCACGACGAGCTCGTCGTCGGGTGCTCCGGCGGGGGCGGGGTCGGTGCCCGCCCGGATGGCATCGACCACGCCGTCGGTCACCCCGTGCTGGCCGGCCATGCGAGAGTGGGCCCACCACTCGAACTCGGCCCGGTAGCGGGCGCCGACGGTGATGATCGCCGTCTCGACGAGCCGACGGTCGACGCTCGTGTCGTAGCGGAGCGCGTGGCCGAGGCGGGTCAGGATCTCCCCGAGCTGCGGAGCGTGCACCCAGGCGTTGAAGGGGCCCCGCAGGGCGCCGTCCTCCCCGATCAGGTCGTCGCCGCGCGTCTCGACGAGGGCGTCCCATACCCGGGTCGCCGGGGCATCGAGGTCGTCTCTTCGCATCGCTGAAAGCCTGCCCATGGCCGGGACAGTACGGCCGGCGATGGGGGATCGCGGTTCCAGAGGTGTCCCTTGGCGTCAAAGCCACTCGCGCCGCGTCTCTAGGATGGCGCGCCGCATGGGCCGTCGACCGCCGCCGGCGCCGCCGGTCGCGCCGTCTCCCTCGCCGGCCCGGCGGCTGCACCACACGCCGACGGCCATGGCGCTGGTCGTGGTCGGCGGCTTCGCCGGGGCCGGGGGACGGGAGGCGGTCGAGCAGGCGCTGCCACCGTCGCCCGGCGCCTTCCCGGTCGCCACCTTCGCCATCAACCTTGCCGGGGCGTTCGTGCTCGGGGCCCTCCTCGAGGCGCTGGTGCGGGCCGGCGACGACACCGGGTGGCGGCGGCGCGCCCGTCTGGTGGCCGGGACCGGGTTCTGCGGGGCGTTCACCACCTACAGCACCCTGGCGGT
>DASTHS010000137.1:0-3328 GCA_035718085.1 Acidimicrobiales bacterium | reverse complement strand
CGACGCCATCAGCCGGCCCGCCCGCAGCGACACGTCGGTCAGCTCGTCGTTGGCGACGGCGAAGCGGTCCCGCTCCTGCGGCTCCCGCACGAAGGCGCGCACCACCCGGATGCCGGTGATCTGCTCACGCAGCACCCGGTTGATCTGGTCGATGCGCTCTTGCATCAACCTGAACGCCGGCACCATGCGGGCCACGATCGCGCCGAGCACCACGGCGGCGACCGGCACGCTCACCGTCAGGATCACCGACAGCCCCACGTCTTGGCGCAGCGCGGCGACGATGCCGAAGACCATGGTGATCGGCGCGGCGATCGCCATGGTGCACGCCATCACCACCAGCATCTGCACCTGCTGCACGTCGTTGGTGGTGCGGGTGATCAGGCTCGGCGCGCCGAAGGCCCCGACCTCTCGCGACGAGAACCCGGTCACGCTGTGGAAGATGGCGCCCCGGATGTCGCGCCCGGCGCCCATGGCCACGCGCGCCCCGAGGTAGACGGCAGCCACGGCGAAGACGACCTGCACCAGGGTGAAGCCGATCATCACCGCCCCCGTCGAGCGGATGTACGCCTGGTCGTGGCGGAGGATGCCCCGGTCGATGATGCGGGCGTTGAGCGTGGGCAGCGTCAGCGTGGCCGCCGTCTGCACCGCCTGCAGCACGACCATCAGGGCGATGGTGCGCCGGTAGGGCGCCAGCCGGGCGGCGAGCAGCCGCCTCAGCACGACCGCCCCATGACGGCGAAGCTACCAGTCGGCATGCGCGCCGACCCGGTCCGAGCCAGCCCCGACCGTGGCGAGACGGCCGACACCGGTGGAAGCCGGCCGCGGCTCGATCGTCGACCCGCCGGCCGCCCCGCCACCGCCGGCAGGCTCGGGGTCGCGCCGCACCAGGACGATGCCGGCCAGCACGAGCGCACCGCCGAGCAGCTGGATGCGCCCGAGGCCCTCCCCCACGAGGAGGTAGGCGTAGAGCGACGCGAACAGCACCTCGGAGAGGCCGACGAACGAGGCCACCCGGGCCCCCAGCAGGCGGGCGGAGGCGACGCCGGCGGCGTAGGCGAACGCCGCTGCGACCAGGGCCAGGCCGAGCACCGGCACCAGCCAACCCGTGCGCCAACCGCCGAGCACGACAGTGGCCGCCGGCGACGACCACGGCAGCACGCCGGTGAGGGCCACCAGCGCCATGACCGCGGTGCCCGCCACCATGCCGCCCCACGCCACGACCAGGGGTGGCACCTCCACCGTGCCCGGGCGCGGCGGCCCGGCCGCCCCCGCCGCCATCACGAAGTAGGCGCCGTTGCCGATGGCGGCGCCCGCGCCCCACAGCACGCCGACAGCGTCGACGTGCACCGTGCCGCCGACCACGCCGAGCACCAACCCGAGGCCGACGACGGCCACGAGGCCACCTGCGACGGTCGCCGGGCCGGGGCGCCGGCGGTGCACCAGCCACATCCAGCCGACGACCAGCACGGTGCCGGAGTACTCGAGGAGCAGGGCCACCGCCACGGAGAGGTGGCGGATGGCCTCGAAGTAGCAGAGCTGGCAGCCGGCCACGGCGAGCAGCCCGTAGAGCGCCACCGCCCCGGCGCCGCCCCGCCAGCCCAACCACGACCGCCAGGCACCGACGGGCGCCCCCGGCGGCGTGGCTCGGCGCAGCACCAGGAGGGCCGGGGGGGTGAGGGCGAGGGCCGCCACCCCGATGCGCACGGTGACCGCGGCGAGGGGCGTCCAGCCGGCGCGGAGCAGACTGGTGGCCAATGTGCCCGACATGCCGAAGCTGGCGGCCGAGACCAGCGCCAGCACCAACCCGGTCGGCGCCGGCGGTAAGTGGTGTCGCCGCACTACGCTCATGACAGGCAGGATAGCGGAGCGGGAGCCCCCATGTCAGTAGTCAACGCAGTCTTCACCCATGACACGACCACGGCGCTGCAGAGCACGGCCGCCCTGGTCAACACCGAGGGGCGCCAGGACGAGTCGCTGCGCGACGTGGCCGCCCTCGACGCCTTCGTCGACGAGTGGCGCTACACCGGCTCCCGCCGCCACGACGCCGACGAGCTGGCCGGGGTGCAGGCACTGCGCCCGGTGCTGCGCCGGCTGTGGGCCGGCGACGAGGGCGCCGTCGTGGCCCTGGTCAACACCCTGCTCGCCGAGCGGCGCGCCCTGCCGCAGCTGGTGGCCCACGACGGCTGGCCGTGGCACCTGCACGCCACACCGGCGGAAGCGCCCCTCGCCGACCGCATGGCGGTGGAGGCGGCGATGGCCATGGTCGACGTCATCCGCCAGCGGGAGCTCGACCGCCTCAAGGTGTGCGCGGCCGACGACTGCGCCCAGGTCCTCGTCGACCTGTCACGCAACTCCTCCAAGCGCTACTGCTCGACCACCTGCGCCAACCGGGTGAACGTGGCGGCCTTCCGGGCCCGGCGCAGCACCGGCGGCTGACCGGCGGCCCTCCCCGGACGCGCCGCCGCCGGCCACCCCCAACGGCGGCCGGCGGCGCCGACAGGTCGCTGAGCTGGTGGGCCGGTCAGTCGACCGGGCCGGAGGTCCACACCGGCCCGTCGTTCTGCGGCGGGTTGGCGGCCGCCTCCTCGGCGGCGGCGGTCTGCTCGAGGTACTCGGCCCAGGCGGCCTGCGCCTCGCTCTCGGGCTCGAACTCGAAGGCCGGGCCGACGTAGTTGCCCTGCTCGTCGTAGGTGTGCTCGCCGAAGGCCTCGCGGTACTCCGCTGCTACCTCGCCACCTTCCGCCGCCTGCTTGATCGACAGGCTGATGCGCCGCCGCTGCAGGTCGATGTCGATGATCTTCACCCACAGCTCCTCGCCGGGGGTGACCACCTGCTCGGGCAGGTCGACGTGGTGGGAGGCCATCTCCGAGATGTGCACCAGGCCCTCGATGCCCTCGCCGACCTGCACGAAGGCGCCGAAGGGCACCAGCTTGGTGACCCGGCCGTAGACCAGTTCCCCGACGCGGTGGGCGTCGGCGAACTCCTGCCAAGGGTCCTGCTGGGTGGCCTTGAGCGACAGGCTGATCCGCTCCCGGCTGAGGTCGACGTCGAGCACCCGGACCTCGACCTCGTCGCCCACGGCGACCACCGACGACGGGTGGTCGACGTGCTTCCACGACAGCTCGGAGACGTGGATCAGACCGTCCATGCCGCCGAGGTCGACGAACGCACCGAAGTTGACCACCGACGACACCACACCGTGGCGCACCTCGCCGGGCTTGAGGTTGGCGAGGAACTCGTCGCGCTGCTCTTTCTGCGTCTCCTCGAGCCACGCCCGCCGCGACAGCACCACGTTGTTGCGGTTCTTGTCGAGCTCGATGATCTTGGC
>DASTHS010000136.1:0-8142 GCA_035718085.1 Acidimicrobiales bacterium | reverse complement strand
ACCACCCCCGAGGTGCGCAGGTGGCCGGCCGGACCGGCGCCGAGGAGCACCACCCCGCACGCCGCCAGCGTCGCCCACACCACGTCGAGGGGGCGCCGTGACCCGCCGAGGGCGACCGCCAGCGGACCGATGAACTCGAGGGTGACCGCCACCCCGAGCGGGATGCGGGCGATGGCCTCGTAGAAGGCCAGGTTCATGGCGGCGAGCACGATCCCGAAGGTCACCACCGCCGCCCAGTCGGTCCGCCGCCGACCGGTCACCCGTGGCCGGACCGCCGCCACCAGGACCCCGGCGCCGAGCACGGTGCGCAGCGTGACCGCGCCCACGGGGCCGACCCGGGCGAACAGGCCGGTGGCCAGGGCGGCCCCCACCTGGACGGTGACCGCACCGGCGGCCACCAGGGCGGCGGCGGGCGGCACGCGCCGGTGCGGGTCGACGCGCTGCACGGCCACACCGTAGGGCGTTCACCCTGAACCGGCCGTTACCGGCAGGCCGGCGGAGGGTACGACGCGCGGGTGAGCAGGAAGGCGGCCACGGCCGGCACCTCGCTTCGAATCGAGCTCTCGCTCGAGGGGGAGCGGTGCGTGTGCCGGGTATCGGGTGACCTCGACGCGGGCAGTGCAGCACGCTTGCGGGCCGTGCTGGCCGAGCGCCTCGACGAGGGTCGCGACGCCGTCATCGACCTCGCCGGCCTCGCCTTCATCGACTCGAGCGGCATCGGGGTGCTCGTCGGGGCGCTCAAGCGGTTCGAGGCGGCAGGGGCCCGGCTCGCCCTTCGGGCCCCCACGGCGTCGCTGCGGCGGGTGCTCGACATGACCGGGCTGGCCGGCGCCTTCCCGGTCGACGACGACTGAGGGCTCCTCGGCGGCTCGCGGGCCGTCCGGTAGGCTGATCGGCCGTGCCCGTCACCCTGCGCGACCGGGCCGTCGACCTCGGCAACCACGTCGGCGCCCGGGCCCTCCACGGCTTCGAGCGGGTCGTGCTCCGGTCATCGCTCGTCCCCACCACGCCGTTGCTCGACCCGGCCACGTTCCCGTGGGTGGCCACGCTCGAGGCGAACGTCGCCGACGTCCAGGCGGAGCTCGCCGCCGTGCTGGCCCACCGCGCCGACCTGCCCAACTTCCAGGACATCTCGACCGACCAGGCGTCGCTCACCGACGACGACGGGTGGAAGACCTACTTCTTCAAGGGGTACGGATTCCGCTCCGAGGCCAACTGCGCCCGCTGCCCGCGCACCACGGCGCTGCTCGACGCCGTGCCCGGCCTGACGACGGCGTTCTTCTCGATCCTCGCTCCCGGCAAGCGCATCCCGCCCCACCGCGGCCCGTGGCGGGGCGTGCTGCGCTACCACCTGGCGCTGCTGGTGCCCGAGCCGGCGTCGGCGTGCGGCATCCGGGTGGGCGACGAGGTGGCCCACTGGGTCGAGGGGCGCAGCCTCCTCTTCGACGACGGCTACGAGCACGAGGCCTGGAACGGCACCGACGGCGTGCGGGTCGTGCTCTTCTGTGACGTCGTCCGCCCCCTGCGGGCGCCGGCCGACCAGGTCAACCGGGCGCTGATCGCCGCCATCGGCCGGTCGCCGTACATCGCCGACGCCCGTGACCGCCACGAGGAGTGGGAGCGTCGGTTCGAGGCGCTGCGCGGCGGCCCCCGATGAGCGCCGGCGCCCCCGACCATCGGGTCGGGGTCGACCTCTTCGCCAAGGTCGCCGACCCGCGCCTCGACCAGTGGCGCCAGGCCGACGCGGAAGGGTTCCTTCCCTACTACCGGGAGCTCGACGGCCGCATCGGGCCCGTGGTGGAGGTCGAGGGCCAGCGGCTGGTCATGCTCGGCTCGAACAACTACCTCGGCCTGACCACCGACGAACGGGTGCAGCGGGCGGCGATCGCCGCCGTCGAGCGCTACGGCACCGGGGTCACCGGCAGCCGACTGCTCAACGGCACCCTCGACCTCCACCGCCAGCTGGAGGACGAGCTCGCCGACTGGGTGGGCCAGGAGGCCGCGCTGGTGTTCACCACTGGCTACGGCGCCAACCTCGGGCTGCTCTCGGCGCTGATCGGGGCCACCGATGTGGCCGTGCTCGACTCCGCCGCCCACGCCAGCCTCGTCGACGGGGCGCGCATGGCCGAGGGCACCCTGCGGGCGTTCCGCCACAACCGGCCCAACTCGCTGCGCCGCACCCTCCGGTCGCTGCGGTCATCGGAGGCGACCGGGGGCGTGCTGGTCGCCGTCGACGGCATCTACTCCATGGAGGGCGACTGGGCGCCGCTGGCCGACGTCGGGGCCCTCTGCGCCGAGTTCGGGGCCCGCCTGCTCGTGGACGAGGCCCACTCCCTCGGCGTCGTCGGCCCCGCCGGTGCAGGCACCGCGGCTGCCGCCGGGGTCCGACCCGACCTGGTGATGGGCACCTTCTCCAAGGCGCTGGCCAGCTGCGGCGGCTTCGTCGCCGGCCCAGCGGCGGTCATCGACTTCTTGAAGATCACCTGCCGTCCGCTGCTCTTCACGGCGTCCGGGGTGCCCGCCGCCCTCGGCGCCGCCCTCGCCGCCACCCGGGTGGCCCGCAGCGAGGGGTGGCGGCGCGAGGCGGTGGCGGCGCGCGCCGCGCAGCTGCACCGCGGCCTCACCGAGCTCGGGTACGCCGTCGGGCCCGCCACCGACAGCGCCATCGTGCCGCTGCACGTCGACGACGTCGTCGACGCCGGTCTGCTGTGGCGGGAGCTGAAGGCGAACGGCGTGTACACCAACTGCGTCATCCCCCCCGCGGTGGCCCGGCCCCTGCTGCGCACGTCGGTGATGGCCACCCACACCGAGGCCGACATCGATCGGGCCCTCGAGGGCTTCGCCCGCTGCCGGGTGCCGCCCCCCGGCACGGTGCCGACAGCTGGCCCTCGCGGTGGGGTTCCGGCCCCGGCGCTGCTGCGCCCGGCCGTCGTCGGTGCCGCCGCGGCGGTCGCCGCCGCTCGTCCCGAGGGGTGAGCGACCCGGTCCCCGCGCCGCTCCTCCCGGGCCTGGCCGGCGCGACCGTCGGGCTGACCGGCGCCACCGGGCACCTCGGCGGCCTGCTGCTGCGCCGGCTGCTCGCCGACCCGCAGACGTCGAAGGTGGTCAGCGTGGCCCGCCGGCCGCTGCCGGCCGGCGTCGGCGACCACCGCCTGCGCCACGTGTGCGCCGACCTGCGCAGCGAGGAGGCTCGCGCCGCGCTGGTCGGCGTCGACCTGCTGTTCCACCTGGGCGCCCAGCTGTGGGGGCGGGGAGGCCCGGAGATGGCCGGGGTGAACGTCGGGGGCACGACCAACGTGCTCGCTGCCCGCCCCGGCGCGGTCGTGCTGGCCTCGTCGGCCGCGGTCTACGGCGCCTGGCCCGACAACCCGCTGCCCCTCGACGAGCGCCACCCGCCACGACCGAACCCCGAGTGCCCGTACGCCAGCCAGAAGCTCCAGGCGGAGCGACGCTGCCTCGACACGGCGCCGACGGTGGTGCTGCGGGTCGGGGCGGTGCTCGGGCCGCACGCCGACGCTGCCGTGCGCCGCTCGGTGGCCGGCTACCGGCTGGCCGTGCCGGCGGTGCGGGGGGTGGCGCAGGCCACGCAGTTCCTCGACGAGCAGGATGCGGTCGAGGCGCTGTTCCGGGCCGGGGCCCTGGTGGCCGACCCGGGGCGGCGCACCGCCGTGCGCGGGGCGGTGTGCAACGTCGCCCCCCCGGGCTGGCTCGACGCCGCCGGCATCGCCGGGGTCACCGGCGGCCGGGTGGTGGCGCTGCCCCGGCGGCTGCTCGTCGGGGGGTCGGAGCTGGCCCACCGTCTGGGGTTGCTGCCCTTCGGCGCCGATCGGTCGGTGCTGGTCGGCGGCCCGCTCGCCGTCGACCCGGCCCGGGCGGCGGCGCTGCTCGGCTGGCGCTCCAGTCGGACCTCGGCGGAGGTGCTGGCTCAGGCCGTGGGGCGGGGCGGCCCTGCCGGCCGGGAGTAGAGCCGCCAGACCTTCGATCGGGTGGCGCCCATCGCTGCGAGCTGCTCGTTGATCCGGGCGTTGGTGGCCAAGGTCCACCCACCCTCCGCAGTGCGGATGTGCGGGTCGGCCGCGAGGCGGTCGACGATCTCGGCGTAGAGCAGCGGGCCGATCGCGAGGTTCTGCCGCTCGGGGCGCACGCCGAGGGCCCACACCCGGGCGTTGCTGGTGCGCCGCCGTCCGGCCAGCATGTGCGCCCAGCCGGTCGGCAGCAGCCGCCCGTGGCGCAACTTGGCCATCACCTGGTTGAGGTCGGGGAGGGCGAGGCACACGCCCACCACCTCCCCGTCGGGCCGTTCCGCTCCGAAGGCCCACTCCGGCTTGATGATTGGCTTGAGCTGCGAGGCCAGGTGCCGCACCTCCGCCTCGGGCATCGGCACGAAGCCCCAGTTGTGCTGCCACGCCGCGTTGTAGACCTCGAAGAACCGGCCGACCTCGGCGTCGAAGTCGGCCATGTCGATCGACCGGATGCGCACGTTGGAGCGTTCGCGCAGCCGGGCCAGCGTGCGGCGCTGGCGCTCCGACAGGGCGGTGAGCGACTTCTCGAACCGCCAGCCCCACAGGTCCATCGCCTGCTCCCAGCCGTGGTCGGTCCAGAGCCGCTCGTAGTACGGGGGGTTCTGCAAGGTGAGCAGGGCGGGGGGGTCGTCGAAGCCCTCGACGAGGAGGCCGAGCTCGTCGTTGGTGGTGAAGTTCGCGGGCCCGACACAGGTCTGCGCCCCCCGCTCGGCGGCCCAACCGCAGGCGGTGTCGAAGAGCGCGGCGGCGACGGCGGGGTCGTCGAAGGTGTCGAAGAACCCGACCCACCCCCATTTGACGCCCTGGAGCTGGTCGAAGGCGCGATCGACGCAGGCTGCGATGCGACCCACCGGGCGTCCGTTGCGCCGCGCCACCCACAGGGCCACGTCCTGGTGCGCCAGCGCCGGGTGGCGCGGGGAGATGCGGTCGTAGACCGACAGGCGCAGTGGCGGCACCCACCCCGGGTCGCCGCCATGGATGCGGAACGGCACGTCGACGAACACGCGCCGCCCGAGCAGCGAGCGCACCGGCGCGATCTCGATGGCTGACGCAGGCACCGGGGCACGGTAGCCCCCGCCCCGGGCCGGAGGCGCCCACCCTGGCAAGCTGTCCGGGTGACCGACACCGTGCCGACACCCGGGGCGCGTGCGCTGGAGCCGCTCCCGCCCGTCGAGCGGGTGCGCCGCGGCCTCTGGAGCATCCCGGTGCCGATCCCCGACAACCCGCTGCGCTATGTGCTCGTGTACCTCTTCGAGACCGACCGTGGCCCCTACATCGTCGACGCCGGGTGGAACACCGACGAGGCGTGGGACACGCTCGTCGCCGGCATCGCCGCTGCAGGAGGGTCGATCGCCGACGTGCGAGGCGTGCTCGTCACCCACATCCACCCGGACCACTACGGCCTCGCCGGCCGGGTCCGCGAGGCCTCGGGTGCGTGGGTCGCCCTGCATCCCGCAGACGCCGCCCTCATCGGAGCCCGCTACGACGCCCCCGCAGACCTGGTCGAGAGCATGGCGGCGCAGCTCCGGCGCAACGGCGCCCCCGCCGACGAGGTGGCAGCGCTCGCGGCTGCGTCGATGCCCGTGTGGCCGAGGGTCGACCCGGTGCACCCCGACGTGCTCCTCGAGGACGGCGACCGGCCCGAGGTGCCAGGCTGGGACCTCACCGCGGTGTGGACGCCCGGTCACTCGCCCGGCCACCTGTGCTTCGCCGAGGCCGGCCAGCGCCTCGTGCTCTCGGGCGACCACGTGCTGCCGCGCATCACACCCCACATCGGGTACCACCCGCAGGCCGGCCCCGACCCCCTCGGCGACTACCTGCGGTCGCTCGAACGGGTCGCCGACCTGCCCGCCGACGAGGTGCTGCCCGCCCACGAGCACCGCTTCGCCGACCTGCCCGGACGGGTCGCGGAACTGCGCGCCCACCACGAGGCGCACTTCGCCGAGGTGCTGGCCGCCATCGACGCCGGCACCACGACGGCGTGGGCCATCGCCGCCACCTTCCACTGGTCGCGACCGTGGGACGAGCTGAAGGGCTGGTCACGCCGGGCGGCCGTGGGCGAGGCGCTGGCCCACCTCCGGGCACTCGAAGTGCGCGGCGTGGTGCGGGAGGTCGTCGGCGAACCGTCGCGCTGGGAGCGCGTCGGGTGACCAGCACGGCACCGGCCGCCCCGGCGCCGATGCAGTCGTCTCTTCAGAAAGGCTGGGTGGGCCGGTGACCGGTTGGAACTTCGCGGACACGTGGGAGGTGGTCGCCCGGGTGCGGCCCGACGCGCCGGCCATCACCCAGGGCGCCGACCGCCGCAGCTGGGCCGAGCTCGACCGGCGGGCCGACGCCGTGGCTGCCGCCTACCTGGCCGCCGGGTTGGGTGAGCAGGCGAAGGTCGCGCAACACCTCTACAACTCGCCGGCCTACGTCGAGTCGCTCTACGGGGCGCTCAAGGCTGGCATGGCGCCGGTCAACACGAACTACCGGTACACCGCCGACGAGCTGACCTACCTGTGGTCGAACGCGGACGTCGAGGCCGTGGTCTTCCACGCGGACTTCGCCGACCGCGTCGACGCCGCCCGCCACCGCCTGCCGGGCGTGAAGCTCTGGCTGCAGGTCGGCGGCGACGCCGCCCCCTGGGCCCAGCCCTACGACGACGTTGCGTCACGGTCACCCGGGGGGCCGGTGCAGGGGCCATGGGGGCGCAGCGGCGACCACCTCGTACTGATCTACACCGGGGGCACCACCGGCATGCCCAAGGGGGTGATGTGGCGCCAGGACGACTTGTGGGCGATCCTCAACCGCTCGGCCAGCCTGCGCTACGACGAGCACGGCGATCTCGACGCGTTGGCCGCCCGGCTGGCCGAGCCGGCCCGTCGACCGGTGCCCAAGCTGCTCCCCGGCCCCCCGCTCATGCACGGCACCGGGTTGTTCACCGCCATGTCGACCTTGGCGTCGGGCGGGTCGCTCGTGCTGCTGGAGGGGCACCACTTCGAGCCCGGACGCCTGCTCGACGCCGTCGAGCGGGAGCGGGTCACCGAGATGTCGATCGTCGGCGACGCGTTCGCCCGGCCGATCCTCGCCGAGCTCGATGCCAACCCGGGGCGCTGGGACCTCTCGAGCCTGTGGCTGATCGTCTCGTCGGGCGTGATGTGGTCCGCCGAGGTCCGCGCCGGGCTGCTGCGGCACAACCCGAAGCTGATCCTCGTCGACACGCTCGGCTCGTCGGAGGCGATCGGCATGGCCCGCAGCCGGTCGAGCAGCGCCGAGGCGCCGACCACCGGGGGGTTCCGCCTCGGGCCCGACACCAGGGTGATCTCCGACGATGGTGTCGACGTGGCGCCCGGCTCGGGCGAACGCGGGGTCGTCGCCCTCCGGGGCCGGGGGCCCGTCGGCTACTACAAGGACCCCGACAAGACCGCGGCGACGTTCCGGGTGATCGACGGGGAGCGCTGGAGCGTGCCCGGCGACTACGCCACGGTGGAGGCCGACGGCACCGTGCGGCTGCTCGGCCGGGGCTCGGTCGTGGTGAACACCGGCGGCGAGAAGGTGTTCCCGGAGGAGGTCGAGGAGGCCTTGAAACGCCATCCCGCCGTGGTCGACGCCGTGGTGGTCGGGGTGCCCGACGAGCGATTCGGCGAGGTCGTGGTCGCCCTGGTCGAGACCGGCGCCGAGGTCACCGACGACGAGCTGGCCGCCTTCGCCCGCCGCTCGCTCGCCGGCTACAAGGTGCCCCGCCGGTTCGTGCCCGTCGCATCGGTCGGTCGTGCCCCCAACGGCAAGGTCGACTACGCCGCGGCCCGCACCATCGCCGCCGGTCGGTCGCCCGGCACGGCGTAGCCGGTCAGCCGGGAGGTCCGTCGGCCACCCGGCGGCTGCGGATGCGCACGACCCGCCGCTTGGTGCCGGCGTCGTCGGCAGCGACGGCCGGCGGCCCATCGGCGTCGGCGGTCGCCACGGTGTCGCCGGCTCCGTCCCCGCGCCCGGCGGTGGGTTCCTCGCCGCCGCCACCGCCGCCACCGAGCGGGTCGGCGGCGCCGTGGGCCGGAGGGTCGGCCGCCGGGCCCGGAGCCTCGCCGGGCGAGGAGGCCTCGACGGGGGAGCGGGGGGCATCGGCCGACGTCGCCGGCTC
>DASTHS010000135.1:0-13860 GCA_035718085.1 Acidimicrobiales bacterium | reverse complement strand
AGCGGCCGGGCGCCCACCGGGTCGGGCAAGACCATCGCCTTCGCCATCCCCGCGGTGATGGCCGCCCGCCCGCCGTCGTCGGCCAGCCGTCGCGCCGAGCGGCGCGGCGTCGGGTCGGGGCGGCCCGAGGCGCTCATCCTGGTGCCGACCCGGGAGCTGGCGGTGCAGGTGGAGCGCACCATCGCCCCGCTCGCCAAGGCGGCCGGGCTGCGCACCCTGGCGGTCTACGGCGGCGCCAACTACGCCCCCCAGCGCGGCGCCCTGCGCCGCGGCGTGCAGATCGTGGTCGGCTGCCCCGGCCGCATCGAGGACATGGTGGAGCGGCGCGACCTCCACCTCGACGATGTGCGCCTCGCCGTGGTCGACGAGGCCGACCGCATGGCCGACATGGGGTTCCTCCCCGCCGTGCGCCGCATCCTCGACGCCACCCGCCCGGATCGCCAGACCCTGCTGTTCTCGGCCACCCTCGACGGCGACGTCGACGTGCTCGTGCGTCGCTACCAGCGCAGCCCGGTGCGCCACGAGGTCGTCGCCGACCCCGCCGACGGTGCCGCGGTCACCCACCTCTGGTGGCAGGCCGGCCGCGACCAGCGCCTGGCCCTGACCGCCGAGCTGGTGCGCACGCACCACCCCGCCATCGTGTTCTGCCGGACCCGGCTCGGCGCCGAGCGGCTGACGGCGCGGCTGGCGGAGCTGGGCGTGCCGGCCGCTGCCATCCACGGCGACCGGAGCCAGGTGCAGCGCGAGCGGGCCCTCGAGGCCTTCACCGCCGGTGCGGTGGCGGCGTTGGTCGCGACCGACGTGGCAGCGCGGGGCATCCACGTCGACGACGTCGGCTGCGTCGTGCACTACGACCTGCCCGCCGACCCGAAGGACTACCTGCACCGCTCCGGGCGCACGGGCCGCGCCGGTGCCGACGGGGTCGTCGTCAGCCTCGTGGCCCACGAGCAGGCCAAGGCGGCCAAGGCGCTGCAGCGTGCCGCCGGGCTGCCCCAAGGGCTCACCCAGCCCGACATGGGCGCCCTGCCGCGCCCGACGCGCCCGCCGGCGCGCTTCGCGGCCGGCCGCCGACCCGAAGGCGGCGCCGCCGCGGCCCCGTGGGCGGGCCGGGCCTCCACCGGGCGTGGCCAGGGCGGCGCTGCCGCCGGTCGCAGCCGGGCAGGGGGGCCGCCCGCGTGGCGGGCCCCCAGGGCGGCCGACGGGCGGCGGGGCGGCGGTGCCGGTGGCCGGCGCAGCGGGGGCCCCTCCGCCAGCTCGCGCACCGCCCCCGGCGGGTCGCGCGGCCGGCGCCGCTCCGGCTGACCAGCCACGGGGGAGCCGGCCCGGTCGGCGGTGCCCCTACGATTCGGCCCATGGCAGACGACCCCCGCCTCCGCAGCCGCGACGTCACCGAAGGCTTCGAGCGGGCGCCGGCGCGCGCCATGCTCCGCGCCGTCGGCATGACCGACGCCGACTTCACCAAGCCGCAGATCGGCGTGGCGTCGTCGTGGAACGAGGTCACGCCCTGCAACGTGCCGCTCGACCGGCTGGCCAAGCGGGCCAAGGTGGGCGTGCGCGACGCCGGCGGCTTCCCCTTCGAGTTCGTCACCATCGCCGTGTCCGACGGCATCTCGATGGGCCACGAGGGCATGCGGGCTTCCCTGGTCAGCCGGGAGGTCATCGCCGACTCGGTCGAGACGGTGGTGCACGCCGAGCGCTTCGACGGGGTGGTGACCTTCGCCGGGTGCGACAAGTCGCTGCCCGGCATGCTGATGGCCGCCGCCCGCCTGAACCTGCCGTCGGTGTTCCTCTACGGCGGCTCGATCCTGCCCGGGCGGGGCGCGAAGGGCGAAGCGCTCGACATCACCTCGGTGTTCGAGGCCGTCGGCGCCCACGCGGCCGGTGCCCTCACCGCCGACGAGCTGGCGCTCATCGAGCGCAACGCCTGCCCGACCGAGGGCAGCTGCGCCGGCATGTTCACCGCCAACACCATGGCCTCGATCTCCGAGGCGCTCGGCATGGCCCTGCCCGGCAGCGCATCGGCCCCGGCGGTCGACCGCCGCCGCGACGACCTGGCCTACGAGTCGGGGCGGGCGGTGATGCGCCTGGTCGAAGCCGGCATCCGGCCCCGCCAGATCCTCACCAAGGAGGCGTTCGAGAACGCCATCGCCGTGAGCATGGCCCTCGGCGGGTCGACCAACGCCGTGCTGCACCTGCTGGCCATCGCCCACGAGGCCGAGGTCGACCTGAGCCTCGACGACTTCGACCGGGTCGGGCGGCGCACGCCGCACGTCGCCGACATGAAGCCCGGCGGCCGCTGGCACATGGTCGACCTCGACCGGGTCGGCGGCGTGCCGGTGGTGATGCGGGAGCTGCTCGAGGCCGGCCTGCTCCACGGCGACTGCATGACCGTCACCGGCCGCACCCTGGCCGAGAACCTCGACGCCCTCGACCCGCCCGGCCCCGACGGCGACGTGGTGCGGCCGCTGGCCACGCCGATCCACGCCGACGGCGGCACCGCCATCCTCACCGGCTCGTTGGCCCCCAACGGCGCGGTGGTGAAGGTGGCCGGCATCGACGTCGACCACTTCGAGGGCACCGCCCGGGTCTTCGACGGCGAGGACGGGGCCATGGAGGCGATCCTCTCCGGCACCATCGAACCGGGCACGGTGCTGGTGATCCGTTACGAGGGGCCCAAGGGGGGCCCCGGCATGCGCGAGATGCTGGCCGTGACCGGTGCGATGCGCGGCGCCGGTCGGGCGGCCGACTGCGCGCTGCTCACCGACGGCCGCTTCTCCGGCGGCACCCGTGGCTTCTGCATCGGCCACGTCGCCCCCGAGGCGGTCGACGGCGGCCCCATCGCCCTGGTCGCCGACGGCGACCGCATCACCATCGACGTGCCGGCCCGCCGGGTCGACCTCCACGTCGACGACGTCGAGCTCGACCGGCGGCGGGCCGACTGGAAGCTGCCCGAGCCGCGCTACCGGTCCGGGGTGCTCGCCAAGTTCGCCAAGTTGGTGAGCGGCGCGGAGCGGGGGGCCGTCACCAACTTCTGAGCGCCCGCGCCGGGGCCACCCGAAGCGTCGTGACCCGACCGGCTATGCGGTCGTCGGGCCGTCGGTGGGTGCGCCCGCCTCGGGCTGCTCGGCCAGCAGCAGGTACAGCTGCCGGCGCAGCTCGCCGAGGAGCCGGCCGGCGGTGGCCCGCTGCTCGGCCGTGCCCGCCTCGGCGACCTGACCGACGGCGACGGCCACCTGCTTGAAGGTGCGCCACAACGTGGCGGCACCCTCGTCCGCGTCGGCGCGCACGGCGTCCCACGGCGACGGCCCGGTGCGGGCCTCCTGCTCGGCGCGGCCGCTGTCGGTCAGCTCGTAGCGCTTGCGGCCGTCGGACTCGACGGCCCGGACGAGGCCCTGGTCTTCCAACCAGGCCAACGCCGGGTACATCGACCCGGGGCTGGGGCGCCAGACGCCGTCGGTGCGTGCCTCCAGCTCGCTGAGCATCTCGTAGCCGTGCATGGGCCGTTCGGCGAGCAGCGCCAGCACGGCGGCCCGCACGTCGCCGCGCCGGCCGCGGCGGCCGCGGCCCAAGGGGCCGCCGTGCCCGAACGGGCCGCCCGGCCCGAAGCCCGGACCGAAGGGGCCGCCATGGCCGCCATGGCCGCCAAGGCCGCCGGGCCCGCCGGGGCCGGCGAAGCGGCCTCGACCCGCCGAACGGGCGAAGGGACCGCCGGCCCGGGAGCGGCCGGCGAAGGGATGGTCGTGGTGGTGATGGGGATGCATGGTGGCCTCCGGGGTCTCGGGTGGCGGTCGGCGTCTCCGTCCGTCGATGACAGTCAACGATATATCGGCGAAAGCATTCCGGCGCGTGGCATCGTGGGGACGTCGGGGTCCGCCCGGGGAGTGCATTGACGCTGCCGGTGGGCTGTGGAAGGATCGCCGGCGTGACCGGCGCCCGCACCCTCGTGCCCGCGCTCGTACTCCTCACCTGACGCACGGCCCGCCCCCGCGCCGTGCACCGACGACCTCCCGACCGGGGGGTCGTTCTTTTTTGCCCGCCCACCCCTCACCACCCACCACCCGCCCACCGTCGCTGCAGGAGACGACATGAAGCTGACCGGGGCCCAGGCCCTCATCAAGAGCCTCGAGATGGAGTCGGTCGAGGTGGTCTTCGGGCTGCCCGGCGGCTGCATCCTGCCGGCATACGACCCGATCCTCGACTCGTCGATCCGCCACGTGCTGGTCCGCCACGAGCAGGGCGCCGGCCACATGGCCGAGGGCTACGCCCACGTGACCGGCCGGCCCGGCGTCGCCATGGTCACCAGCGGCCCGGCGGCGACCAACCTGGTCACGCCGCTGTGCGACGCCTACATGGACTCGGTGCCGATGGTCGCCATCACCGGGCAGGTGGGCCGGCCGATGATCGGCACCGACGCCTTCCAGGAGTGCGACACCGTCGGCATCACCCGGTCGGTCACCAAGCACAACGAGCTGGTGATGGATCCCGCCGAGCTGCCGCTGATCATCCGCCAGGCGTTCCACCTGGCCACCACCGGCCGGCCCGGCCCGGTGCTGGTCGACGTGCCGAAAGACGTGCTGCAGGCCGAGATCGACTGGTGGTGGCCCACCGACGCCGAGCTGGCGGCCAGCCTCCCCGGCTACAAGCCGACCACCAAGGGCCACCCCCGCCAGATCAAGGAGGCGGCCCGCCTCATCGCCGCCGCCGAGCGGCCGGTCATCTACGCCGGCGGCGGCCTGCTCAAGTCGCGCGCCGCCGACGAGCTGCGGGCCCTCGCCGAGTCGGAGGGCATCCCGGTGGTCACCACGCTGATGGCCCGGGGCGTCTTCCCCGACGACCACCCCCTGTGCCTGGGCATGCCCGGCATGCACGGCAACTACACGGCGATCATGGCCCTGCAGCAGGCCGACCTGCTGATCGCCCTCGGCACCCGCTTCGACGACCGGGTCACCGGCCGGGTGGGTGACTTCGCCCCCGGCGCCAAGGTGGTGCACGTCGACATCGACCCCGCCGAGCTCGGCAAGATCCGTCGGCCCGACGTGCCGATCGTCGGCGACGTGCGCCTCGTGACCGCGGCGATCGGCGAAGCCCTGCGTGCCCTGCGCGACGCCGCAGACGACGGGGGCGACCGGCCCGACCGCACCCCCTGGCGGGCGACCATCTCGGGCTGGCAGGAGCGCTTCCCGCTGCACTACGACCCCCACGTCGAAGGCGACGCCCTCAAGCCCCAGGCGGTCATGCAGGCGCTGCGCGACGCCGCCACCGACGAGACGATCCTGGTGAGCGGCGTCGGCCAGCACCAGATGTGGGCCAGCCAGTACTGGCGGTTCAACCAGCCCTACACCTGGGTCAACTCCGGCGGCCTCGGCACCATGGGCTTCGCCGTGCCCGCCGCCATCGGGGCCAAGGTGGGGCGGCCCGACCGCACCGTGTGGGCCGTCGACGGCGACGGCTGCTTCCAGATGACGGCCCAGGAGCTGGTCACCGCGTCGGCCGAGCGCATCCCGGTCAAGGTGGCCATCCTCAACAACGCCTACCTGGGCATGGTCCGCCAGTGGCAGGAGATGTTCTACGAGGAGCGCTACTCCGAGGTCTACCTCAGCCCCGACCTCCCCGACTTCGTGCGCTGGGCCGAGGCCATGGGCTGCGTCGGCATCCGCGTCGAGCACCCGGAGGAGGTGCAGCCGGCCATCGACAAGGCCAACGCCGTCGACGACCGGCCGGTGGTCATCGACTTCCGCACCGACGCCCGCGAGAAGGTCTTCCCGATGGTGCCGGCGGGCGCCTCCAACGACGAGGTGCTGGTGCACCCCTCGCAGGCCCCCGGCGGCGAGCGGTTCGTCCAGTGAGCCGGCCCCGCCACCAGACCCTGTCGGTGCTGGTCGAGAACCGCTCCGGGGTGCTGGCCCGGGTCAGCTCGCTCTTCGCCCGCCGGGGCTACAACATCATCTCCCTGGCGGTGGCACCGACCGACGACGCCGCCTTCAGCCGCATCACCATCGTGATCGACATCGAGACCACCTCCGTCGAGCAGATCACCAAGCAGCTCTTCAAGCTGGTGCACGTCGTGAAGATCACCGAGCTCGACCCGGACGAGGCCGTCGAGCGCGAGCTGCTGCTCGCCACCGTGGCCGCAGCCGGCCCCGCCCGCTCGGAGGTGGTCGAGCTCGTCGGCCTCTTCGACGGCCGCATCGAAGACGTCGGCCACGCCGCGGTGACCGTCATGGCCTTCGGCCACCCGTCCCGGTTGGACGACCTGGAAGATCTCCTGCGACCGTACGGGATCACCGACCTGCAACGAACCGGCCGGGTGGCCCTGCCACGCCTCGAGCGTTCCGCCCCCCGCCCCCGCCTCTCGAGCCTCCAAGGAGCAAGCTGATGCCCGCCACCGTCTACTACGACGCCGACGCCGACCCCTCGATCATCGCCGGGCGCAAGGTCGCCGTCATCGGCTACGGCTCCCAGGGCCACGCCCACGCCCTCAACCTGCGCGACAGCGGCGTCGACGTGGTCGTCGCCCTGCGCGAGGGCAGCGGCTCGAAGGCGAAGGCGGAGGCCGCCGGCCTGAAGGTGATGACGATCCCCGAGGCGGCGGCGTGGGCCGACGTGATCATGAACCTGGCGCCCGACACCGACGCCGCCGACATCCACGCCACCCAGGTGGCCCCGCACCTCGAGCCGGGTGACGTGCTGCTCTTCGCCCACGGCTTCAACGTGCGCTTCGGCCTGATCGAGGCGCCCGAGGGCGTCGACGTGGCCATGGTGGCCCCCAAGGGCCCCGGCCACCTGGTGCGGCGCACGTACGAAGGCGGCGGCGGGGTGCCGGCACTGATCGCCGTGGCCCAGGACGCCACCGGCGGTGCCAAGGCCCTGGCCCTGTCGTACGCGGCGGCCATCGGCGGCACCCGCGCCGGCGTGCTCGAGACGACCTTCGCCGAGGAGACCGAGACCGACCTCTTCGGCGAGCAGGTGGTGCTCTGCGGCGGCCTGACGGCGCTGATCCAGGCCGGCTTCGAGACCCTCGTCGACGCCGGCTACGCCCCCGAGTCGGCCTACTTCGAGTGCCTGCACGAGGTGAAGCTCATCGTCGACCTGATGTACGAGCACGGCATCTCCGGGATGCGCTACTCGATCTCGACGACCGCCGAATACGGCGACTTGACCCGCGGGCCGCGCATCGTGTCCGACGGGGTCAAGGCGGAGATGAAGAAGATCCTCGACGAGATCCGCTCGGGCGCCTTCGCCGAGGAGTGGATCGGCGAGTACCGCTCCGGCGGCGCCCGCTTCGCCGCCCTTCGCAAGGCCGGCGAGGAGCACCCCATCGAGCAGGTGGGCGCCCGGCTGCGGTCGATGATGCCGTTCATCAACGCCGGCAGCGCCCGCCCCCAAGACGTCTCGGGGGGCTGACGACCCCGGTGGGCGGCACCGGCGACCCGGGGGCCACGACCGGGCCCAGCGACGAGCCGGGCGCCGGCGCGGGCGGTGAGGGTGACCATGCGGCCGCCGCCATCGCCGACCTGCGCCGGGCCCGCCGCCGGCGGCGCCTGGCCGCCTTCGACGCCGGCGAGGCCGTCTATCGCGCCTACATCACCTTCGTGCTCTCGGGCATCGCCGTGTGGCTGCTCTCGGGGGTCGTCGGCGACACCCGGCTGGGCGCCGGGGCGTTGGGCCGGGTCGCCGCCGACGGCTCCCGCGTCGTCGGCGCCGTCATCGGGGCGGGGTGGGCGCTCGGCGCCCGCGCCGGAGGCCGCGGCGGCCCGCTGGCCCTCGAGGCGGCCGACGTGCGCCACGTGCTGCTCTCGCCGGTCGACCGGGCCGTGGCCCTGCGCTCACCGGCGCTGCGCCAGCTCCGCTCGACCGCCGCGGTGGCGGCCGGGGCCGGGGCCGTGGCCGGCCTGCTCGCCTGGCGCCGCTGCGGCGGCGACCCGGCCGCCTGGGTTGCCGTCGGGGCGGCGGTGGCCGCCCTCGCCGTCGCCGGTGGCCTGGGGCTGGCCATGGTCGCCTCGGGGCGGCGCTTCGGCCGCCTCGGCGGAGGCGCCCTGGCCGTCGGCCTGCTCGCCTGGTCGGGCGCCGACGCCGCCCTCGGCACGGCCACGGCACCGGCCACCTGGCTCGGTCAGGTCGCCCTGTGGCCGCTGCGCTTCCGCGCCACCGGCGTCGCCGGCGCGGCGGTGGCGGTGATCCTCGCCATGGCGGGGGTGGCGTCGGTGGCGGGCACGTCGATCGAGGCGGCCGAACGACGCAGCGCCCTGGTCGGGCAGCTGCGCTTCGCCGCCACCCTCCGCGACGTGCGCACCGTGGTGGTCCTGCGCCGCCAGCTGTCCCAGGAGCAGCCCCGGTCGCAGCCGTGGGTGCGCCTGGCGACCCGCAACGGGCCGGTGCGGTGGGCGGCGTGGCGGCGGTCGCTGCGCGGGATCGCCCGCTACCCGCTGGTGCGCCTGGTGCGTATGGCGGTGCTCGGCGCCGCCGCCGGGGCCGCCGGGGTCGGCGTGTGGGCCGGCACCACGCCGCTGGTGCTGGCCGTCGGTGCCTGCCTCTACGTCGCCGGGCTCGACGCCGTCGAACCGCTCGCCCAGGAGCTCGACCACCCCGACCGGCGCGACGCCGCACCCGTCGAGCGCGGCGTGCTGTGCCTGGCGCTGCTGGCCCCGTCGGTGCTGCTCATGGTCGCCGTCGCCGCCGTCGGGGCGGCCGCCGCCGTCGTGGTCGTCGCCGCCACCGGCGGTGATGTCGTGCTGGCCGCCGAGGTCGGCGCCGTCGTCGCCCTGCCCGCGGCGGCCGCCGGGGTCGCCGGCGCCGCGGTCAGCGTGCTGCAGGGCGCCCCCGACCCGGCGAGCGCCCTCGACACCCTGCTGCCGCCCGAGGGGGCGGGCGTGCGGGCCATCGGCCGGCTGGTCGTGCCCCCCGGCCTGGCCGTGCTCGCCGCGCTGCCGCTGCTGGTCGCCCACCACCCGCCCCCGCCGGCCACCGCCCTCAGCGCGGCGGCGACGGCGACCCCCCTGCCCCTGCTGGGCGCCGTGGCCGCCGGCACATGGGTGCGCTACCGCGACGCCATGCGGGCGTGGTGGACCTCGGCGATGGAGGAGGCCGGCGCCGCCCGCCGCCCCACCACCCCCGGGGCCGCCCCCTAGGCTCACCCTCCCGATGGCCACCGACCCTCCGGCGCTGCGCGCCCGGGGCCTCACCAAGCGCTACGGCGACCTGGTGGCCCTCGAACCGCTCGACCTGGCGATCCCCGAGGGCCAGCGGGTCGTGCTCGTCGGCCACAACGGCAGCGGCAAGACCACGCTGATGCGCATGGCGGCCGGCCTGCTCGAGCCGACCGCCGGCACCGTCGAGGTGCTCGGCGAGCCGGCCGGCAGCCAGGAGGCCCGCGCCGCGCTGAGCTACCTGCCCGACGCCCCCGTGCTCTACGACGACCTGTCGGTGCTCGAGCACGTCGAGTACACCTGCCGGCTGCACGAGGCCGAGGGCTGGGAGGAGCAGGCGGTCGCCCTCATCCACGACCTCGGCCTCACCGCCCGCGCCGACGACCTGCCCGCCCGCTTCTCGCGGGGGTTGCGGCAGAAGACGGCGATCGTGCTGGCGTTGATCCGGCCGTTCGGGGTGCTGCTGGTCGACGAGCCGTTCGTCGGGCTCGACCCGAGCGGGCAGGACACCTTCGTCGAGCTGATGGACGAGGCGGCCGACGCCGGCGCCACGGTCATCGTGGCCACCCACCAGCTCGAGTACGTCAAGCGCGTCGACCGCTGCATCGCCCTGCGCGACGGGGTGCTGGTCTACGACGGGCCGCCCGGCGGCACCGACGTGGCCCGCCTCGTGGCCCCTTAGGCCAGGCGCTCGACGACCCAGTCGACGCAGGCGGTCAGGGCGGCCACGTCAGCGGGGTCGACGGCGGGGAACATGCCCACCCGCAGCTGGTTGCGGCCCAGCTTCCGGTACGGCTCGAGGTCGACCACCCCGTTGGCCCGCAGCACCGCGCACACCACGGTGTGGTCGATGCCAGCGTCGAGGTCGACGGTGCCGACCAGCGCGGAGCGCTCGGCGGGGTCGGCGACGAAGGGAGTGGCGAACGGCGACGCCTCCGCCCACCCGTAGAGCGTGGCGGCCGAGGTGGCGCAGCGGGCGGCGGCCCACGGCATCCCGCCGTTGGCCAGCATCCAGTCGAGCTGCTCGACGAGCAGCACGAGGGTGGCCACGGCCGGCGTGTTGAGCGTCTCGTCGACCCGGCTGCGCTCGGCGGCGGCCGAGAGGCTCAGGGAGGCGGGCACCCACCTGGCACCTTCCACCGCCGCCGCCCGGGCCAGCGCGGCGGGGCTGCAGCAGGCGATCCACAGCCCGCCGTCGCTGGCGAAGCACTTCTGGGGGGCGAAGTAGTACACGTCGGCCTGCGCCGGGTCCCAGGGCAGGCCGCCCGCGGCGCTGGTGGCGTCGACGAGCACGAGGCCCTCGGCCGCGGGTCGCCGGGGGGTCACCGCCGCGCCGGTCGAGGTCTCGTTGTGCGGGGTGCAGTACGCGTCGACGGCGGGGTCGGGGAGGAAGCCGCTGGTCGTGCCGGGCGCGGCGGCGCGCACCTCGGCCGGGCCGCACTGCGGCGCCCGGGCGGCCGCCTCGGCGAACTTGCCGGAGAACTCGCCGAAGACGCAGTGCTGGCTGAGGCCGTCGAGCAGGCAGAACGTGGCCACGTCCCAGAACAGCGTCGAGCCGCCGTTGCCGAGCACCACCTCCCACCCGTCGGGCAGGCCGAACAGCTCGGCGATGCCGGCGCGCACCCGGGCCACCAGGGCCTTCACCGGCGCCTGGCGGTGGCTGGTGCCGAGCAGGTCGGTGCCGTGACGGGCCAGGGCGGCGACCGCCTCGGGGCGGACCTTCGACGGGCCGCACCCGAAGCGCCCGTCGGCGGGCAGCAGGGAGGCAGGGATTCGGAGGCTGGTCGGAGCCGGGGCGGGCACTGCGCGAGCATGGCAGGCGATGGCCCGCATCTCAGCCCGCATCGGCAGCATCGCCGAGTCAGCCACCCTCGCCGTCGACGCCAAGGCCAAGGCCCTCAAGGCCGCCGGCGACGACGTGATCGGCTACGGCGCCGGGGAGCCCGACTTCCCGACCCCCGAGCACATCGTCGAGGCCGCCGTGGCCGCCTGCCGAGACCCGAAGAACCACAAGTACACCGCCGCGGGCGGCCTGCCGTCGTTGAAGGAGGCGATCGCCGCCAAGACCGCCCGTGACTCGGGCTACTCGGTGACCGCTGCCCAGGTGCTGGTCACCAACGGCGGCAAGCAGGCCGTCGAGGAGACCTTCGCCACGCTGCTCGACCCGGGCGACGAGGTGCTGCTGCCCGCGCCGTACTGGACGACCTACCCCGAGGCGATCCGCCTCGCCGGTGGGGTGCCCGTCGAGATCGCCACCGGCATCGACAGCGGGTTCCGGGTCACCGTCGAGCAGCTCGACGCTGCGGTGACCTCGCGCACCAAGGTGCTGCTGTTCGTGTCGCCGTCCAACCCGACCGGCGCCGTGTACCCGCCCGAGCTCGTCGAGGAGATCGGCCGCTGGGCCGTGGCGCGCGGCCTGTGGGTCGTCACCGACGAGATCTACGAGCACCTGGTCTACGGGACGGCTCGCTTCACCTCCATGCCCGCCGTCGTGCCGGAGCTGGCCGACACCTGCGTGGTCGTCAACGGCGTAGCCAAGACCTACGCCATGACCGGCTGGCGGGTGGGCTGGATGCTCGGCCCCGCCGACGTCATCAAGGCGGCGACGAACCTGCAAAGCCACGCCACCTCCAACGTGGCCAACGTGTCACAGCTCGCCGCCCTGGCCGCCGTGTCGGGCCCGCTCGATGCCGCCCACGCCATGCGCGAGGCCTACCAGCGCCGCCGGGACACGATCGTCGGCATGCTCAACGAGATCTCCGGCGTGCGCTGCGCGCTGCCCGAGGGGGCGTTCTACGCCTACCCCTCGCTCGAGGGCCTGCTCGGCCGGCCGATCGGCGCCTCGGGCCGCGTCGCCGCCTCCACCCTCGAGCTGGCCGACATCGTCCTCGAAGAGGCCAAGGTGGCCTTCGTGCCCGGTGAGGCGTTCGGCTCGCCCGGCTACGGCCGCTTCACCTACGCCCTGGCCGACGAGCCCATGGTCGAGGGCATCACCCGCCTGCAGAAGCTGTTCGGCTGAGCGTCTGCTCGTGCCCTGACCGCGGGCTGGGTGCGTGCGTGTCACCCGGGTGCGGCTGGTGCCTGGCCCGCCGCTTCATTCCGTGACCCGTGCGGAGTTGGTGCAGCTATGCGGTCCCAACTCCGCACAGGCCGGCCTCGGCCCTCGGCCTCGGGCCCTCGGCCTTCGGCCGCGCCGTTGGCCGCCGGCCGGGTCGGAGGTTGGGTGGCGGGTCAGGGCTGGGTGATGACCGCCTGCACCTGACGCACCTCGAAGCCGGGGATGGCGGCCTGGGTGCGCAGCCCGCCGAGGGTGCCGGAGGCGGCGCCGAGCTGCCAGGTGGCCGTCCACGACTCGCTGACCACGACCCGCACGGTGGCCACCTGGTCGTAGGTGTGGGCGATGGTGCCGTCGGGATACGGCTGCCCCTCGAATGCATACGGCCCGCCGGTGGCGCCGTCGCCCCAGTCGACGGTGTAGGTGCCCGTCGCCGTGACGCTCAGCTGCCCGAGCGGCGTCGCCTCGGTGTAGGCCGGTGGGTGGGTGACCCCGTCGGTCACCAGGTAGGCCGGCTTGCCGGTGATGGCATAGCCCGGCGGCACGCTCGGCTTGGGCACGGGCAGCTGGATCGACCGCCAGAACTGGATGGCGTAGGCCTGCGGGTTTGCCGTGATCGCCGGCGGCACCTGCGAACCCTGGCACAGCGGATACTGCAGCATGAGGTTGATGGCGGCGATCTCCGCCGCCGGGGCGAGGATGTCGGCCCCGTCCGGCGCCGTCCGCTGCACGAACGTCACACAAAGATTGGCGGCCGTCGGGACGACCTCGGCCACCGAGTAAATGTTCTGAGTAGGTACCGTCGTCACCGGTAGCGCCGGCTGATGAGAGGGGCTGGACGGCTCATCGATCGTCGGCAGCCCGGTCTGTAGGGCGCCCCCACAGTCGATCGCGGTAAGTCCAGAGGGTAGGCAGGCGACGCTGGCGGCAGCGGCGGCCTTCTCGCCCGCGACCAGGACAATGGCGAAAACGCTCGTCGCGAGCCACGCCCGCAGCAGTCTTCTCCTCAACAAGGATCGGGCGGCGCTACGTAGGGTGCGGAAGGGAAAACGACGCTTCCTTTGATCATCCAGGCTGTCGGGTTGAGATTGCTCGGGTCATCGGCCCTCGACTTCGGCACTAACTCGTAGTACTCGGCCGCAGGAGCAGGGCTTGGCCTGGTCAACACGTCGCTATAGTCGGTGGCTGTAAGTGCGAAGACGCAGCTGGCAGACGCACGAATCAGTGCCTTGACCACCGTGACTCGGTCGCCCGGCGGTCGGCGGACCGCGGCTGGGTCAATACTTAGATCGTCGCTTGCCAACCGCAGCTCCGAGCCGTAGAGCGGATCAGTGAACTCTGATCGGAGGAGCGCAACTGATTGGGGCGGGACCGACTCGGTTCGAATATCGTTTCGGGTCACTTCCCCATACAGGTGGTTCAACGAAGCGAACACGGCATTCACATACGGCACGGTGATCTGAGGCGGGATGACGCTCACGTCGATGGACGTCGACGTGGTCGATGAGGCGGGGCTCGTGGGCGCCGACGAGGTGGTGGTCGACGGTTGGGTGGTGGCGGTGGTCGTGGGCGCGGCGTGCGGTGACCCGCCGCACCCCGCCGTCGCCAGGGCGAGCAGCAGGCTGAGGGCGCAACCAGCCACGGGAAGCGAGGTTGTAC
>DASTHS010000134.1:0-21441 GCA_035718085.1 Acidimicrobiales bacterium | reverse complement strand
ACCGCGGCGGGTCGCACGCTCACCGACCTCGGCACCGTCGCCGGCGCCCTCCTCGTCGAACGGGCCGCGGAGTCGGCCATCCGCCTCGGCCTGGTGACCGACCACGAGCTCCGGCGGCGTGCCGGCCTGCCCCGTCGGGGTGTGGGGGTGCTGCGCTCGGTCATGGCCCTGCGGCCCGATGGCGCGCCACCCACCGGCAGCGACCTCGAGACCCGCATGCTGCAGCTGTGCCGGGGCCGGCTGCCCGAGCCGGTCCGCCAGTTGCCCGTGGCGTTGATGGGCGCGAGCTACCGCATCGACATGAGCTGGCCGGTGTGGGGGGTGGCCGTGGAGCTCGACGGCCGCGAGTGGCACGGGCCCGAGGTCTTCGACGCCGACCGGCGCCGCCAGAACCGCATGGTGGTCGCCGGATGGGTCGTGCTGCGCTTCACCTGGGCCGACGTGGTCACCTCCCCCGACGCGACCGTGCGCACCCTGGCGACGGTCCTGCGCCAGCGCGGCTGTCCTGGGCTCGAGGCCGCCTGCGCCTGAGGCGCCGGCTCGGGCCGGCGCCGGGCGCCGGGCTGGCGCCGGGCGCCGGCGCCGGGCGCCGGAGCCCCGCCGACCGGCCCGTGGCACCGCCCGGTCGGTCCCAGCTGACGCACAACGCGAGTGACGGGGCCGCCCTTGTGCGTCACGCGCGTAGGGGTGACGCACAAGGGGCGGCGATCCGGTGACGTTGTGCGTCACTCGCCGCCGGTCCGGCGTCAGGCCCCGCCACGGGGAAGTCCCCAGGCCGGCGCCAGGCGCCGCCGCCAGGCCGGCGCTAGGCCCCCGCCACGGAGGAAGTCGCCAGGATGGCCGGCTGCGGGAGCGCCGGCAGCCGGCGTGACGCACAACGCGGGTGCCGGCGTCGGCCTTGTGCGTCACCCCCGTAGAGGTGACGCACAACGGGCGGCGGATCAGGGACGTTGTGCGTCACTCGGCGCCCGGCCGCTAGACGCGGCGGCGCCCGCCGTCCCGAACGGGGAGGCGGGCGCCGGCAGCACAGGGGCCGAAGGGGTCAGCTCTCGAACACCTTCATGAACGCCCGGAACTCGTCGGCCGGGCCGTTGGGCACGGTGTAGCCGCTCTCGTCGCGGATCTGCTCGAAGTGGTCGCGCACGTCCTCGAGGCTGAGCTTGGGGTTGAAGTAGCCCTCGGTCATCCCGATGAAGAAGCGGGCCACCCGGCCGGCGCCGACGGTGTAGACCTCGCCGCTCACGGGGCAGTCCTCGTGGGCCAGCCAGGCGACCACGGGGGCGACCAGGTCGGGCTGGAAGCGCTCGGCGCCGGCGCCGAGGAGCTCCTCGGTCATGCGGGTGCGGGCGATCGGGGCGATGGCGTTGACCTTGATGTTGTACTTGGCGCCCTCGGCGGCCAGCACCCGGGTGAAGCCGACGAGGCCCATCTTGGCGGCGCCGTAGTTGCTCTGGCCGAAGTTGCCGAGGATCCCCGAGTTGGAGGAGGTGTTGATGACCCGGCCGTAGCCCTGCTCCCGGAACTTCAGCCACGCCGGCCGGGTGACGTAGAAGGCGCCCTTGAGGTGCACGTCGAGCACCGGCTCGAGGAGCTCGGGGGTCATGTTGTGGAAGGTCTTGTCGCGCAGGATGCCGGCGTTGTTGACCACGATGTCGATGCGCCCGAAGGCGTCGAGGGCGGTCTGGACGATGGCCTCGCCGCCCTCCGGGGTGCTCACGCTGTTGCCGTCGGCGACGGCCTCGCCGCCCGCGTCGGTGATCTCGCCGACCACCGACTCGGCGGGGCCCTTGTCGGCGCCGTCGCCGCTCACCGAGCCGCCCAGGTCGTTCACGACGACCCGCGCGCCACGCGATGCCAGCAGCAGGGCGTGCTGGCGGCCCAGCCCGCCGCCCGCCCCGGTGACGATCGCTACCTTGCCGTCGAAGCCGATGTCTGCCATGCGCTGGAAGGTAGTTGTCGCCTCCCGGCAGCGGCCAATGACGCCCACGCCGACGCGCCGGGCGGCGCCCACGCCCCCGGCGTCGACAGGGCGCCGCGGCCCCAGCGCCACGGGGTGAGGGGCAGGGCCCGGGGGTGGTGCTCGAACATCCACGGCCCGAAGTAGCGGGTGGTGAAGCGGGTGGAGAGGGCGACGGGCAGCCACCTGTCGGCGGCGCCGGGGTGGCGGGCGAGGGTGCGGGCGACCAGCCGGCTGGCCAGGTCGTCGATGTAGAGCCCGGCGCGCACGGCCCTGCGGTAGGCCGTCGCGGCGCGGGCCGGGTCGCCCGCCCCGGCGCCGGCGACGGCCCGGGCGGCGAGGCGGGCGGTCTCGAGGGCCTGGCCGATGCCCTCCCCGGTCATGGTGTCGCCGGCGCGGGCGGCGTCGCCGACGAAGAGCACCCGGCCGCCCCACGCCGTGAGCGGTGCGTCGAGGATGCCCGTGGGGATGGGCCACGCCCGCCACGGACCCTCGGGCTCGGCGCCGTCGCCCAGCACCCGGCGGATGTGCGGGCGGGCCAGCAGGTCGTCCCAGCGGTGGCGCAGGCCGGTGGCGTCGCCGTGGGTGCGCTGCACGCCGAGGCCGATGTTGATGCGGCCGTCGGGCAGCGGGAACGACCAGGCGTAGCCGGGCAGCAGGTCGCGCTCGAACCACACCCACATCGAGCGGCTCTCCGGCCCGGTGGCGACGAAGTACTGGCGCAGCGCCTGCCACTCGCCCAGGTAGGCGGTGGCGCCCCCAGCCCCGGTGAGCTTGCGCAGCGGCGACCACATGCCGTCGGCGGCGACCACGTACCAGGCGCGGGCGGTGGTGCCGTCGGCGAGGTGCACGTCGACGACGCCGTCGGCGGCGTCGGGCGAGGCGGCGGTGACGGCGCACCCCTCCCGGACGTCGACGCCGGCCGCGCGGGCCAGCTCGACCAGGGCGGCGTCGAGGTCGGCCCGGCGGCTCACGGCGGCGAACTGGCCGGGGCCCGGCGGGAGGGCGAAGCGCTGCTCGTCGCCGCGGGGGGTGCGCACCATGACGTCGACGAGAGGCACCCACGACCCGACCGTGGCGGGGTCCAGGCCGAGGTCGGCCAGGAGGCGCACCGCGAGGGCGGTCAGCCCGTCGCCGCAGGTCTTGTCTCGGGGGAAGGTGGCCTTGTCGACGAGCACCACCCGGCGACCGGCGCGCGCCAGGGTGATGGCCGCGGCGCAGCCCGCCGGGCCGGCGCCGACGACGACGACGTCGGCGGTGTGGCGGACCGGCATGGCCAGGAAGCTACGGCGTCGCCGGGCCCTTGGCCCACTCGTCGGCGGGGACCTCGGGCCGGTCGCGGCCGGCGACCAGGTCCCACACCTCGGGGGGCGGCGGACCGAAGCTGCGCCGGCGGAAGTCCCGTACGGCGTGCCACCACAGGCGCAGGTGAAGGCCGGCGGCGGCCCGGTCGCGGCGGGCCCGGCCGACGGCCATGCCGGCACCGAGCACCCCGCGCACGAAGGTGGGCCACCGGCCGCCGTCGCGGACGAGCAGCAAGGTGTTGCGCTCCTTGAGGTAGTCGGAGACCAGTTGCGGCGGCAGGGTGTCGTTGCGCACCACCGCCCCCCACACCATGCCCACCCGCCAGCCGGAGGCGCGGGCGCGCCGGCCGAGGTCGGCCTCCTCGCAGTAGGCGAAGTACCGGTCGTCGAACAGCCCGACCTCCTCGAGGAGGCGGCGGGTGGCGACCATGAGGGTGCCGTGGGGGTAGTCGACGTCCTGCCAGCCGCGGCCGCGGGGCCCCTTCTTGTAGAAGCCGCCGATCACCCAGTCGAAGGTGGGCACCAGGTCGAAGCCCGGCCCGAACTCCGCCGACGCCAGGCCGGCGTCGGGGCGCAGGTCGAGCTCGGCGGTGATGGCGGCCAGGCAGCCGGGCTCGGGGCGGGCGTCGTGGGGGGCGACCACGACACGGTCGCCGGTGCCGGACGCCAGCCAGTGGCGCAGCCCGGTGTTGGCGCCTGGCCCGAAGCCGGCGTTGCGGCCCGTCGACAGCACGGTGGCCCGGCCGGCGAGGCGTTCGCCGAGCTCGCCGGCGACGGTCGTCGAGTCGCTGTTGTCGACCACGACCACCTCGAGGGGCAGGCCCTGCGCCTCGAACGCGGCGACGGTGTCGACGACCACGTCGGGCCGGTTGCGGTGCACGAGCACCACGCCGAGCGGGGCCGGGCGGTGGCCGCCGGGGCCCGGCTGCTCAGCGGTGCACGACGTCGGCGAGGCAGCTGTCGAGGTCACGGTGCCGGAAGGTGTAGCCGCTGGCCTCGAGGGCGTGGGGCAGCACCCGCTGGCCGCCGAGCAGCATCTGGTCGGCGAGCTCGGCGCCGAGCACGGTGCGCAGCGCGAAGGCGGGCACGACCATCGGGGTCGGCCGGTGCAGGGCCCGCCCGAGCGACCTGGTGAACTCGGCGTTGGTGGCGGGGGCGGGGGCGGTCAGGTTGACGGGCCCCTCGAGGCCGTCGGCGGTGAGGGCGTGCACCAGAGCGCCCACCTCGTCGTCGAGGCTGATCCAGCTCACGTACTGCCGCCCGTCGCCGAGGCGGCCGCCGAGGCCGAGCGACCACACCAGCTTCTGGGGCTTGAGGGCGCCGCCGTGACCTGACTGCACCACGCCGGTGCGGGCGAAGACGGTGCGGATCCCGGCCTCCTGGGCCGGGGCGGCGGCGGCCTCCCACTGGCGGCACACGTCGGCCAGGAAGCCGCTGCCGGGGCGGCTGGACTCGTCGAGCTCCTCGGCGCCGCGGACGCCGTACCAGCCGATGGCCGAGCCCGACACGAGCACCTTGGGTGCCGGGTCGAGGGCGGCGAGGGTGCGGGCGAGGAGGCTGGTGCCCTGCACCCGGCTGTCGAGCACGGCGGCCTTGCCGGCCGGCGTCCAACGGCGGAGGATGCTGGCGCCGGCGAGGTGCACGGCGGCGTCGATGCCCGCCAGCCGGGCGGCGTCGATGCTGCCGGCCGCCGGGTCCCAGTGCACGTCGTGGGGGCCGGCGTCGCCGCGCACGACGCGCACCACCTCGTGGCCGGCGTCGCCGAGGGCGGTGGCCAAGGCGGAGCCGATGAGGCCCGTCGATCCGGTGACGGCGATGCGCATAGACCCCGCTGTCTACCCGCCCTGCCGCCCCTGTGCCCACCGGCGCCGCGGCGCAGCACCGGCGCTACCGTGGCGCCGCCCCCGGCCGGGGGCGGCGAGCGCCCCGGTGGGGCCGACCGGAGGGTGGCCGACCGTGAGCACCAGCAGCCGTCGACCCGGCCGCCGCGAGGCCTACCTGACCGACCCGGCCATGGCGCCGGCGCGCCGGCGGGGGATGGTGGTCGCCACCGTCGTGGTGGGTGTGCTGTTCGCGCTGCTCAGCGCCGGCGCGGTGGTGGGGGCGCTGGTCGAGCGGTCCCACCAGCGGTCGCTGGCCGCCCACGGCGTGCTGGGCAGCGGGGTGGTCGCCGCCGTCTCGCCCGCCGACCGGGGGGCGGGCGACCTGACCGTCGAGGTCGCCGCCGACGGCCGGAACTACGCCGCCCACATCTCGGCCGGCCGGCTGTTGCCCGTCGGGCGCCACGTGGCCGTGCGCTACGACACCACCGACCCGAGCAACGCCGAGCTCGTCGGCGCCGACGCCCAAGCGGCGCGGGCCGCCCCCACCAGCCCGTCGACGTGGGTGGCGGTGGCGGTGATCTGCGCGGTGCTGCTCGTCGCCGACGTGGTCGTCGGCGTGCGGGTGGCCCGCCGCAGCCGCCGCGACGACGAGGCCTAAGCGGCGGCGACGGCCGCGCGCACGAGGGCGGCCAGGTCGCCGGGGTGGGTGAGGTGGACGCCGTGGCTGGAGCCGGCCACCTCCACGCCGGTGGCGTCGGGCAGGTCGTCGACCAGCTGCCGTGCCGCCTGGCGCAGGTGCTCGGGCGACCCCGCCCCCCAGCCGACGACGACCGGTGCCCGCACGGCGGCGGGGTCGTAGGGCCGCACCGCGCCGAGGGCGGCCACCTCGGCGAGCATCGTGGCCCCCTCCGCCCGTCGGGCGGCGCGCGTCGACGCCGGGAGGGCACCCCACGTGCGCTCGCCCACCATGCGCCGCATGAACCGCTCGGCCACCTCGGCCGGGTCGCGCCCGTCGGTGGCGCTGCGATCGGGCCACCACGGCTCCCACGGGGCCGGTGCCTCGAACACGACCGCCGAGGGCACCAGCTGCGGGTGCTCGGCGGCCACGGCGAGCACCACGTTGCCCCCGTAGCTGTGGCCGACGAGCACGGCGGGTGCGCCGTCGAGCACCTCGAGGAGGTCGTCGACCTGGTGGTCGAAGCAGGTGCTCGGCCCCCGGTCGAACGACCCGGCGTAGCCCCGGCGGTCGTAGGCGATCACGTCGAGGTCGCGCAGGCGCTTCGCCAGGCGGCCGAAGCTGCTGGCACGGTCCATGGCCCCGTGCACGACCACGACGGGCGGGGCGCCCGGGTCGCCGGTGCCGTCCGCCGGCCGGGTCACGACGTGCAGGCCGCCGGTCACGGCGGCCCAAGCTAGGGCCGGGGCTCCCCGTAGGGGGCGCCGGCCCGCTCGTAGCAGTCGGCGTGGAAGTGCTCGACGCGCTGCCACCGCTCCTCGACGTACACGTTGGCGATGACCTGGCGGCTGTGCAGGCGGGCGACGAACTTCACCCGCTCCCCGCAGTGGGCGCACGCCGCGTCGTTGCCCGGGTCGATGGGCCGGTCGGCGGCCCGGCTGACCCGGGGCATCTGGGTGGTGGTGACGGCCATGCCGACAGATCGGCACGCCGCCACCCCACCTGAACCGGGGAGCGCGGACGGCCGGCGGGCGGGAACGGCGGGCCCAGCGCGCCGGTGGCGAGGGCCGGCCTGGCTGACCGACCACCCCGACGGTCAGCCCCGCACGAGCGGCTTGTACTTGATGCGGTGCGGCTGGTCGGCGTCGACGCCGAGGCGCTTCTTGCGGTCGGCCTCGTAGTCGCTGAAGTTGCCCTCGAACCAGCGCACCTCGCTGTCGCCCTCGAACGCCAGCACGTGGGTGGCGATCCGGTCGAGGAACCACCGGTCGTGGCTGATGACCACGGCGCATCCGGGGAAGCCGAGCAGCGCCTCCTCGAGGGCCCGCAACGTGTCGACGTCGAGGTCGTTGGTGGGCTCGTCGAGCAGCAGCACGTTGCCGCCGCTCTTGAGCACCTTGGCCAGCTGCACCCGGTTGCGCTCGCCGCCCGAGAGGGTGCCGACCAGCTTCTGCTGGTCGGAGCCCTTGAAGCCGAAGCTCGACACGTAGGCCCGGCCGTGCAGCTCACGGGTGCCGACCACGATCCGGTCGACGCCGCCGGTGATCTCCTCGTAGACGGTCTTGGCCGGGTCGAGGGCGTCACGGCTCTGGTCGACGTACGCCAGCTGCACCGTCGAGCCGACCGTCAGGCTGCCGGCGTCGGGCTTCTCCTCGCCGACGATCATGCGGAACAGGGTGGTCTTGCCGGCACCGTTCGGGCCGATGACGCCGACGATGCCGCCGGGGGGCAGCAGGTACGACAGCCCGTCGATGAGCAGCCGGTCGCCGAACCCCTTGACGATGCCCTCGGCGTCGACCACCACGTCACCCAGCCGTGGCCCGGGGGGGATCTGGATCTCCAACTTGTCGGGCCGGGCGTCGGCGGACTCGGCCTCGGCCACCAGCTGGTTGTAGGAGGTGATGCGCGCCTTCCCCTTGCTCTGGCGGGCGCGGGGCGACATCCGGATCCACTCGAGCTCCCGTTCGAGGGTGCGCTGGCGGGTCTGGTCGGCCTTCTCCTCGCGTGCCAGGCGGTCCTGCTTCTGCTCGAGCCAGCTGGAGTAGTTGCCCTCCCACGGGATCCCGTGGCCCCGGTCGAGCTCCAGGATCCACCCGGCGACGTTGTCGAGGAAGTAGCGGTCGTGGGTGACGGCCACCACGGTGCCCGGGTACTCCTGGAGGGTGCGCTCGAGCCACGCCACCGACTCGGCGTCGAGGTGGTTGGTGGGCTCGTCGAGCAGCAGCAGGTCGGGCTTGGAGAGCAGCAGCCGGCACAGCGCGACCCGTCGGCGCTCGCCGCCGGAGAGGGTCGCCACGGGGGCGTCCCCGGGGGGGAGGCGCAGCGCGTCCATGGCGATCTCGAGGGTGCGGTCGAGGTCCCACGCCCCGGCCGCGTCGATCTTGTCCTGCAGCGCCGACTGCTCGGCGAGCAGCTTGTCGAAGTCGGCGTCGGGCTCGCCCATGGCCGCGCACACCTCGTTGAAGCGGTCGAGCAACGCCTTGGTCTCGGCCACGCCGTCGGCGACGTTGCCGGCGACGTCCTTGCCCGGGTCGAGCTCCGGCTCCTGGGAGAGGTAGCCGACGCTGAAGCCGGGCGTCAGGCGGGCTTCGCCGGTGTAGCCGTCGTCGACGCCGGCCATGATCTTCAGCAGCGACGACTTGCCCGAGCCGTTGGAGCCGATCACGCCGATCTTGGCGCCCGGGTACATCGAGATGTTGATGCCGCGCAGCACCTCACGATCGGGCGGGTAGAAGCGGCGCAGGTCGCGCATGGTGTAGATGAACTGGGCGGGCATGCGCCCAGTCTGCCCCGAGCGGGCAGCCGTGCCGGTCGGCTGCCACCCGCCCTCCGGGCTGCACCGGTCGTAGGCTTGCTCGTCGTGGCGAACGACGACGTGGTAGCCCAGGACGCACTCGGCCCCAACGCGTGGCTGGTCGACGACATGTACGAGGCCTACCGGTCCGACCCGGGGGCGGTCAGCGAGAGCTGGCGCGAGTTCTTCGAGGGCTACCGGCCCGGCGGGGCCAACCTGGCCCGGCCCAGCCTCGACGTCACCGCCCCGCCGGGCGAGGGGACCGGCGGCAACGGGGCCGGAGGGCGGCCCGCGGCCGCGCCCGGGGTCGTCAGCTCCATCGCCGCTGCGCCCCGCCCCCCGCTGTCGCCGGCCGGTCCCGCCAACGGCGCAGGAGGCCCCGCCAACGGCGCCCCCGCCGCCGGGGCCAACGGCGCCGCCCCGGCCAAGCCGGCCGCCGACGGCGCCCCCGCCGGCACCCCGTTGCGGGGGGCCGCCGCCCGCATCGTCGCCAACATGGCCGCCAGCCTCGAGGTGCCGACGGCCACCAGCTTCCGGGTGGTGCCCGCCCGGCTGCTCGAGGTGAACCGCCGCATCCTCAACAACCAGCTGACCCGCACCGGCACGGCCGGCAAGGTCAGCTTCACCCACCTGATCGGCTACGCCGTGGTGCGCGCCCTCCAGGCGGTGCCGGCGCTGAACTCGTCGTTCGTGCCCGCCGCCGCCGGCGACCCGAAGGCGGCCCCGGCAGTGGTGCACCACCCCCACGTCGGGCTCGGCATCGCCGTCGACCAGGCCAAGTCCGACGGCAGCCGCACCCTGCTGGTGCCGGTGATCCGCGACGCCGACACCTTCGACTTCCGGGGCTTCTGGCAGGCCTACGAGGAGCTGATCCGCAAGGTCCGCACCGGCAAGATCGGCGCCGACGACTTCGCCGGGGCCACCGTCAGCCTGACCAACCCCGGCACCATCGGCACGGTGCAGTCGGTGCCGCGGCTGATGCCCGGCCAGGGGGCCATCATCGGGGTCGGCACCATCGACTACCCGGCGGAGTGGCAGGCCGCCGACCCCCGGGTGCTCGCCGAGCTCGGCGTGTCGAAGGTGGTCACCATCACCTCGACCTACGACCACCGCATCATCCAGGGCGCCGAGTCGGGCCTGTTCCTGCAGAAGGTGCACCAGCTGCTCACCGGCGCCGACGGCTTCTACGAGCAGGTGTTCCGGGCCATGGGCGTGCCCTACGAGGCCGTGCAGCTGCGCACCGACACCAACGACCTCGTCGCCGGGGCCGACACCCACCTGGTCAAGCAGGTGCAGGTCGAGCACCTCGTCAACGCCCACCGGGTGCGCGGCCACCTCATCGCCCACCTCGACCCGCTCGACTGGAAAGAGCCGCACATGCACGCCGAGCTCGACCCGGCGAGCTACGGCCTGAGCGTCTGGGACCTCGAGCGCGAGTTCCTCGTCACCGGCCTGCGGGGCCGCCCCGACACCGAGCGGCGCAAGCTCGGCGACGTGCTCGGCCTGCTGCGCGACGCCTACTGCCGCACCGTCGGCGTCGAGTACATGCACATCCAGGAGCCCGACCAGAAGCGCTGGATCCAGCGTCACGTCGAGGGGGTCGACACCAGCCTCACCCCCGAGGAGCACCGCTGGATCCTCGGCCGGCTCAACGCCGCCGAGGCGCTCGAGCAGTTCCTCAACACCAAGTACATCGGCCAGAAGCGCTTCGGCCTCGAGGGCGGCGAGGCGGCCATCCCGATGATCGACGCCATCCTCGACGACGCCGCCACGGCAGGTCAGCGCGCTGCGGTGCTCGGCATGGCCCACCGTGGCCGGCTGAACGTGCTGATCAACATCGTGGGCAAGCGCTACGCCGACCTGTTCTCCGAGTTCGAGGGCAACATCGACCCCGGCACCGTGCAGGGGTCGGGCGACGTCAAGTACCACAAGGGCTTCAATGGCACCTTCACCGGCCGGTCGGGCACCCCGATCGACGTGCTGCTCTCGGCCAACCCGAGCCACCTCGAGGCGGTCGACCCCGTCGTCGAGGGCATGGCCCGGGCCCTGCAGGACCAGGCCCAGCACGACGGCGGCGACGCCCACCCGGTGCTGCCGCTGCTCATCCACGGCGACGCCGCCTTCGCCGGCCAGGGCGTGGTCGCCGAGACGCTGAACATGTCGGCGCTGGCCGGCTACGAGACCGGCGGCACGGTGCACCTGGTCATCAACAACCAGCTGGGCTTCACCACCAACCCCGACTCGGCCCGCTCGTCGGTCTACGCCACCGACGTGGCGAAGATGGTGCAGGCGCCGATCTTCCACGTCAACGGCGACGACCCGGAGGCGTGCGTGCGGGTGGCCCGCATGGCGTTCGCCTTCCGCCAGGAGTTCCACAAGGACGTCGTCATCGACGTGGTGTGCTACCGGCGCTTCGGCCACAACGAGCAGGACGACCCGTCGCTGACCCAGCCGCTGCTCTACCAGCTGATCAAAGAGCACCGCAGCGTGCGCAAGCTCTACACCGAGGCGCTGGTGCGCCGCGGCGACATCACCCTGGAGGAGGCCGAGGAGGCGCTGCGCGACTTCGCCGCCCGGCTGCAGGCCGCGCTCGACGAGACCCGCGCCAGCGCCCCGCCGAAGCCGACCGAGCTGCCGCCGGCGCCGGCGCCGGCCCCCGTGCTCACGCCCATCGACTCCGGTGTCCCGGTGGAGACCCTCGAGTCGATCGTGACCCAGATGCACACCTTCCCCGAGGGCTTCCACGTGCACCCGAAGCTGCTCAAGGTGTTCGAGTCCCGCCAGAAGCTGTGGGCAGGCGGCGAGGTCGACTGGGCCCTCGGCGAGGCGCTCGCCTACGGCACCCTGGTGCTCGAGGGCCACGACGTGCGCATCGCCGGGCAGGACACCCGCCGGGGCACCTTTGGCCACCGCAACGCCGCCCTGGTCGACAACGTCACCGGCGCGGTGCACGTGCCGCTGGCCCACCTGGAGGGGGCCACGGGGCGCTTCTGCATCTACGACTCGCTGCTGTCGGAGTACGCCGCCGTCGGCTTCGAGTACGGCTACTCGCTCATCGCCCGCGATGCGCTGGTGGCCTGGGAGGCGCAGTTCGGCGACTTCGTCAACGGCGCCCAGATCATCATCGACCAGTTCCTCGCCGCCGCCGAGATCAAGTGGTCGCAGACGTCGGGTCTGACCCTGCTGCTGCCCCACGGCTACGAGGGCCAGGGCGCCGAGCACAGCTCGGCGCGCATGGAGCGCTTCCTCGACCTGTGCGCGGAAGACAACATGCAGGTCGCCGACGTCACCACCGCCGCCCAGCTGTTCCACCTGCTGCGCCGCCAGGTGCTCCACCCGAGCCGCAAGCCGCTGGTGCTGTTCACGCCGAAGCGCTACCTGCGGGGCCGCGAGGCCTACAGCAAGGTCGACGAGCTGGCCACCGGCCACTTCGTCGAGGTCGTCGACGACACCGGTGTCGCCGACCGCGACGCGGTGCGGCGGGTGGTGCTCGCCACCGGCAAGGTCGCCCTCGACGCCACGGTGGCCCGCGACAAGGCCGGGGTCGACGACGTCGCCGTCGTGCGCGTCGAGCAGCTCTACCCCTGGCCGGCCGAGCAGCTGGCCGCGGCGATCGCCGGCTACCCCCGGGCCGAGTCGGTGGTGTGGCTCCAAGAGGAGCCGCAGAACATGGGCGCCTACGGCTTCGTGCGCGACCGCCTGGCCCGCCTGCTCGACGGTGACCTCGCCTTCGAGGCCGTCACCCGGGTGGCCTCGGGTTCGCCGGCCACCGGGAGCCACGCCATGCACGAGCTCGAGCAGTCGGACCTGCTGGCCCGGGCGTTGCGGGCCGGCTGACCGACCGGGGGGTGCGGGCGCAGCACCCCCCGCGGCCGCCGGTCAGGAGGTGCCGGCCGCCTTCTTGGCCGTCGCCTTCTTCGCCGGCGCTTTCTTGGCCGGCGCTGCCGCCTTCTGCGTTGCGGTCTTGGCGGTGGCCGCAGCCTTCTTCGCCGGGGCCTTCTTGGCCGCGTCGGCCACCGCCGGGCGGGCGGGCTCGGCGTGGTCGTGCACGTGCGCCTCGCCCTCGTGCTCGCGCTCGAAGTCGTTGTGCGGGGTGTGGCTGTGGCTCAGCGCGGCGTGGTCGTGCTCGTGGGTGTGGCTGGAGCTGAAGTGGTCGAAGCCGCCCCACTCGTTGCGGTTGTGGGTGACGTGGTGGTGCGGGTGCGCGTGCAGCAGCGCCTCGTGGCGGTGCTCGGCGGTGTCGGCGACGGGGTTCCCGGCGTCGCCGACGTCGAGCGCCTCCTGCGCACCGTGGGCCTGGTCGGTGGTCGGCTGGTCGGACATGCGGGGAGATCTACCCGCCCAGCGGGAACCCGACGATCCCCTCCAGCTCCGCCAGCGCGACGGCGGGGTCGACCACCTTCACCGTGCGCATGCCCATCGCCCGCGCCGGCTTGAGGTTGACGCCCAGGTCGTCGAGGAACACGCACGCCGCCGGCGCCACCCCGAGCTGCTCGCACGCCGACTGGTAGAAGCGGGGGTCGGGCTTGCGCACCCCGACGCGCGACGACTCGATGATCACGTCGAAGTGGTCGAGGGCGTCGCCGTAGTCGACGGTCTGGCCGCCGACCAGGAAGTTGTTGGTGAGCAGGGCCGTCTTGGCCCGCTCGTGGCAGCGCCGCACCGCCTCGACCATCGCCGGGCGGACCTCGCCGCGCAGCACGCCGACCACCTCCAGGGCGTCGACGCGCCCCCCGGCGGCGGCGGCCTCCGCCTCGAAGAGGGCGGCGAAGTGTTCGAGGTCGACCTCGCCGCGCTCGAAGCGGGCCCAGGCCCCGTGGTCGGGGTTCGCCGCGTTCAGGCGGCGCAGGAAGTCGGGGGGCAGCCCGTGGGCCTCCTCGTAGCGGGCGAACGCCTCGAACGGGCTGGTCGTGATGACCCCCCCGAAGTCCCACAGCACCGCTTCGACGGCGGTCACGACGACAGCTCCCTGGCACGCACGGGGGCCGAGGCTAGGGCGGCCCGCCACCCCATCCCGGTGAGCCTCCCTCACCATCGTGGCAATCGGTGCCAGACTGCTGCACGACATGCCCGGACGTCACGTCGTCGTCGACGGCTCCAACATCGCCACGGAGGGCCGCACCCTCCCCAGCCTCGCCCAGCTCGACCAGGCGGTGCGCGAGTACCTCATCGAGAACCCCGAGGACACCGTCACCGTGGTGGTCGACGCGAGCTTCGCCCACCGCATCGACCCTTCCGAGGTGAAGGTGTTCGAGGAGGCCGAGGCCGCCAACGAGCTGGTGTCGCCGCCCGCCGGCGCCATCGGCCGTGGTGACGCCTTCCTCCTGCGCATCGCCGACAAGACCGGTGCGACGGTGCTCTCGAACGACTCGTTCCAGGAGTTCCACGGCGAGTACGACTGGTTGTTCAACAACGGCCGGCTCATCGGCGGCAAGCCGGTGCCCGGCGTCGGCTGGATCTTCACGCCGCGCACCCCGGTGCGCGGGCCCAAGAGCCGGGAGGCGGTCAAGGAGGCGAAGCGCCGGCGTTCGAGCGGCGTGCCCCTCGACGGCACCGGCCTCGACATGGCCGCGGCCCGTGGCCGGGGCGGCGCCCGCCAGGGCCGCAAGGTGGAAGCCGCCATCGCCACCGCCACCGAGGAAGCCACCGACGTCGACGCCACCAAGGGCCGTCGGCGGCGGGGCCGGGCGGTCACCCCGCCTGCGGAGCCGGTGAACGAGCCGCTGGCGTTCATCACCTTCATCGCCGCCCACCCGCTCGGCTCGGAGGTGGACGGCACCGTCGACTCGTTCTCCTCGCACGGCGCCTTCGTCGACGTCGACGGCGCCCGCTGCTACGTGCCGCTCTCGGCGATGGGTGACCCGCCGCCGCGGAAGGGCCGTGACGTGATGGCCAAGGGCGAGCAGCGCACCTTCGTGGTGCAGGCCCTCGACCCCCTCCGCCGCGGCGTCGAGCTGGCGCTGCCCGGCTTCGCCAAGTTGTCGGGGGCCCCGACCGACGAGACGGTGGCGGCGGAGATCTCCCCGTCCCGCGACGACGAGGCCCCGGCGCCCCGCCGCCGCAGGCGGGCGGCGGCGCCGGCCGACGAGGCGACCGCGGCGTCGAGCGAACCCGCCCCGGCGAAGCGGGCCCGGCGGGTGGCCAAGGCCGCCCCCGCCGCGCCGGTCGACGGCGAGCCGGGGACCACGGAGGAAGTCGCGGCGCGCGGCGCCGACCAGCCGACGGCCCAGGCGGCCGAGGCGGCCGAGGGGGCGCCGCCGGCGCGCGCCCGCCGGTCCCGCAAGGCGGCCCCTGCCGCCGGTGCAGCGGAGGCCATCGTCCCCGGGGTCGTGCCCGGGGAGCCCGAGGCCCCGGTCGAAGACCAGCCGGCCCCGGCCCGCAGCCGGCGCTCGCGCAAGGCGGCGGCGCCCGCCGTCGCCCCCGAGTCGGGCGCCGCTGCGTCACCGACCGACGCGACCGATGCGGTCCCCGCCCCGGCGAAGCGGGCCGGCAAGGCGGTGGCGAAGGCCCAGCCGAGCACCGCCACCACCGACGATGCGGCGCCCGCAGTCGCGGCGACGCCGGTGGCCGGTGGGCGGGCATCGAGGGCGACGAAGGCGACCAAGGCCGCCGTCGCGGCTGGCACGACTGCGGCGCCCGAGCCGACCGGTGCCGCCGGCCCGGCCCGGGCGACGAAGGCCACGAGGGCCACGAAGGCCAAGGCGTCCACGACGCCTGCCGACGACGGGGCCGCCGACGCGGCCCCCACGGCGCCCCGTCGCGCGCCGAGGGCAGCGAAGGCCACCGTCGGCGCCGCCGCCGAGGCCGCGGGCCCCGTCGAGGCGAGCGAGGCGCCGGCACCGCCCCGGGCCAGGAAGGCGGCCAAGGCCACCAAGACCGCGGCCACCAAGACCGCCGCCCCCAAAGCCGCCGCCACCACCACCAAGGCCACGACCAAGGCCGCTCCTGCGGGAGCGGCGGCCAAGGCGGCCAAGGCGACGAAGGCGACGAAGGTGGCGGCCAAGGCGACGAGGTCGGCGGCCACCCCGGCCCGGACCGGCGAACCTGCCGCCGACGCCCTCGGCACGGCGGTGCCCGCCGACGCCTCGCCGCCGAGCCCGGCCCCCGCCAAACGGTCACGGCGGGCCGCGCCCGCGGCGACGGCCCAGCCCGACCCGGCCCCGCCGGCCCCCGAGCCGGCCGCCGGTGGCGGCGAACCGGCCATCGCCGGGCGGCGCTCGCCACGGCGGGCGGCGGCGGCCACCAAAGGGCAGCGGGGCAGCACCAGCCGCGCCTGAGCCGGCCCCTCGGGGCTCGGCCAGGGGCCGTCGGTAGGCTGCCGCCGACATGCGCATCGCCACCTGGAACGTCAACTCGCTCAAGGCCCGCATGCCGAGGGTGGAGCAGTGGCTCGGCTACGCCGCGCCCGACGTGGTGTGCCTGCAGGAGACGAAGCTGGCCGACGCCGGCTTCCCCCACCTGGCCTTCGCGGCGATGGGCTACGAGTCCGCACACCACGGCGACGGCCAGTGGAACGGCGTGGCCATCCTGTCGCGCGTGGGCATCGACGCGGTGGTGCACGGCTTCGCGCCCGGCATCGAAGCCGACACCGACACCCGGCTGATCACCGCCCGCTGCGGTGGCGTGCAGGTCACCAGCGTGTACGTGCCCAACGGTCGGTCGGTCGACGACCCCCACTACCGCTACAAGCTCGGCTGGCTGTCCCGGCTGCGCAGCCACCTCGACGCCCTGACCGACCCCTCCGACCTGGTGGCCGTGTGCGGCGACTTCAACATCGCCCCCGACGACCGCGACGTGTGGGATCCGGCCCGCTTCGTCGGTTCCACCCACGTCACCGCGGAGGAGCGGGCGGCCCTGGCCGACCTGGAGGCGTGGGGGCTGGTCGACGCCTTCCGTGACCGCTATCCCGACGAGCGGCTCTACAGCTACTGGGACTACCGGGCCGGCGACTTCCACGAGCACCGGGGCATGCGCATCGACCTGCTGCTGCTGTCGTCGCCACTGGTCGGCGCCCTGCGCTGGGCCCTCGTCGACCGCAGCGCCCGCAAGGGCAAGCAGCCCTCCGACCACGCCCCGGTGTTCGTCGACGTCGACATCGCCGCCGACGCCGCCGCCGACGGCCGGGTTGGGGCCGGGGTCGATCCGGGGGTGGGGGCGTGAGCGACCCCGCCGCCGAGCTCGCCGGGCGCCTGGCGACGGGGGCCGACCTGGCCGGCGACGACGACGAGCGCACACCCAGCCGGCGCATGGCCGCGGCGCTGCGGTCGCTCATCGCCGAGTTCGTGGCCGCCGAGCTGCCCGCAGAGCAGCTGGAGGAGGCGATCACCGCCATCGACGCCCTGCAGCGTTCGGTGGCCCGCGCGCCGCGTCGCCCGGCGCGCTGGCAGGCCCCACCGCCCGACGGCCGGCGGGGCGGCCCGTCGGACTGGCTGCCGGTCGGCGGGGCGTGCAACCCGGTCGCCCCGCCGGTCACGATGCGCGTCGACGGCGACGTGGTGGTGGGCGAGGTCGTCTACGGCGCCGCCTACGAGGGGCCCCCGGGGTGCGTGCACGGGGGGATGATCGCGGCCGCCTTCGACGAGGTGCTCGGCATCGCCCAGTCGCTCTCGGGGCACTTCGGCATGACCGGCGGGCTGAGCATCCGCTACGTGCGGCCCACCCCGCTCCACGTGCCCCTCCGGGTCATCGGCCGCTACGAGCGCAGCGAGGGCCGCAAGATCTACACCGCCGGCAACGTCGAGGTCGACGGCCAGGTGACCGCCACCGCCGAGGCCATCTTCATCGCCCTCGACGAGGAGCGCTTCCAGCGGGTGGCCGCCGCCGCGCGCGGCGATGTCCCCCAAGGTGTGACCGGCGCCGGGGGCGCCGGGCTCAGCGCAGGTTGAACGCCGGCGCCAGGGGCGCCGGTTGGACGAGTGCCCAGACCGAGGTCACCTGGTCGTTCCCGAGGTCGAACGGCAGCGGCAGCGCCGCCGCGCCCGAGCCGGCGAGCGGCCGGGGTCGGCGGGGCAACGGGCTGCCGGCGCTGCCGCCCCGGCCCCGGTAGACGATCAGCCCGGTCAGGGGGTCGGGCACGGCGTCGAGCGCCCGGCGCACCGATGCGTGGGCGCAGAAGCGCTCCCAGGCGGCCTCGTCGGCCACCTGCACCTCGAGGGCCACCCCCCAGCTGTGGCGGTGCCAGGTCCAGTCGGTGGCACCCTCGGTGAGGGCAGCCTCCACCAGCGCGTCACCGTGCGCTTCGGCCCAGAGGGACGCAGACGCGCCCCCGTCGAAGACCTCGATGGAGTACCAGACAGCCACGAGACCATCGTACTCCTCGTGCCCCTCGCTGTCTGCCCCCTCCGGGGGCGCCGGTCACGCCGACCGGGTCGACGTCTCGGCGACCAGGCCGAGCAAGGTGGGGGCGTGGCGGGCGGCCTTGACCGGGCCGACGCCGGGGACGGCGAGGAGCTCGTCGGTGGTGGTCGGCCGCAGGGAGGCGAGGGCGTCGAGGGTGCGGTCGTGCAGCACGACGTGCGCGGGGACGCCCGACGCCCGTGCCACCCCGGCCCGCCACGTGCGCAGGGCGGCGACCAGCGCCGGGTCGGGTGGCGCCAGCGTGATGCGCGCCGCCCTGCGGGGCCGGCGGCCGGTGCCGCCGGGCGGGGCGTCGCCGCCGGGCGGGGCGTCGCCGCCGGCCGGGTCGGGGCCGGCCGTCGGGTCGGGGCCGGCCGCCAGCCGGGCTCGTTGGGCGGCCAGGCGGGCCCGCCAGGCGTCCGCGTCGACCACGGTGACCTCGGGGTCGGGGCGCCGGCCGGTGCCGCCGGGCGCGATCAGCTCCAGCCACGGCGACGGCTCCCGGGGCACCGCCGCCTGCCCGAAGCGGCGGGTGCGGGCCCACGAGCAGGTCAACTGACGGCCGGCCCGGGTCAGGGCCACGTAGAGCAGCCGCCGTTCCTCGGCGGCTGCCGCCGCGCCCTGCGCCCGGCCGATCGGCACCAGCCCCGCCTCGAGGCCGCACACCCACACGGCCGTCCATTCGAGGCCCTTGGCCTTGTGGAAGCTGGACACCGTGACGGCGTCGGCAGGCCCCGCAGCGTCGGCCCCCGCGGCGGCGAGGTGCCCGAGGAGGCTGGCCACGGTGGCCGGCCCCTCGAGGCGGGCGAAGTCGCGGGCGACGGCAGCGAGGGCAGCCAGTGCGTCGGCCTCGGCGTGGCGCCCCGCGGCCCGGCCGGCCCTCTCCGCCTCGCCGAGGTCGGCGACGGCCGACTGCACCCGGGTGAGGGGGTGGCGCCGCCACCAGCCGAGCACGCCGGCGACCGCAGGGTCGTCGGCGAGGGGGCGGCCGGGTCGGCGCACGGGCACCCCTGCCGCCGTCAGGGCCTCGACGAGCACCCCGACCTGGGAGTTGGTGCGCACCAGCACCCCCATCTGCGCCCAGGGGACCCCGGAGCCGTGGGTGGCCACGATGTCGGCGGCCGTGGCCGCAGCCTCGGCGGTCTCGGTGGCGGCGGGGCGCACCCGGACCGCCGGCCCTGCGGGCCGGCTCGACCGGAGGGTGGCGCCCGTCGGCCCGAGCACGGCCGCAGCCGCACCGACCACCTCGGGGGAGCACCGGTGGTTGTCGTCGAGGCGCACGACGGTCGCCGACGGCCAGCGTTCGGTGACGGTGTCGAGCAGGCGGGGGTCGGCCCCGTTCCAGCCGTAGATCGCCTGGGCCGGGTCGCCGACCACGCACAGATCGGTGCCGGCGCCGAGCCACGCTTCGAGCAGGCGGTGCTGCAGGGGGTTCACGTCCTGGAACTCGTCGACGTAGACGTGCCGCCATCGCCACCGCTGCGCCGACGCGAAGGCGGCGTCGCTGCCGAGCGCATCGGCGCAGCGCGACAGCAGGTCGTCGAAGTCGACCAGGCCTCGGCGGCGCTTCTCGTCGTCGTACCGGCGCATGAGCGCGGCCAACGCCCCGGCGGGCACGGGCAGCGACCGGGCGGCGCCGGCCACCGCCGCCTCGAGGTCGTCGGGACCCGCCAGCCGGGCCCGGGCCCACCCGATGTGGGCGGCGAGCTCGGCGCCCGAGGTGCCGGCGAGACCCGGCCGCCCGGCGGCGAGCTCGCCGAGCAGGCGGGCGGGTCGGTCGAGCAGCGCCGGGGCGTGGGCGCCCCGGTCGGCCCACCACCGCCGCAGCTGCGCGGAGGCGATGGCGTGGAAGGTGCCGGCGGCGACCCGGTCGCGAAGGCCGAGGCCGGCGAGGCGCTCGGTGAGCTCACCGGCCGCCTTGCGGGTGAAGGTGATGACCAGCGTGTGGGCCGGGTCGGCGGCGGCCGTGTGCGACCGGTAGGCGATGCGGTGGGTCAGCACCCGGGTCTTGCCGGCCCCCGCGCAGGCGAGGACGCACAGCGGTGCCGCCTCGACGGCGACCGCGTGGCGTTGGGCGGTCGTCAGCCCGGCGAGCAGCTCGGCGTCGTCGTCACCCACCCCGGCGAGGCTATGGAGGGGGTGTGACCGTCTGGTGGATGCCCGCGCTCGGTGCCCGACGAGGTGAACACCGGTTGCGCGCCAGCGGCCAGTCCCCCCGAACCGTCCTGCCGGCGCAGCAACCGGTGCCGTGTGGACCGCAGTGTGGCCGCCGGCGCCGGGCGCGTCAAGTGGTGCCCGCCGCCGGTGCGTGGACGCCTCTAGCGTCCGGGGCGTGACCTGGGCCTCCCGCCGCGTGCCGCCCGGCGACGAGGTGGTCGCCGTGGCCCGGCGGCACTGGTCGGGCATGGTGCGCCCCGTGGTGATCGCCGCCGGGGCGGTGGCCGGCGCCGTCGCCGCCGCCCGCGCCAGCCTGCCGGGCGCGGCCGACCTGGCCGTCGCCGCCGCCCTCGTGGTCGCCCTCCTGCGCCTCGGTTGGTGCTACGTGCGGTGGGCGCAGACGCCAGCGGTGGTGACCAGGTCGCGGCTCCTGCTGCGGCGGGGGCTGCTGCGCCGCCCGGAGGTCGTCGAGCTGCGCGACGTGCGTGACGTGCGGATGGTGCAGACCCGCCGGCAGCGGGCGCTGCGGGCCGGCGACCTGGAGGTCGACGACCAGGGCGGCACCGTCGCCCGGATCGCCGGTCTGGCCGGCCCCGCCGATCTGCGCCGGCAGCTGTGGCGCCAGGTCGACCGCTGCAGGGTGCCGCTGGTGGCGGGCGAGCTCGAGCGCCTCGACCTCCTCCGCCGCCGTGGGGTGATCTCCACCGATGAGCTCGTGGCCGAGAAGACCAGGTTGCTGCGCCGGTGAGGGTCGTCAGCCTGGTGCCGTCGGTGACCGAGACGCTGCGGGCGTGGGGCGTCGACCCGGTCGGGGTGACCCGGTTCTGCGAGCAGCCCGACCTGCCCGCGGTCGGCGGCACCAAGAACCCCGACGTGGCCCGGATCGCCGGCCTCGCCCCCGACCTGGTCGTGGTCGACCGGGAGGAGAACCGCCGGGAGGACGCCGAGGCGCTCGCCGCTGCCGGCCTCCGGGTGCACGCCCTGCACGTCACCGACCTCGCCGGTCTCGACGCGCAGCTCGACGCCCTGGCCGACGCCGTGGGCGTCGGCCGCCCGGGGCCGACCGGGGCCGCCGACGGCGGGGTCGGCGCTGCGGCCGTCGGCCCCGGCGCGCTGGCGGTGTGGGTGCCCATCTGGCGGCGGCCCTGGATGGCGATCGGCGCCGACACCTACGCCACCGCGCTGCTGGCCGCGGCCGGGTTCGCCGTCGTGGCCGCCGCGCCGGGCCGCTATCCCGAGACCACGCCCGCCGAGGCGGCCGCCGCCGGTGCCGCCGCCGTGCTGGCGCCCTCCGAGCCCGACCCCTTCGCCGAGCGCCACGTCGCCGAGCTGTCGGAGGTCGGCCCCGTCGCCCTGGTCGACGGCCGCGACCTGTTCTGGTGGGGGGTGCGCAC
>DASTHS010000133.1:0-2555 GCA_035718085.1 Acidimicrobiales bacterium | reverse complement strand
GACCAGCTCGTCGAGCTCGGGTGGCACGCCGGGGCGCACCGTCGACAGCAGCGGCGGGGTCTCGGTGAGGTGGGCCAGGGCGGTGGCCATCTGGGTGGGCCCCTCGAACGGTGGCCGGCCGGCGAGCATCTCGAAGAGCACCACCCCGAGGGCGTAGAGGTCGGCGCGCGGGTCGGGCTCGTGGCCCTGCACCTGTTCGGGGCTCAGGTACTTGGGGGTGCCGATCACGGTCCCGGTGAGGGTCAGGTCGGCGCCACCCGCCTCCTCGGCCGCCTTGGCGATGCCGAAGTCGGTGACCTTCACCCGCAGCGTCGGCCCGTCGTCGTCGGCGACCAGCACGTTCGCCGGCTTGATGTCGCGGTGCACCAGCCCGGCCCGGTGGGCGGCGGCGAGGGCGTCGGCGATCTGGTCGGCGACCGAGAGGGCGAGCCCGAGGGGCAGCGGCCCACGCTCGAGCATGAGGTCGCGCAGGGTCGGCCCCTGCACCAGCTCCATGACGATGAACGCCAGGCCGTCGTCGATGCCGGTGTCGAAGGTGGCCACCACGTTGGGGTGGGCCAGGCGGGCGGCGGCCACGGCCTCGCGCCGGAACCGCTCGCGCACGGCGCCGTCGGTGGCGAGGGCGGTGAGCAGCACCTTGACCGCCACCGGCCGGTCGAGCACCTCGTCGACCCCGCGCCACACCTCGGCCATGCCGCCGCGCGCGATGGGGGCGGCGAGGCGGTAGCGGCCGGAGAGCACGCGCCCGGCGACGAGGGAGGCGGGGTGCTGCGCGTCGACCACGGTGCCCCAACGCTACGCGCCGGGCGGCGGGGTGGGCCGTCGCCTAGCCGGCGGGCACGAAGGCGACGCCGATGGCCCCCTTGCCGATGTGCGTGCCGATCACCGAGCCGATCTCCCCCTGCAGCAGGGGGGTCGCCGAGGGCAGGTCGCCGAGCATGCCGAGGAAGGTGTCGAGGTCGTCGGCGTCGGCCGACATCACCGCCACGCGCGCCAGCGGCCCCGCCGCCTTCACCTTGTCGGCGAGGTACTGCAACGAGCGGCCGCGGGTGCGCTGCTTCGACTCCTGCTCGACCTGCCCGCCGCGGACCTCGATCACCGGCTTGATGGCGAGCATCGACCCCATCAGCGCCTGGGCGCCGCCGATGCGACCGCCCTTCTTCAGGTTCTCGAGGGTGTCGATGGCGCCGAACACCCGCAGGGAGCCCACCAGCCCTTCGGCAGCGGCGGCCACGGCGTCGAGGTCGCCGCCGGCGGCGGCGGCCTCGGCCGCCGCCTGCACCACCAGGCCCTCGCCGAGGGTGACCGACGACGAGTCGACGACCCGCACCGGGATCTCGTCGGCGAGCTCCCGGGCGGCCTGGCGGGCAGCCTCACCGGTGGCGGACAGCTTCGAGGAGATGGTCACGCAGACCACCCCCTGCGCGCCCGACTCGGCCATGCGCCGGTATTCGGCGGCGAACATGCCCGGCGACGGCGCCGACGTCTCGGGCAGCTCCTTCGCCGCCGCGCAGCGGGCCCAGAACTCCTTGGGGGCGAGCTCCACGCGGTCGACGAGCTCCTCGGCGCCGAAGCGGATGCGCAGCGGCACGATGCCGATGCCGAGCTCGGTGACCAGCCCGTCGGGCAGGTCGCAGGCGCTGTCGGTGACGACGCGGATCATTCTGGGAGGTCCCCCTGGGGTCGGTGCGGCCCGGTAGCGGCGCTAGGGATTCGGACCCTGGGACGGGCCGAAAGGTGACGCAGGCTGCCACGCCGGCGGCGGCGTGGCGAAGAACCGGGCGACCTCGGGGTCGTCGCCGAGCCAGGATGCCTCGCCCGCCGACGGCCGGCCGACGTCGCCGGGGTCGTCGCCGCTCGAGCGGGAGTCGCCGGGGGCCCGGTCGGGCGGACGGCCCGCCGGGCGGCCGGGCTGGCGGCCAGCAGGGTGGGCGGGCGGCACGGCAGGCAGCTCGCCGGTGCGCGGCTCGACGAGCTGGTGGGCGCGGCGGCCGTGGCGCAGATCACGAGCCCACCAGCCGGCCAGCCCCAGCAGCGCCAGCACGATGAGCACCACGCCCACGTTGGAGAAGGCGGTCGAGCGCACCGTGTCGTGCACCGGCCCGGCGAGGGTGGTGCGCCCGTCGGGGGAGCGCAGCTCGACGTCGAGGGGGAACACCCCGCTGGTGCGGGTCTCGACCGGCAGGCGGATGGTGGTGGCCACCGCGCTCAACACCAGGGGGCAGCTCTCGCCGGTGCGATCCAGGCGGCAGGGGCCGCCGCCGGCGTCGAAGGGCAGGAACGCCAGCTTGGCGGACCGCACCTGCAGCAGCAGGTGAGCGTCGAGGCCGGGGTTCGACAGGATGGTCAGGGGGATCGTGCCCTTGCGGGCGGTGAGGGTGACCGATGTGGGGCCGGGCAGGCCGATGCCGGCCTCGTCGACGCGCACCTGCCGGGCGACGGCCGTGGCGGCCGCGGCCCGGGCCGCGTCGGCGGTGGCGCTGCCGGCGGCCAGGAGCAGGGTGCGCCGGAGCGCCGCCCCCCGGCGGGCGCCGTCGTCGCCGGGCACCACGCTG
>DASTHS010000132.1:0-3973 GCA_035718085.1 Acidimicrobiales bacterium | reverse complement strand
TCCGAAGGATCAGGAGAAGGACAGCACCAATGAGGACCACGTTCACCTCGGAGTCAGTCACCGAGGGCCACCCCGACAAGATGGCCGACCAGGTCTCCGACGCCGTGCTCGACGCCATCCTGGCCGACGACCCCGCCGCCCGGGTGGCCTGCGAGACGCTGCTCACCACCGGCCTGGTCGTGGTCGCCGGCGAGATCACCACCACCGCGTACGTCGAGATTCCCAAGCTGGTGCGCGAGGTGGTCACCAGCATCGGCTACACCAGCTCCGACATGGGCTTCGACGGCCGCACCTGCGGGGTCGCCGTCTCCATCGGCCAGCAGTCGCCCGACATCGCCCAGGGCGTCGACACCGCCTTCGAGATCCGCAGCGGCACCGCCGGCGAGGAAGACCTCTACAACGCCCAGGGCGCCGGTGACCAGGGCATGATGTTCGGCTACGCCTGCGACGAGACCGACGACCTCATGCCCATGCCGATCTGGCTGGCGCACCGCCTCTCCGAGCGCCTGGCCCGGGTCCGCAAGGACGGCACCCTCCCGTACCTGCGCCCCGACGGCAAGACCCAGGTCACCTTCGACTACGTCGACGGCCGGCCGGTGCGGCTCAAGACGGTGCTCATCTCGACCCAGCACGCCCCCGAGGTCGACCTCGTCGACCAGCTGCCCGCCGACCTGCGCCGCCACGTGATCGAGCCGATCGTGCCCGAGGCGTTCGCCGGCGACGACTACCAGGTGCTGGCCAACCCGACCGGCCGTTTCGAGCTCGGTGGTCCCCACGCCGACGCCGGCCTCACCGGCCGCAAGATCATCGTCGACACCTACGGCGGCGCCGCCCGCCACGGCGGCGGGGCGTTCTCCGGCAAAGACCCCTCGAAGGTCGACCGCTCGGCCGCCTACGCCGCCCGCTGGGTGGCCAAGCACATCGTCGCCGCCGGCGCCGCCCGCCGCTGCGAGATCCAGGTGGCCTACGCCATCGGCGTGGCCCGCCCGGTGTCGGTCATGGTCGACACCTTCGGCACCGAGACCGTCGACCCCGCCCGCATCGCCCGCGCCGTGCAGGAGGTGTTCGACCTCCGCCCGGCGGCGATCATCTCGCAGCTCGACCTGCGCCGGCCGATCTACCGTGCCACCGCCGCCTACGGCCACTTCGGCCGGCCGGAGAAGGCGTTCACGTGGGAGCACACCACCAAGCTCGACGAGGTGCGCGCCGCCCTCGGGCTCTGAGCGGCCTGCCGCCAGCCCCGCTGCCGGGGGCCACGGTCGTGCGGGTCCTGCCCGACGCCGGGGCCCTCGACAAGCAGTTCGACTACCTCCTCGCCGCCTCGACACCCGGCCGCCCGGCCGGGGTGGTCCAGGTCGGTTCGGAGGTGCGCGTCGACCTGCACGGCCGCCGGGTCGGGGGCTGGGTCGTGGGCGTCGGCGTCACCCCGCCGCCCGGGGTCGACCTGCGGCCCGTCGCCCGGGTGCGCGGCCACGGGCCGACCGCCGACCTGGTCGAGCTGAGCGCCTGGGCGGCGTGGCGGTGGGCGGGCCGGCGGGCGGCCCTGCTGGCCACCGCCTCACCGCCGCGGGCCGTGGCCGCCCTGCCGCCACCCCGGCTCACGCCCCCGGCGCCCCCCCGCTCGACGCCGGTGCACCTGCCCGCCGCCGTCGCCGACGGCAGGCCGCTGCTGGTGCGCCTCGCCCCGGCGGTCGACCCCACCCCGCTGCTCGCCGCCATCGCCCAGCGGGGCCCCACGCTGGTGGTGGTGCCCTCGAGCGGCCGGGCCGCCGCCCTCGCCGGCCGCCTCCGGCGCGGCGGCGGCGACGTGGCCCTGGTGCCCGACGGCTGGGCCCAGGCCCGCGCCGGTGCCGCGGTCGTGGTCGGCGCCCGCGCCGCCGCCTGGGCGCCGTGCCCCGGCCTGGCTGCGGTGGTGGTGGTCGACGCCCACGACGAGGCCCTGGTGCAAGAGCAGGCGCCCACCTGGTCGGCGTTCGAGGTGGCCGCCGAGCGGGCCCGCCGGGCCGGGGTGGTGTGCGTGGCGATCTCGGCGTGGCCCACCGCTGCGCTGGCGGCCGCCTGCGGTGAGGTGGTCGCCGCGCCGGTGACCGCAGAGCGGGCCGGCTGGGCCCCGGTCGAGGTGGTCGACATGCGTGACGTCGACCCCCGCCTCGGGCTGTGGTCGCCCCGGGTGGTCGACCTCGCCCGCGGGGGCGGGAGGGTGGTCGTGGTGGTGAACCGCACCGGGCGGGCCCGCCTGCTGGTGTGCGCCGCCTGCCGGTCGGTGGCCCGCTGCGAGCGCTGCGACGCCGCCGTGGAGGCCGCAGCTGTGGAGGCCGAAGCCGTGGAGGCCGCGGCGGGTGCCCCCCGTGGCGCCGGTGCCGCAGTGGGCGAGGTGCTGCGCTGCCCCCGCTGCGCGCTGGAGCGCCCGGTGGTGTGCGGCCAGTGCGGGTCGGTGGTGCTGCGCCGGCTGCGGGTCGGGGTGAGCCGGGCCCGCGAGCAACTCGAGACCCTCGCCGGCCGGCCTGTCGGTGAGGTCACCGCCGCCACCACCACCGTCCCGGCGACCCCCGTGCTGATCGGGACCGAAGCCGTGTTGCACCGCGCCGCCGACGCCGACGTCGTGGTGTTCGCCGACCTCGACGCCCAGCTGCTCGCCCCCCGCTACCGCGCCGCGGAGGAGACCGGGGCCATGCTGGCCCGCGCCGCCCGCCTGGTCGGCGGCCGGCGCCGGCCCGGGGCCCGCCTGGTGGTGCAGACCCGGTCTCCCGGCCACCCGGTGGTCGCCGCCGCCGCGGCCGGCGCGCCGGGCGACCTGGCCGCGGCCGAGCTCGCCGTGCGCCGCGAGCTGCGCCTGCCCCCCGCCGCCGGCCTGGCGGTGTGCACCGGCCCGGCCGCCGCTGCCTTCGCCGCCGCGGTGGCCGAGGGGGCCCGCGGGGCGGGCGCTGGGGCGGGCGACGGCGACGCCGGCCTGGAGGTGCTCGACGCCGGCGACCGCATCGTGGTGCGGGCCGCCACCACCGCCGCCCTCTGCGACGCCCTGGCCGCGACGCCCCGGCCTCCCGGGCGGCTGCGCATCGAGGTCGACCCGCTCACCCTCTGACCGGGCTCGACCCGCCTACCCCACCGCCCGACCCTGGAGCGGTCGGTCAGACCCACTCGCGTCGACGCAGCTCGTAGACGGCCAGCGCCGCCGCGGTCGCCACGTTGAGCGACCCCACCCGGCCGAGCTGCGGAAGGAAGGCCACCGCGTCGCACGCCGAGATGGTGGCCGGCGACAGGCCGTGGTCCTCGTGGCCCACCGCGATGCAGATGTCGGGGCCTGCGGTGACGGCGTGCAGGGGCACGGCGTCGTCGGCCAGCTCGAGGCCCACCACCGTGTAGCCGTCGTCGCGTGCGGCGTCGGCGGCGTCGGGGCTGCGGTCGAACGACGACCACGACAGGTAGCGCTCGGTGCCCATCGACGTGCGCCCGACCTTCGTGTGGCCGGGCGAGAGCGCCCCGGCGCCGAGGTAGAGGTGCTCGACCCTGTAGGCCGCCGCCGTGCGCACGATCGACCCCACGTTGAACGGCGACGACACGCCGTCGAGCAGCAGCGCCAGGCGCCCGCCCGTGCGTCGGTGCCACTCGCGGTGCAGGCGCTTGAGGTCGGTCGGCCCGAGCTGCCTCATCGCCGCCGCCCCGGTCGCCCGCTCACCGGCCCGACCCCGGCCGGCGCACCTCGAGCAGCCGGTAGCCCTGCTTCGACCCGCGCCGGTGCACGGCCCACCCGCCGCCGTCGGGGCCGGCCAGCCACCCCGCCAGCGAGTCGGCGCCCAGGTGGCGCTGCACCACGAGCCAGGCGACCCCGTCGTCGGCCAGGCGCGGCAGCCACCGGGCGAGCAGCTCGTGGAGGGCGGCCTTGCCCACCCGGATCGGCGGGTTCGACACGATGGCGGCGAAGCGCAGGTCGCCCGGCACGTCGCCGGGGCCGGCGGCGTGCAGCCGACCGGCC
>DASTHS010000131.1:0-3442 GCA_035718085.1 Acidimicrobiales bacterium | reverse complement strand
AGGAGCGCCCGCAGGTGCGCCACCAGCACCAGGTAGGAGAACGGCTTCGCCAGGAAGTCGTCAGCGCCGGTGTCGAGCGCTTCGGCCTCGTCCCACTCGCCGGCCTTGGCGCTGAGCATCAGGATCGGTGTCCAGATCCCCTCGGCCCGCAGGGTGGCGCAGACCTTGTAGCCGTTGCACTTGGGCAGGAGGATGTCGAGGACGATGGCGTCGTACTCCCGGTCACGGGCCATCGACAGGCCCTCTTCGCCGTCGACCGCCACATCGACCGCGAAGCCCTCCGCTTCCAGGCCCCGCTTGAGGGCCGCCGCCATCCTCACCTGGTCCTCGACGGCGAGGATGCGCATCGGCCGCTCGTCTCCTCTCCGGCGGAGGTCCGCAGCCGGGCGCCCCGACGCGATCCGCGCCAGATCCTGGCAGGTGCACGGCCCAGACGGCCGTCGCCGGGGCCATCGCCTCTCAGCGGACGTTAAGTGGCGGTGGGCATGGTGCCGTCGTGAGCCCCAAGCCCCGTCCTGCCGTCGCTCGACGCGGTCACCAGCGCGGCACCGCCCGTCAGCGCGACGTCGCTCTGCGCAACCTGCACTCCGCCACCCGGTGGGTGGTCGGCGCGTCGGTCGTGATGGTCGGGTTGACCTCGGCGATCGTGGCCGAGGTGCTGCCGGGCCGGTCGGCCGGGGCGGCGACGCAGGCCGCTCCTGGGGGTGCCACCGCGACGGGCACCGCCGGCGTCGGCCAGTCGACCCCGTCGACCGGCTCCTCCGACACCCCGTCGCTGCAGGCCCCGGCGCAGGTCCCGGTCACCGCCGCGCCCGCCACCACGCCAGCGCCAGTGGTCTCGGGGGGATCGTGACGGTCGTCGACCCGGTGTCGTTCGGTGCCCTCGGCACCACCGCCGTGCTGGCCACCTGGCCGCCCGACGCGCAGCCGGCGGCCCGTGCGGTGCTCGACGACGAACTGGCCGCCATCGACCTCGCCTGCAGCCGGTTCCGCGCCGACTCGGAGTTGACCTCCCTCAACCGCGCGTCCGGCTCGTGGGTGACCGTCGGCCCCCTCCTGCTGACGGCCGTCGATGTCGCCCTCCGCGCCGCCCGGCAGACCGGCGGCGCCGTCGACCCCACCGTGGGCACGGCGATGCGGCTGATCGGCTACGACCGTGACTTCGCCGCGATCACGCCCGAGGGGCCGCCGCTGCGGGTAGCGGTGGCCCCCGCGCCGGGCTGGGAGCGGGTGCAGGTCGACCCCGCGCGCCGACGGGTCCGGGTGCCGGCCGGGGTCGAGCTCGACCTCGGGGCCACCGCCAAGGCGCTCGCCGCGGACCGCGCCGCCCGCCGGGCCGCCGACGCCACCGGCGCGGGGGTCCTGGTCGGCCTGGGCGGCGACCTGGCCATGGTGGGCGCCCCACCCCCGGGCGGGTGGACGGTGCGGGTGACCGACGACCACCGGGCACCCCCGGACGCCCCTGGCCAGACCGTCAGCCTGGCCGGGGGCGGGCTGGCCACCTCCTCGACGGTGGTCCGGGCCTGGACCCGTGGCACCGAGAGGCTCCACCACATCGTCGATCCGGGCACCGGGCGGCCGGTGAGGCCGCGGTGGCGCACGGTCAGCGTCGCCGCCGCCTCCTGCGTCGACGCCAACACGGCGGCCACCGCGTCGATCGTGCGCGGGGCACGGGCCGCCGCCTGGTTGGGGGGCCGAGGCCTCCCTGCCCGGCTGGTGGGCGTCGACGGCGCGGTGACCACCGTCGGCGGATGGCCCGGGCAGGGGTCGTGACCGTGATCGTGGCGGCGACCGGCCCCAGCCCGTTGTGGTACCTCACCCGCGGCACCGGGCTGGTGGCCCTCGTGCTGCTCACCGCCACCGTGGCGCTCGGCGTCGGCAACGTCAGCCGGTGGGCGCGGCCGGGTTGGCCGCGCTTCGCCACCGCCGAGCTGCACCGCAGCGTGTCGCTGCTCGTCGTGGTGGTGCTGGCGCTCCACATCGTGACCGCCGAGGCCGACACCTTCGCTCCGGTCGGGTGGCTGGCGGTGGTCGTGCCGTTCGCGTCCCCCTACCGCCCGATCTGGCTCGGCCTCGGCACGGTCGCCTTCGACCTCGTCGTGGCGCTGGTCGTCACCAGCCTCCTGCGGCACCGGCTCGGCTACCGCACCTGGCGCGCCCTGCACTGGGCGGCCTACCTGTCGTGGCCGGTGGCCGTGGCCCACGGGCTCGGCACCGGCACCGACAGCCGGCTCGCCTGGGTCAAGGCGCTGACCGCCCTGTGCGTCGCCGCCGTGCTCGTGGCCGTTGCGTGGCGCCTGGCGCACGGCTGGCCGTCGCAACCGGGCCTCCGGCTGGGGGGTGGCATCGCCACGGTGGCGGCGGTGGCGCTCATCGGCGGGTGGGCGTCCGGCGGCCCGTGGCGTCCGGGATGGGCCAAGCGGGCCGGCACGCCACCGACGCTGCTCGCCACGGCGCGCACGCCCTCCCCGACCGCTGCTGCCCCCGCCGGCCCGCCGTCGGCCGCCGCGCCCGCGCAGCCGGCGGCGGCCGGGGCGATCCCACCCCCGCCGTTCTCCGCAGCACTGGCCGGCACGCTCACCCAGCGCCAGGGGTCGTCCGGCCAGGTCACCGTGACGGTGACCGCCGCAGTGTCGGGAGCCGCGACCGGCACCCTCGTCGTCGTGCTCTCGGGTCGTGGCACCGATGGCGGGGTCTCGCTCGAGTCGAGCCGGGTGACCCTCGGCACCCCCAGCGCCCCCGACGACTACCAGGGCGCCGTCACGGTGCTCGACGGCGACCAACTGGCGGCCACCGTCCGCGCCGCCACCGGAGCGGCCCTCGACCTCAGCGCCAACCTGCAGATCGACCCCACCACAGGGGCAGTGCGCGGCACCATCTCCGCTCGCGCCGCCACCGGCACCGGCGGCGGCGCCACCAGCGACGGCGACACCGACGGGAGCCGGTGACGCAGTGACGACTCGACCCGCCGCGCTCCCCCGGCTGCTCCGGGGCCTCGGCGCCGACGGCCGGCCCCTGGCCCTCGCGGACCACACCGCCGTGCACGGCCCGCTGCCGCCCTTCGGCCGCCACCGACCCGACGCCGCCCTCGCCGAGGAGGTCCGACGATCCGGGCTCCACGGACGGGGAGGCGCCGGGTTCCCGACCGGTCGCAAGCTGTCGTCGGTCGGGGGCCTCGACGCACGGGCGGCGCAGGGCCGGCGTGTGGTCGTGGTCAACGGGGCCGAGGGTGAGCCGCTCAGCCAGAAAGACCAGGTGCTGCTCACCCGGGCCCCGCACCTGGTGCTCGACGGGGCGGCGGTCGCCGCCCAGGCCGTCGACGCCAACCGGGTGATCGTCGCCACCAAGGCCTCCTGCGCGGGCGCCCTGCACGCCGCGCTGGCAGAGCGCAGGGCCCGACGCCTCGACCGGGTCCCCCCGGAGGTGGCCGTGCTGCCCGAGC
>DASTHS010000130.1:0-5203 GCA_035718085.1 Acidimicrobiales bacterium | reverse complement strand
TGCCACCCGCCCCGACGCCACCTACCGCGACCTGGTGGCCGAGGTGCTCGACTACCGCGACTGGTTCGACCTCGCCGTGCTGGTGCGCCGACCGGGCCGCAACCCCGAGCGGCTGACCCGGCGCACCGCGCTCTCGGAGGGCGAGAAGAAGGTCGTCAGCTACCTGCCCCTCTTCGCTGCGGTGGCCGCCAGTTGCGACAGCCTGGCCGAGTCGGCGCCGGGCTGCCCGCGCTTCGTGCTGCTCGACGACGCCTTCGCCAAGGTGTCCGAAGACAACCACCCGAAGCTGTTCGGCCTGCTCGTCGAGCTCGACCTCGACGTCATCGCCACCAGCGAGCGGCTGTGGGGCACGTTCGCCACCGTGCCCGAGCTGGCGATCACCGAGGTGCTGCGCGACGCCGACCTCGGGGTGATCGTGCTCGAGCACTCGCGCTGGCAGGCCGATCGCGGGTTGGTCGCGACGTGAGCGACGAAGAGGGGCGGTTGCTGTTCCGCTACCTCACCGGCGACGAGTGGCGCGACCACCGGGCCATCATGGCCACCTTCGCCGGCACGTTCTTCAGCGAGTTCAGCCCCGACGAGGTCACCGCCCGCCTGGCCGACGCCGGCCACCCCCTCGACGCCGCCATCGTCGCCGACCGCCTCGAGAGCCTCCGCCGCTGGGGCAACCTCACCGTCTCATCGGCGACCGGTGAGCCGGCGAGCCTGGCCGACTACTACCGGCGCCGCAACCGCTACCTGATCACCCGCGGCGGCCAAGAGGTGCACGACCTGGCCGAAGGCGTGCTGTCGCGCGTCGACCAGGTGGGCGACGTGTCGACCTCCCGGCTGCGGGCGGTGCTCGCCGCCCTCCGCGACCTGCAGGCGATCGACGTCCCGAGCATCGACGCCCAGCGGCTCGCCGACATGGTCGCTGCCGTGTTCGACCCCTACCAGGCGTTCACCAGCGAGATCAGCCAGTTCTTCGCCGACCTCAACCGCTGGCAGAACCGCTACGACCTGACCCCCGACGAGTTCGGCTTCTTCGCCTCGGTGCTCGTCGGCTACGTCGCCGACCGCCTCGACGACATCGAACGGGCCAGCCGCCCGATCGCCTCCTGCCTGCGCGCCCTCGGGGAGACCGTGCCCCTCATCGTCGGGCGGGTCGCACGCGGCCTGGCCGGCGCCGTCGAGCAGGCCGGCCTCGGCGGGGCCGTGGCCGTGACGACACGGCCGGGCACCTCCGCCGGAGACTGGGCGCTGCTCGCCGGCTGGTTCGTGCCGTCGTCGAGCCGTGAGGCGCGCATCGACCGGCTCCGCGGCGAGGCGGTCGCCGCCGTGCGCACCTTGACGCTCAACCTGGTGCGCTTGTCGCGCACCGGCATCGGGGCATCGTCGCGGCGCGGTGACCTGCTGCGGCTGGCGGCCATGGTGGCCGGCGCACCGTCGGGCGACCACGCCGCCACGCTGCTCGCCGCCGCGCTGGGCCTGCACCCGGCACGCCACCTCGGCCTCGCCGCCGCCGACGACGCCGACCCCGTGGCCACGACCACCTCGTGGTGGCATGCCCCTGCCGCGCCGGTGCCGGTGAGCCTCCGAGAGCGGGGTGACACCGCAGCACGTGGGGTGGCCAGCCCCCTCGCCGACCGGTCGGCGGCCCGCCGCGAGCTCGAACGGCGGCGCGAGTCGACCCGCCAGGCCGCGGCGCGCGTCGACGTCGAACTGCTCGCCGCCGGGCCACTCGACGGTGCGAAGCTCTCGGCCGCCGCCCTCCGCCGCCTGCAGCTGCTCGTCGGCCGGGCCGTGGGCGCGCTGCCGGTGACGCCCCACACCGGCGGGGCGTCTGCGATCGACGGGGGCATCGTCTGCCACGTGCGGCGTGCTCCCGACCAGTGCACCCGTGTCGCCGACCCGCACGGCACGCTGACCTTCGTCGACCTGCAGGTCGCCGTCGCCGCCGCCGGTGGCTGACGACCCGCAGGCCGCGGTCGAGCGGCGGATGGCCGCCCGGGCGCTGCTCGCGACACCGTTGCTCTGCAAGGAGCTCGTCCCCGACACCTTCGCCCTCATCCGTCGCCACGAGGCCGAGCTCGACCGGTGGATGACGACTCGCCTCGGCTACCGCCTGGAGGTCACCGCCGACACCGCCCGATTGGCCAAGACCGGGTACGTGCCCGTAGGCCGGGCGCCACGCACGGCGGGCGGGCGGCCCCTGCACCAGCTGGAGATGGTGCTGCTCGTGCTCGTGCTGGCCTCGGTGATCGCCGGCCCGGCGGTCATCAGCCTCCGTGACCTGGTCGACCGGGTGCGCTCCGCGGCGGTCGACGCCGGCATCGAGCTCGCCGGCGACGCCGCTGAACGGCGGGCCCTGGTGACCGCACTCAAGTTCATGATCGAGCGGGGGTTGGCCACCGAGATCCTCTCGCAGGTCGACGGGTTCGCCACCGACGCCGATGCCGACGCGGTGCTGCGCATACGGCCCGACCGCATCGCCATGCTGCCCCTGCCCGCCCTCGCCTCCTCCGACCTGCTCGCCGCTGCGTCGGTGCGGGCCGAGGCACCCCGCCAGCACCTGCGGGCCCGGCTGGTCGAAGACCCGGTGCTCTACCGCGACGACTGCAGCGACGACGAGTGGGGCGAGCTGCGCCGCCGCCTCGGTGAAGAGGCGCGCTACCTCGACGAGATGTTCGGGTTCGTCGTCGAGGCCCGCAGCGAGGGCATCGCGGCGATCGACCCGACGGGGTCGCTCTCTGACCGGCCCTTCCCGGCCGGGGGCACCGAGGGGCACGCCGCCCTGCTCTTGATCGAGTCGCTGCGCGCCGCCTCGTGGGTTCCGGTCGACCACGTCGTCGACGAGGTGGGCCGCATGGCGGCGACCCACGCCCGCCGATGGGCGCGCGACCTGGTGGCGTCCCCCGAGCGGCTGGCCCGCCGAGCGGTCGACGTGCTGGTCGACAACCGCCTGGCCGAACGGCGCAGCGAGCCCGAGCCCGCCGTGCGACTGCTGCCTGCCGCCGCCCGCTACGCCCCGCCCCCCGGCAGCGGCGGGCGCCAAGACGGCCTGTGGTGAGCCACTCGCTCGCCGACCCGGCCCTGGCACCTCTGTGGCGCGCCGTGGTGGCGCGCCTCGAGCGCTCCGACCGGGGCGCCACCGGCCGCCTCGCGGTACCGCCCCTGCCGCAGCGTGGCGTGCAGCTGCTGGCGTTGCTGACCGGCGCTCGCACTGGCGCTCGCCCCGGCGCCAGCGTCGACCTGTCGGTGGTCGAGCAGCGGCTGGTTGCGTTCGGCCTCGGCGACGACCTCGTCTCGGCGCTGGCGGCCCTCGGCCATCCGGTGTCGTCGTCGGCTGCCGAGCGGCGGGCCGTGGCGCGCGCTGCCGCGGCCGCCCGCCAGGCGGCGCGCGACGCCGTGGCCGAGTGGCCCGAGTCGTGGGCGGCCGAGTTCGCCGACGGGCTCGTCAGGTCGGGCGGCGTGGCCGGCCTCGGGGCCGACGACGCTGTCGCACTGGTCGTCCGGGTGCGCGCCGTGCTCTCGTCGCTCGACGGCACCACGGTGAGCCGGGTCGAGCTGGCGGCCCGCGTGCTCGGCGACGCCCACGCCCTCGACCGGGGCAGCCGCATCGAAGCCGCCGTGGCTCGCGCCCTCGCATGCCGCGCTGGCCTGCCTCAGTCGGAGGCGCGTGCGGCGTGGGCGGCGGCAGGCATCGATCACGACCTGGTCTCGGCACCGGCGCTGACGTGGGGGCTGCGCCTCGTGGGGCGCCTCGGCGAGGTGACGGGCGCGGCGACCGACCTGGGGGTGCCGGTGCACCTCTCGTCGATGGCGCTGCGTTCGTGGCCGTCGTCGGTGGCGGCCGGCCAGCGTGTGCTGGTCGTCGAGAACCCCCGCCTGGTGGAGGCCGCCGCCCAGCGCCGGGTGCCCTTCGCCGTGGTGGCGACCAACGGGCAACCTTCCACCGCCGTGCGGCTGCTCGTCGACCAGCTGCTCGCGGGTTGCGCCGACCTGGGCTACCACGGCGACTTCGACAGTGCCGGTCTGCGCATGTGCCTGGCCATGCACCACTGGGGGGTGCCCCCGTGGCGCATGACCGCCGACGACTACCTCGCGGCGGTCTCGCCCGACCTGCCTCTCGACCCGGCACCGCCGCCGCCCACGCCGTGGTCGCCTTCGCTGCACGACGCCTTCGCCGCCGAGCGGCGGATCGTGCATGAGGAGCGGCTGGTCGATGCGCTGCTCGGCGACGGGTAGCGACCAATACGGCGCCCTACTCCTGCGGGTGTACGACTGGTGCGTGACTCGGACGCGCACCACCATCGAGATAGACGACGACCTCGTGCGCTCCGTCATGGAGCGCTATCACCTCCGCACCAAGACCGAGGCGGTCGATCTCGCCCTGCGCCACCTCGCAGGGCAGCCGATGACCCGTGACGAGGCGCTCGCCATGCACGGCGCCGGTGCGATCGGCGAGATCCCGGCCGACGACCATCTGGGGTGATCCTCGCCGACACCTCGGCGTGGGTGGAGTTCGACCGCGCCACCGGCAGCGCCGTCGACCTCCGCACGGTGCAGCTCGTCGACGGTGACAGTGAGCTCGCCGTGACCGAGCCCGTGATCATGGAGGTGACGGCCGGTGCTCGCACCTCGCAGCGCGAGCACGACCTTCGGCGATTGCTCGGCCGATTCCACTTGCTGCCGTTCGAGGTGCCGACCGACTTCGACGGTGCCACCGGCGTGTACCGCACCTGTCGGCGGGCCGGAGTGACGCCTCGGGGCCTGATCGACTGCATGATCGCCGCCGTCGCCCTCCGCCATGGTGCCAGCCTCCTCCAATTCGACAGCGACCTCGCCCAGGTCGCTCGGGTCATGCACCTCCCCCTCGACGGATGAGTCTGGTGGCTGGCACTGTGGGTCCGACGGTTCGCTGACTGACGGCGCCACCTCCACCGGCTAGGCGCCGGTCAGCTGGCGGCGTCGACCTCGCATGCGTGCACCCCACCACTGGGCAAGTTGGCGTCGGCAAAGCCGGTTGCGGCGACGCGGCCCTCCCATCAACCTCGAGAGCAGTGTTCGAACAGCCCGAGATCCGGCTCTTGTGACATTTTCGTGGGCGCGTGAATCGCACATACGTTCGGTTTCGGTCATGCGTTCCGGCCTGGGAGGGGCGGGCAGCAGCCGCCTCGGGTGAGCATGGCCATGGCGATGAGCGCTTCGGGACTGTGGAAGC
>DASTHS010000129.1:0-4381 GCA_035718085.1 Acidimicrobiales bacterium | reverse complement strand
CGGCCGCGGCGCCGCTCGGCGGCGCTGGCCGCCCGCCGCCGCTCGGCCAGGCGGCCGCCCACCTCGTCGACCAGGGCGGCCAGCGCCCGGGCCGGGGTGCCGGGGACGGCGGCGCCGCCGGCGGCCACCAGATCGGGGGCGACGGCGGCCAGCGCGGCGCGCGCCGTGTCGGCCGCCGCCCGGGCGTCGGCGGCGCGCGCCTGCAGGCGGGCCCACTCGGCGGCGGCGGCCTCGGCGCCGGCCAGGGCGGCGGCGGCGGCCTCGAGGGCGGTGAGGGCGGCGGCAGCCGCGGTGCGCGCCGCGGCGCGCTCGGCGTCGAGGGCGGCCAGCCGGCCCTCGGCGGCGGCCACCTCGGCGGCCCGGTGGGCGCGCACCTGGGCGAAGGCGTCGCCCAGGGCCTGGCCGCACAGCGGGCAGTCGGCCTCGCCCGACAGCTCGCCGGAGCGGCTGGCGGCCGCCCGGGCCCGGTCGAGCTCGGCGACCACCGCCCGGTGCTGGCCCTCGACCTGCGCCAGGTGCGAGCGAGCGGCGCCGGCCGCGTCGGCGGCGGCGTCGCGGGCGGCGGGGTCGGCCGGCGGCGGCGGGTCGGGCACCACGACGGCCTCGGCGGCGGCGGTGGCGTCGGCCAGGGTGCGCAGCGGGCCGACCACGGCCTCGTCGCCGGCCAGGCCCTCGGCCCGCCGCTCGGCGTCGGCCAGGTCGGCGGCGGCGGCGTCGAGGTCGGAGAGCTCGCGGGTGCGGGCGGCCACGTCGGTGGCGGCCCGCTCGGCCGCCGCCCGGGCGGCGCGGCCCTCCACGACCAGGGCGTCGTGCTCGGCGCGCACCACGTCGAGGCGGGCCACGGCGTCGGCGGCGTCGGCGGCGGCCCGCTCGGCCCGGTCGGCCGCCGTGGTGGCGTCGGTGGCGGAGACGGTCAGGGCGGCGGCCGCCGCGTCGGCGTCGTCGGCGTCGACGGCGAGGGCGTCGACGTCGGGCAGCACGCCGCGGAGGTGGTCGTGGCGCTCGCGGGTGGTGCGGGCGTCTTTGCGGGCGGCGTCGCGCGCCGCGTCGAGGGGGGTGACGCCGAGCAGCTGCAGCACCAGCTTGCGGCGGGCGTCGGGCGCCTGGGACGAGAACGCGGCCAGCTGCTTCTGCTCGGCGAAGACCGACGCGCGGAAGGCGGCGTCATCCATGCCGAGCACCGAGTGGAGGTAGCGGGCCGTGTCGCGCACCCCCTCCGACATCTGCAGGCCGTCGCAGGCGGCCTCGGCGCGGGGGGTGGCGTTCACCCCCGTCAGGCGGCGGCGCACCAGGTACAGGTGGCCCTCGTGCTCGAACTCCACCTCGGTGACGCACTCGCCGCCCACCCCCGAGGAGCGCACGTCGGCGTTGGCCGTGCGGGCTCTTCCCCACAGGGTGAACACGATCGCCTCGAGGAGCGTCGACTTGCCGGCCCCGTTCGGGCCGTAGATGCCGACCAGGCCGGGGGGCAGCGGCAGGTCGAGCTCGTCCTCGAAGACCCGGTAGTTGCGCAGGTAGAGGCGGGTGAGCAGCACGGCGGCCGGTCAGCCTGCCGCTTCGACGGCGGACTGCAGGTAGTCGTGGCCGAGGGCGGTCACCCGGTCGCGGTCGAGGCCGGTGAGGTCCTGGCCGCGCAGGTAGCCGTCCCACTGGCCGCCGAGGGTCTCCACCGACGGCAGCTCGGTGTGCATGGCGGTCTGCACGAACTGCGGTTCGAGCCTGAGCACCAGCCCGTTGCCGGCGGCGTCGTGGATGGCGGCCAGGTCGAGCAGGCGGTAGGCGGCGGGGTCGACGCCCTCGAGGTAGAGGCGGGCCACGGCGCCGTCGGGCACCGACGCGGCGCGGGCCATGACCCGCTCGGCGAGCTCGTCGGGGGAGAGGCCGAGGGCGTGGATGGTCTCGAGGGTGACGAGGGGCCGGCCGCCGGGCACGGGCACGTGGCGGCAGGCGCCGGTGTCGGTGTCGAGCACCACGATGCCCTTGGGGCGGTCGGGGTCGTCGCCGAAGTTGAAGGTGTCGGTGGCGCCGGCGTACCACATGGTCGGGGTGACCGTGGCGAAGGTGTGGTAGTGGCCGAGCAGCACCAGGTCGGCCTGCAGGCGGCCGGCGTCGAGCTCGAGCTCGTTGATGTCGGCGTTGCGGGGTTGGAGCTGGGTGAGGCGGGGGTGGGTGAGCAGCAGGTTGGTGCGGTCGCCGCTGCGGTTGGCGGCGGCCTCGTCGAGGGCGTCGAGGGCGGCCTCGACGGTGAGCATCTGGGGCACGGCGTGCACGCGCACGCCGGGCAGGTCGACGGGCTGGTAGGCGAGCCTGGTGGCGAAGTGGAACTCGGGGAAGGCGTCGGCCAGGGCCGAGTAGGGGCTGCCGGTGCCGGGCAGGCGGGGGGTGTCGTGGTTCCCGCTGATGACCACGACGGCGGCGCCGTGGGCGCGGACCTTGGCCAGGGCCGACTGGGCGACGCGGAAGGAGCGGTACGTGGGGCGGGGGTGGTCGAACACGTCGCCGAGCCACACGACCAGGTCGGGGGCCTCGGCCAGGGCGGCGTCGACGGCCCGGGTGAACGCCGCCTCGAAGTCGGCCTCACGCTGGTTCACGCCCGCCGGGGTGGTCATCGGGTAGTAGCTGCGCCCCAGGTGGGCGTCACCGATCGCGGCGATGCGCATGGGTGCCAGTAGACCAGAGGGCGGAGACGAGTTGCACGCGTGTCATTTCGGCGGCGGCCGCCGGCGGCCCCGTGACGGGCGCCTGGGTCGTCAGCGGGCCCGGCCGAAGTCGGTGAGCCAGCCGCTCGGCACGCCTCGGGCGGCGAGGGCCACCGCCACCCCGGCAACGAGGCTGCTGACCAGCAGCGCCTGGCGTGCCGCGCGGTGGGGGGCGGCCGCCCGGGCGGCACCGCGTGCGACCACGTCGGCACGGGTCGAGCGGGCGGCGTCGAGCACGTGGCCCAGCACGTGGACCGTCATGGCGGCGAACCACACGGCGAAGCTGGCCTGGTGGAGGAACAGCAGCGACCCGTTGCCGGGGCCGGCGAGCCACACGGCGATGCCGGTGGCCAGGAGGGCCGCCGTGGAACCCGTGACCACCGGGCCGAGCACCCGCAGGATCGGGTGCGGCGGGCCGGCCCGCCGGTAGCGCTGGTCGCCGAGGTAGTAGCGGGCGAAGCGCCACAGCGTCGAGCCCACCTTCAGCGCGACCGGTGGGATCAGCGCCAGGCCGATGCCGATGTGCCAGGGCAGCAGCGGCCGGATCGCCACGATGGTCAGCCCCTCCGCCGCCAACATGACCAGCAGGAGCAGCCCGGTGGCGCCGGTGAGTCGGGCGTTGGCCTCCACCCCCGGCGCCCGGCGGCGCTGGCCCGCACGGGCGCCGGCGACATCGGCGACCACTGCGGCCGGGGTCGTGGCGGCCGGGGCACCGGTGCGACGGTGGAGGGGTTGGTAGCTCACGTCGGGACCTGGTCGAGGACGAGCGCCAGGGTGGGGCAGGCGCGGACGGCCCGGCGGGCGTGGGCCAGCAGGTGAGGGGGGAGCGGCTCGATGATGGGGTAGCCCCAGTCGTCGAGGGTGATGACCTCGGGGAGCAGCTCCGCGCACAGGCCGTGGCCGTCGCAGGTGATGGGGTTGACCCTCAACCGCCAGGTCATCGTGGCGTCGCCCGCGGCGGCTTCGGCCGTGCCGGCCCGCGACGGGGGGGCGCCGCCGCGCACGGGCGGCCGATGCGGTGGGCCTCGACGTCCGCGGCGAAGGCCTTCAAGGCGCTGGCCAGCATGCGGGTGGCCCCGTCGGGGTGGTGGCATGCTCCCCGCCCGGTCACCTGCCACGACCACGCCTCCAGCCGCTCGACGACGTCGCGCCCGGCGCTGCCGCGAGCGAGCTGGTCGGCGGCGCCGGCGATGGCCGCCAGACCGTGGACGCACGGTCCGCACTGCCCGGCGGTCTCGTCGGCCAGGTACCGCAGGATCCGGGCGGTCTCGGCGACGCCGCAGGCGGCCTCCGGCAGGGCCAGGACCACCCCGACGCCGACCGTGGCGCCGTGGGCGGCGAGGCTCGGGTCGTCGAGCGGGAGGTCGTGGGCGTCGTCGGCGCCGAGCCACGCGCCGGAGTAGCCGCCGATCAGGTACGCCTGCACGGGGGCGGCGAGGCCACCGGCAAGGGTGACGAGGTCGGCCAGGCGGATGCCTCGCGGGACCTCGTAGACGCCGTCACCCCGGAACGCCCCCTGGAGGGTGACCAGCGTCGACCCGGGCTCCTCCGGCGTCCCGACGGCACGGAACCAGTCGGCGCCGTGGCGGGCGACGAGGCCCAGGTGGGCGACGGTCTCGGTGTTCTGGATCAGCGTCGGTCGCCCGCCGACCCCGCGTTCGTAGGGCCGGGGGGGCACGAAC
>DASTHS010000128.1:0-13933 GCA_035718085.1 Acidimicrobiales bacterium | reverse complement strand
ACCGTTGTGCGACCCGGCGACCCCCTCACGGTCACCGTGCCACTGGAGGCCACCGGTGACCGGCCCACCACCGTGGTGGTGCAGGTCTACGTGGCACCGATCGACCCGCCGGTCACCCGCGAGCCCAAGGCGCTGCGCGGGTGGGCGAAGGTGGTGGTGCCGGCCGGCGCCCGGGCGGAGGCGGTCGTGCAGCTGCCGGCCAGCGCGTTCCGCCGCTGGGACCCGACGACCGGCGGGTGGGTGGTCGACCCCGGCCGGTACGACCTGGTGGTGGCCGCCTCGGCCGCCGACGTGCGCGCCACGGTGCCGGTCACCGTGGTGATCTGACGGCGGCTCAGACCACCCAACGACGCCGGCCCTCGCCGGTGAGCAGGCGACCGAAGTGCAGGCCGCCGAAGTGGGCGGCGGCCACCGGGGTGTCGGTGCCCTCGAGCTCGCGGGCCAGCGCGACGCGCGTGCGCAACGCCAGGGCGGGGTCGACGTCGAAGAGGGCCCCCCACTCGTCGTCGAGCAGCTCGACGGGGCAGTGCACCACGTCGCCGAGCAGCATGGCGCGCTCGGCGCCGTCGGAGAGCACGATGACGGTGCTGCCGGGGGTGTGGCCGGGGGCGGCGAGGGTGTCGACCCCGGGCAGGATCGTGGCACCGGGCTCCCACAGCTCGACGCGCTCGGCGACCGGTGCCAGCTTGTCGGCCTCCTCACCGCGGTGGGCCACGGTGAAGTGCTGCCAGTCGGCCGGGGCGCACCGGTAGGTGGCCCGCTCGAAGACCGGCAGGCCGCCCTCGTCGGTCGCCCAGCCGATGTGGTCGAGGTGCAGGTGGGTGAACACCACGTCGGTCACCTGGTCAGGGGTGACGCCGAGGGCGGCGAGCGATCGCAGCAGGGCCCCACCCTGGATGCCCATGAAGCTCCGCGGCCCGAGACCGAGGTCGACCAGCGCCACGCGGTCCCGGCTGCGCACCAGGAAGCCGCCCATGGCGAACGGGAGCTTCCCGTCGTCGTCGAGGAGGTCGCGGTGGGCGGCCCACTGCTCGTCGGTGCTGCCCCGGAACGCCCGGGTCGGCTCGAAACGACCCTCGCCGTCGAGCACCGCTGCCACGTCGATCGCCCCCACCCGCATGGCGGTGACCGTAGCGGGCGTCGCCGGGCCGGCCCGGATCGTTAGCCCAGCGAACGTTCTAGCCTCCCGCGGGTGCCCCGCCTGCCCGACGCCGTCGGCCGCACGTTCTCGTCGCTGTCGCATCGCAACTTCAAGCTGTTCTTCTGGGGGCAGCTGGTGTCCAACAGCGGCAATTGGCTGACCACGGTGGCCGTGACCCTGCTGGTGCTGCACCGCACCGGCAGCGGCGCCGACGTCGGTCTGCTCTCCGCGTGCCAGTTCGGGCCCATCCTCCTGCTGTCGGCCTGGGCCGGCCTGGTGGCCGACCGGTCGAACAAGCGGCACCTGCTCTACCTCACCCAGACCCTGGAGATGCTGCAGTCGGTGGCCCTCGCCGGCCTGGCCTTCTGGCGGCACTCGCCGACGTGGGCCCTCTTCGCGGTGTCGCTGGTCGGCGGTTGCATGCTCGCCTTCGACAACCCGGCGCGGCGCAGCTTCGTGAACGAGATGGTGAGCGAGGGCCACGTGACCAACGCCGTCACCCTCAACAGCGCCATGGTCAACCTGTCGCGCATCGCCGGACCGGCGATCGGCGGCGCCCTCATCGTGAGCGTCGGCTACGGCTGGTGCTTCGCCGGTGACGCCGCCAGCTACCTGGTGGTGCTCGCCGCGCTGGCGGCCATGCGCGACGGCGAGCTGCGCCGGGCGCCGCGCACCCCGAGGGGCCCCGGCCAGGTCCGCGCCGGGCTGCGCTACGTGGCGGCCACGCCGGTGCTGCGGGTCTCGTTCGTGCTGCTCGCGGTGATCGGCACGGCCAGCTACAACTTCACCGTCGTGTTCCCGCTCTTCGTCGAGCGGGGGCTGCACGGCAGCGACGGCGGCTACACGCTCGTCTACTCGCTCTTCAGCGCCGGCGCCGTCGTCGGGACCCTCGCGGTGGCCCGCCGCGAGGCGGTGGGGCCGAGGTCGATGGTGGCGGGGGCGGTCGCCTTCGGGGTGGCCATGGTCGTGCTGGCGGTCGTGCCCGACCTTGCGTGGGCCTATCTGGTCGTGGTGGCGGTCGGCGGCACCAGCGTCGCCTACATGACCGCGACCACCGCGATCGTGCAGCTGCGGGCCGACCCGCAGATGGTGGGCCGGGTGCTGGCCCTCCAGACGGTGCTGATGGTCGGCACCACGCCCGTCGGCGGCCCGCTCCTCGGCCTGCTCGCCGACGCCGCCGGCGGCCGGGCGCCGGTGCTGGTCGGCGGGGTGGCGGCCGTCGCCGCCGGCGTCGCCGCGGCCGTGGCCTTCCGACGGGCCGGCAGCGACAGCGTCCCCACCCAGGCCCCGACGAGTCAGGCGGCGGCGAGGGCGGCGGCCACCTCGGCCACGGCCTCGACGCTGCGGTCGACGTCGCCGGGGGTGTGGGCGAGCGACGGGAAGAGCACCTCGTAGGCACCCGGCGCCACCGCCACCCCCCGGTCGAGCAGGCCGTGCATGAACCCCGGGTAGCGGCCGGTGGCCGCCGACGCCTTCGCCCCGACGTAGTCGACGACCGGCTCGGCGGAGAAGAACACCCCGACCAGCGGGCCGGCGACGGGCACCTGGGCGGCGATGCCGGCCTCGGCGAACGCCGCCGCCATGCCCGACGCCAACCGCTCCGCCGTGCCGGCCAGGGTGGCGTAGGCGTCGACGTCGAGAAGGGCCAGCACGGCGAGGCCGGCGGCCGTGGCCAGCGGGTTCCCCGACAGGGTGCCGGCCTGGTAGACGGGGCCGAGTGGAGCCAGCTGCTCCATGACGTCGCGCCGACCGGCGAAGGCGGCGAGGGGCAGCCCACCGCCGATGACCTTGCCGAAGCACACAAGGTCGGGGCGCACACCGAAGGCGACCGACGCGCCGCCCCGACCGAGGCGGAAGCCGGTGATCACCTCGTCGAAGATCAGCAGGGCGCCGACCCGTTCGCACTCGGCGCGCAGCCCCTCGAGGAACCCGGGCGCGGGGGGGACCAAGCCCATGTTGGCGGCGACCGGTTCGACGATGACGCAGGCGACGTCGGCGTCGAGGGTCGGCACCACGTTGTAGGGCAGCACCAGGGTCCCGGCCACCGCCCCCGGCGGCACGCCGGCCGACGCCGGAAGGCCCAGGGTGGCCACCCCGCTGCCCCCGCCGGCGAGCAGCCCGTCGCTGTGACCGTGGTAGCAGCCCTCGAACAGCACCACCTTGTCGCGCCCGGTGGCCCCTCGGGCCAGGCGCACCGCCGACATGGTCGCCTCGGTGCCGGAGCTGACCAGGCGCACCATCTCCGCGCCCGGCACCCGGTCGGCGATCTGCTCGGCGAGCAGCACCTCCCGTTCGGTCGGCGCGCCGAAGGTCGACCCGTCGAGGGCGGCGACCCGCACCGCCTCGACCACCTTGGGGTGGGCGTGGCCGAGGATCGACGCCCCGTAGCTCTGCACGTAGTCGAGGTAGTGGCGCCCCTCGACGTCCTCGACCCACGACCCGTGGCCGCGAGCCACGAAGTAAGGGGTGCCGCCCACCGACCGGAACGCCCGCACCGGCGAGTTCACGCCGCCCGGGCTCACCCGCTGGGCGCGGGCGAACAGCTCCTCGTTGGTGGTCACCTGCCGGCCTGCAGCGCGGCGGCCACCTCGCCGGCCAGGTAGGTGAGGATGATGTCGGCGCCGGCCCGCTTGACCGCGGTGAGCTGCTCGAGGGCCACGGCGTCACCGTCGATCCAGCCGTTGGCGGCGACCGCCTTGATCATCGAGTACTCCCCGCTCACGTGGTAGGCGGCCACCGGCACGTCGACCACCGCCCGCACCGCGGCGATCACGTCGAGGTAGGTGACGGCCGGCTTGACCATGACCATGTCGGCCCCCTCGACCAGGTCGAGGGCCACCTCGGCGAGGGCCTCGCGGCGACGGCGCCAGTCTTGTTGGTAGCCACGGCGGTCACCGCCTCCGGCGATCTGCACGTCGACCGCGTCGCGAAAGGGCCCGTAGAGCGCCGAGGCGAACTTGGCCGAATAGGCGAGGATCGGCGTGTCGGCGAAGCCGTCGCCGTCGAGGGCGGCGCGGATGGCTGCGACCTGGCCGTCCATCATCCCACTCGGCGCCACCACGTCTGCCCCGGCGCGGGCCTGGGCGAGGGCGGCCCGGCCGTAGAGGTCGATGGCGGCGTCGTTGTCGACACGACCGTGGCGGTCGAGGGGGCCGCAGTGACCGTGGTCGGTGTACTCGTCGAGGCAGAGGTCGGTGACCAGCACCATGCGATCGCCCAGTTCCTCGCGTAGCCGGCCCAGCGCGACCTGCACGATGCCCGATGGGTTCCAAGCCTCCGACCCGATGCCGTCCTTGCGCTCGGGCACGCCGAAGAGCATCAAGCCCCGCACGCCGAGATCCGCGAGGTCACGCGCCTCTTTCACGACGCTCTCCACAGTGTGCTGGGCCACACCGGGCAGCGAGGCGATCGGCTGCGGCGCGTCGATGCCCTCACGCACGAACAGGGGCGCCAGCAGGTCGGCGGGGGTGAGCACCGTGTCGGCGACCAGGTCGCGCAGGGCGGGCGACCGGCGCAGTCGGCGCATGCGGGTGGTGGGGAAGGTCGGCACGGGGCCTCTCCTACGGGCGGGGGCGGGCTGGCCCGAGGCTACGGCGTCGCGGCCGCTGGACCCAGCCCCATGAGGCTGGCGGCGAGGGGGCGCGCAGCCGCGACCGCGGGATGGCAGGCTCGGGCCCATGACCAGTGAGGCCATGGCCGGGTTCGTGCAGATGCTCTTCGCGGGACGCCAAGCGGTGGCCGGGCTCCCCGTGCCCCCCGTCGAGGTGCGCCGCGCCGGCATGGAGGAGGCCATGGCTGCCCTGCCTCCCCTGCCGGGCGTCACCACCCGGCCCGTCGACGCCGGCGGCGTGCCGGCCGAGGAGGTCGAGCTCGAATCCGGCGGAGCCGCGGGCACGGTGCTCTACCTGCACGGCGGCGGCTACTACCAGGGGTCGGTCACCACCCACCGGCGGCTGCTGACCGCCATCTGCACGGCGGCCACCACCGACGGGCTCAACGTCGGCTACCGCCTGGCGCCGGAGGCACCCTTCCCCGCCGCGGTCGACGACGCGCTCGCCGCCTACCGGTGGCTGCTGGCGTCGGGCCGCGACCCCCGGCGGGTGGTCGTCGCTGGCGACTCGGCCGGCGGCGGCCTGGCGCTGGCGCTGCTGCTGGCGATCAGGGAGGCGGGCGACCCGCTGCCCGCCGGGGCCTACCTGCTCTCACCGTGGACCGACCTGGCCATGACCGGCGCCTCCCTCGAGGGGCGGCGTGCGGTCGACCCGATGATCGACCCCGACGAGATGGGCACCGTGGTTGCCTGGTACGTGCCCGACGGCGACGTGCGCAACCCCCTCGTCAGCCCGCTCTTCGCCGACCTGGCCGGCCTGCCGCCGCTGCTCGTGCAGGTTGGGGCGGCCGAGGTGCTCTACGACGACAGCGCCCGCCTGGTGGCCTCGGCCCGGGCCGCCGGCGTGGAGGCGGAGCTGCAGGAGTGGGAGGGCGCATTCCACGTGTTCCAGGCCATCGTGGGCCTGGCGCCCGAGGCCGACGACGCCGTCGCCCGGGCCGGCACCTGGATCGCCGGGCGCCTGCGCTAGGCAGCTTCCGGCCGTCCGCGGCGGCCGCCCGTCGGGGTAGGCACCGGTCGTGGCGTTGCGCTCACGAATCCTCGCCGCCCCCGACGGGGGCGTCGGCCGACCGTGGCCGGTCGAGCTGCTCGCGCCGAAGAAGGCGCCGGTGCCCTGGAACCTGGCCATCGAGGCCGCTGTCGGGGTGGGCGGCAGCTTCGGCATCGCCGTGCTCACCGGCCACGTCGCCGCCGGGCTCCTCGCCGGCCTCGGCGCGCTGCCCCTCGCCGGCGCTGACCGCAACGGCCCTTGGCGCATGCGGGCCCGCCGGATGATCGGCGCCGCGCTGGCGGTCGGCTGCGGCATCGTCATCGGCGCCGCGGTGCGCGGCCACGGCGTCGAGGTCGTCGCCGTCGGTGCGCTGGTCGCCGCGGTGAGCGGCCTGGTCAGCGGGTTCGACGCCACCTGGTCGATCTTCGGGCTGAACCTGCTGGTCTACGTGGCCATCGCCGGCATCGATCCGCTGCCCGGACCGGCGTGGCGCACCGCGCTGATCGCCATGGCCGGGGCCGGCTTCAAGCTGGTGATCAGCCTCGCCGATCGGCTGCGGCCCGGCCCGGCCCACGAGCGGCGGACGGTGGCCGCCGTCTACGACGCCATCGCCGCGCTGCTCGAGGGCGCCGACCGCCCTGACCGCTACGACCGCCGCTGGGCGCTGACCACCGCCCTCAACGCCGCCGAAGACGCGATGGTCGTGCTGCGCACCAGCCTCGGCGGCCCGATGCGCCAGTCGGCCGACCTCCTCGTCGCCCTCGACTCGAGCCTGCCCCTCGCCCGGGCCGCGATCGACCGCCTGGCGGGCGGCGAGCCGGCCGGCCCCCAGAGCGTCGCCGCGGTGCGCGCCGTCGCCGAAGCGGTGCGCGACGGTGGCCCCGTGCGGGCCCTGCCGCCGAGCGACGCCGACGTGGTCGAGGCGTGGTCGGTCGCCCGTCGGGGTGTCGGGTCGGCGCCGGCGGCCGACGTGGCGACGGGCCTGCGGGCGGTGCGCGAGCTGTGGGCGGCCCGGCTGGCGCGCGCCTCGGGGCGGCGGTCGCTGGTGGCCACGCTGCGCCTGACCGTGTGCTTCACCCTGGCCGAGGCCGTCGCCCTGTGGGGGCCCGACGCCCGCCCGTACTGGGTGCCGTTGACGGTCGCTGTGGCCATGAAGCCCGACTTCGGCTCGGTGTTCGCCCGCGCCGTGCAGCGCGCCGTCGGCACGTCGGTCGGTGTCGTCGTCGGCGGCCTCATCCTCCTCGCTGTGAGCTCGCCTCGCGAGCTGCTCCCCGCGTTCGTCGTGCTGTCCGCGCTGCTGCCCGTCGCCGTGCTGCGCAACTACGGCATGTTCGTCACCTGCCTCACACCCCTCGTGCTGATCCAGATCGACTCGATCACGCCGAGCCCGGGGCAGCTGATCACCGCCCGGCTGCTCAACACCCTCCTCGGGGTGGGGATCGTGCTGGTGGCCGGCTTCGCTGTCTGGCCGTCGACGTGGCGGCCGGCGCTGGCCGCCGACCTGGCCGCCGCCCTGGCGGCCGTCGCCGCCTGCGTGCGAGAGGCGGCGAGCGCCGCCCCTGGCGCCGCCGGTCGCCGGAGGGCCGCCTACCGGGCGCTGTCGGACCTGCGCACCACCTGGTCGCAGCACTTCGCCGACCCGTCGCCGACAGGACGCCAGGCGCGGCTGCTGTGGCCGGCGCTCATCGCCCTCGAGCGCCTGATCGACGAGGTAGCCCGCGTGACCGACGCCGCCGCGGGCGCCGCCGGACCGTTGCGCGCCGACCTCGAGGCCGTGGCCGGCGCGCTCGACGCGCTCGCCGCAGGCGGCACGGGGGCGTCGCCGGCGTCGCCACCGACCGACCCGGGTGCCGCCCTCGCCTGGGACCGCGTGGCCGAGGTCGCCGGCGCCATCGACCGGGCCCGCGCCGAGCCGCTGCGCCCGGCCCACCTCCTCGCCGGCCTGCTGCACCTGCGATGAGCGGCCCGCCGCCCGCTCACCCCGGTCCGGCGAGGGCGGCGACGAGCGCCTCGACCAGGCCGCCGAGGTCGTGGCGGACGGCCTCGGCGTCGACGGTGAGGCCGCCGCGCCGGGCGGCGGCGGAGGTGACCGGGCCGATGGTCACGACCACCGGGGGGGCGCCGCCGGCCCCGACGGCACCGAGGAACCCGGCGACGGTGGAGGCGGAGGTGAAGCACACGGCGTCGGCGCCGGCCGCCTCGGCGACGAGGGCCGCCGACGGCGTGGCGGCGACGGTGCGGTACGCCTCGACCACGTCGACGTCCCAGCCCGCGGCGCGCAGCCCGTCGGGCAGCACGTCACGGGCGACCGCGGCACGCGGCAGCAGCACCCGCCGGGCGGCGGCTCCGGTGGCGGCGGCGGGCAGCGGCGGCCAGGCGGCGAGCATGCCCTCGCCGACCGACCGGGCCGGCACCAGGTCGGCGACGATGCCGTGGGCGGCCAGCGCGGCGGCGGTGCCGGGCCCCATCGCGGCGACGAGCACCCCGCCCAGGGCGCGGGCGACGTGGAGGTGGGCGAAGAGCCGCTCGACGGCGTTGACCGACGTGCACGCCAGCCAGCCGTAGCGGCCCTCCCGCAGCCCGGCGGCGGCCCGGGCCAGGGCGGCGCCGCCGTCGGCGGGCCCGGCGATGGCGATGGTGGGCAGCTCGACGGGCCGGGCGCCGAGGGCACGCAGGCGGCCGGCGAGGGCCGACGCCTGCTCGCCGGCCCGGGTCACGACCACCCGCCGGCCGAAGAGGGGGCGGGTCTCGTACCAGCCGAGATCGAGGGCGGCCACGGCGCCGACGACGATGGTCGCCGGCGGCTCGACCGCGGCGCCGGCCAGGCCGGCGAGGGTGGTGCGCACGGTGGTCTGCTCGGGGCGGGTGCCCCACCCGATGGCGGCGACGGGGGTGGTCGGGTCGAGGCCGCCGTCGATGAGGCGGCCGGCGATGTGGCCGCGGTGGGCGACGCCCATGAGCACGACGATGGTGCCGCCCACCTTGGCCAGCGAGCTCCAGTCGACCTCACGGTCGAGCTCCACGCGGCTGTGGCCGGTGACCACGGTGACCATCGCCGAGGCCCCGCGGTGGGTGACGGGGATGCCCGCGTAGGCGGGCACGGCCACCGCCGAGGTCACCCCGGGCACCACCTCGAACGCCACGCCCGCCGCCTGCAACGCCAGGGCCTCCTCGCCGCCCCGGCCGAAGACGAACGGGTCGCCGCCCTTCAGGCGCACCACGGTGGCACCGCTGCGACCGCGCTCGACCAGCAGCCGGGTGATGTCGTCTTGGCGCACCGGCCCGCCGGGCGCCTTGCCCACGTCGATCAACTCGACGGCCGCCGGGGCCAACGACAGCAGCGAGGCGTCGGCGAGGCGGTCGTGCACCACGACGTCGGCGAGAGCAAGCAGCTCAGCCCCCCGGCGGGTCAGCAGCCCCGGGTCACCGGGCCCGGCGCCGACCAGGTAGACGGTCACGCGCCGGCCCCCGCCCCCGGCCAGGGCGCCGCACCGAACGTGGCGCCGGTACCGGCGGCCGTCGAGCGCGAGCCGGCCGCCCCGTCGTCGTCGAGCAGCGACCGGGCGCCGGCGCCCTCGAGCAGCTCGTCGGCCAACCGCCAACCGAGCTCGGCGGGGTCGTGCACCGAGCCGATGGCCGACCGGCGCAGCACCACCCGCCCGTCGATGGCGGCCACGAGGGCCTCGAGGCGCAGGGAGTCGCCGGAGCCCACGGTGGCGTGGGCGCCGACGGGCAGGCTGCAGCCGCTGCCGAGGCGGGCCAGCCACGCCCGCTCGGCGGCGACGGCGGCGTGCGCTACCGGGTCGTCGATGGCGGCAAGGGCGGCCAGGGCGGCGCCGTCACCGGTGCGGCACTCGACGCCGATGGCCCCCTGCGACACCTGCGGCAGCATCACGACCGGCGAGAGCACCTCGCAGCGGCCGGCGGCCACCAGGTCGTCGAGCAGCCCGAGCCGCTCGAGGGCGGCGGCCGCCACGACGACCGCCCCGCAGGCGGGCGCCTTCGACAGCCGGGTGGCGATGTTCCCGCGGACCCCCACGAAGGTGAGGTCGGGGCGCAGCCAGGCCAGCTGCGCCCGGCGGCGCACCGAGCCGGTGGCCACGGTGGCGCCCGGCGCCAGGTCGGCCAGCCGGGCGCCGACGAGGGCGTCTCGGGGGTCGGCGCGAGGCGGCACCGCCGCCAGCGTCAGGCCGGCGGTGGGCTCTGAGGGCAGGTCTTTGGCCGAGTGCACCGCCAGGTCGGCCCGACCGTCGAGCACGGCGGCCTGGATCTCCTTGACGAACACGCCGGTGCCCCCCAGCTCCCAGACGGGCACGTCGAGGCGGCGGTCGCCGGAGGTGTCGAGCACCAAGAGCTCGACGTCACCGGAGGGAAGGGCGGCGCGCAGCAGCCCGGCGACGTGCTCGGCCTGCCAGCGGGCGAGCGTGCTGGCCCGGGTGGCGATGCGCAGCGGGCCGCCGGTCACCGGCGCGGGCGACGCCAACGCCTACAGGTCGAACAGCTGGCGCAGCGCCCGGGCCAGCTGCTCGCCCTCGCCGGTGGCCGCCGCCGTCTTGACCGCCACGGTCGGGTCGTGCAGGAGCTTGCCGACGATCGACCGGGTCAGCGCCTCGACGGCCCGCCGGCTCGCCGGGTCGAGGCCGCCCAGCCGGTTCGCGGCGCGGGCGAGCTCGCCGGCGCGGATGTCCTCCGCCCGCTCGTGGAGGGCGGCGACCACCGGCGTGACCTCCCGCTGGGCCTCGAGGGTGGCGTAGCGCTCGAGCTCGGCGTCGACGATGGCCTCGGCGGCCGGCACCTCCGAGCGCCGGCCGGCCAGGGCCGTCTCGGCGTAGCGCTTGAGGTCGGTGATGTCGAGGAGGGTGACGCCGGGCAGGCGCCCGACGGCAGGGTCGACGTCGCGTGGCACGGCGATGTCGACGATGAGCAGCGGCCGCTCACCCCGCCCGGCGAGCAGCGCCTCGATGTCCGCCTCTTCGAGCAGGAGGTCGGGCGAGCCCGTCGAGGTGAGCACGACGTCGGCACCGGCGAGGGCGGCCGGCAGCGACTCCCACCCGACGGCCCTGCCACCGAGGCGGTCGGCCAGGTCGAGGGCGCGCTGCCAGGTGCGGTTGGCCACCAGCAGCGGGCCGGCGGCGGGGGCGCCGGCAAGGGCTCCGGCCATGGCCTCGCCCATCTCGCCGGCGCCGACGACCAGGGTGGTGCGACCGGCCAACGACCCGAGCCGGTCGGAGGCCATCTCCACCGCTGCGTGCGACAGAGAGGTGGTGCCGGTGGCGATCGCCGTGTCGGTGCGGACCCGCTTGCCGGTCTCGACCGCCAGGCGGAACAGGGTGGCCAGCGCCGGGCCGTCGACACCCTCGGCGCGCGCCGACTCCCACGACGCGTGCACCTGGCGGAGGATCTCCCCCTCGCCGAGCACGGCCGAGTCGATGCCCGAGGCCACCCTGAAGAGGTGGCGGGCGGCGGCCAGGTCGTGGAAGGTGTAGGCCAGGTCGCTCCACACCTCGGGCGGCAGGCCGCTCCAGTCGGTGAGGAACGAGCGGATCTCGGCGATGCCGTCGTGGTAGCGGTTGGCCACGGCGTACACCTCGGTGCGCATGCAGGTCGACACCACGACGACCTCGGCGAGGTGGGCCTTGCCCGACAGCTCGTGGAGCGCCTTGGGCAGGCCGCCGGTGCGGACGGTCATCGCCTCGAGCACGTCGAGCGGCGTGCTGCGGTGGTTGAGGCCTACGACGACGACAGACACGCCTGCACCCGTTCCCTCGCTCCGGTCAGGTCGCCCCTGCGGATCATGGCGAGCATGTCCCAGTCGAGCGCAGGCCGCCAGTCGACGTCCTCGGTCGACCGCCCGGCGGCCTGCACCGAGGCGCGGGCCTCGGAGAGCAGCCCGGCGAGCTCGGCCACCTCCGGCCCGAGCTCGTCGGCCACGTGGGCCTTGAGCCAGGAGGCGAGGGCGGGGCTGTGACCGCCGGTCGCCACCGTGACGGTGACCGGCCCCTGGCGCACGACCGCCGGCAGGGTGAAGCTGCAGCTCACCGGGTCGTCGGCGGCGTTGACCCAGATGTGGGCGGCGTCGCCGTCGGCGCGCACGGCAGCGTTCACCTCGGGCGAGTCGGTGGCAGCGATGGCCAACCACACCCCGTCGAGGTCACCGCGGCGGTAGGGCCGCTCCACGAAGGGGACGCCGAGGGCCCGGACCTCGGAGCGGACCTCGGTGGCCACCACCCGCACCGAGCCGCCGGCGTCGAGGAGGCCTTCGCACTTGCGGGCGGCCACGGCGCCGCCACCGACGACCAGGCACGACCGACCGTCGAGCAGGAGGTTCACCGGGTACTGCGGCCCCTCAACCGGCACCGGTCACCTCCAGGTCGGCGGTGCCGGCCCGGGCCCGCTCCGCGCTGCGCTCGTGGAAGCTGAGGATCTGCAGCTCGGCGGCCAGGTCGACCTGGCGCACCGCCACGCGAGGGGGCACCTGCAACAGCACCGGGGCGAAGTTCAGGATCGACACGACACCCGCCTCGACCAGCCGGTCGGTGCTGTCCTGCGCGAACTGACGCGGGGTGGTCACGACGCCGATGGTCACCGACGCGTGGCGGCAGACCTCGACGAGCGCCGCCGCCGGGTGCACCGGCACGCCGGCCACCTCGGTGCCGACCTTCGCCGGATCGGTGTCGAAGGCGGCCACCACCCGGAACCCGCGGCCCCGGAACCCGTCGTAGCCGGCCAGGGCGCGGCCGAGGTTCCCGACACCGACGATGGCGACGGCCCGATCGTCGACCACGCCGAGCTCACGGCTGACCTGGCGCACCAGGTGGTCGACTTCGTAGCCGACGCCACGCACCCCGTAGGAGCCGAGGCACGAGAGGTCCTTGCGGACCTGCGCGGCGTTGACCCCGGCCATGGCCGCCAGGTCGTCGCTGGAGACGAACGCTCCCACCCCGGAAAGCTCGACCAGGGCCCGCAGGTACACCGGCAACCGGGCGACGGTCGCCTCGGGGACCCGGCGGGACATCATCACCGTCGAGGCTACCGGCGCGACCCGGCCCAACCGAAGCCGGGGCCCTAGCCGGCCTCGGTGTAGCGGCGGGCCAGGTACCCGTCGACGTCGCTGGCCCGGATGCGGTAGCTGCGCCCGATGCGCACCGCCGGGAGCTCGCCGGACTGCACCAGCCGGTAGACCGTCATGTTCGACACGCGCAGCTGCGACGCCACCTCGTTGACGGTGACGTACTGCACGCGGGACTCGCTTGGCTCCACGTGGACCACCCTTCTCCGGGCCTCCAAGGTACGCGAGGAACCGGGCATGGGGAAGTGGCCCGCTGCGCAGCCGGCGGCGGTGACGGCGACTACGCCCCGAGCTCGCGGCTGCGCTCGGCGGCGGCGACGATCGCCTCGAGGAAGGCGGAGCGCACCCCGGCGGCTTCCAGCGCCCGCAGGCCCGCAGCTGTGGTGCCCCCCGGGGAGGTCACCGCGGCGCGCAGCGCCTCGGGACCGTCCCCGGTCTCGGCGAGCATCCGGGCCGAGCCCAGCAGGGTCTGCACGGCCAGCGACCTGGCGGCGTCACGCGGCAGCCCGGCGAGCACGCCTCCCTCGACCATCGCCTCGGCCACCAAGAACACGTAGGCCGGCCCCGACCCCGACAGGCCGGTGACCGCGTCGAGCAGCCCCTCGCCCACCCGCACCACGATGCCGACGGCGCTGAGCAGGCCCTCGGCCCACGCCACGTCGGCATCACCGGCACGGGCGCCCGCCGCCAGGCCGGCGGCGCCGGCACCGACGAGGGCCGGGGTGTTCGGCATGGCCCGCAACACCGCGGTGGCGGGCAGGCACCGGGCCAGGGCGGAGAGGGTGACGCCGGCGGCGACCGACAGTGCCCGGGCCGGCGGGCCGGCGGGGGCGGCGGCGAGGGCGGCGCAGGCGGCCGGCACGTCGCCCGGCTTGACGGCGACCACCGCGTCGAAGCCGGCGGCCGGGGCCACGGCGTCGACGGTGGGCCCCACGGGCACGCCCGGCACCTCGGTGGTCAACCACGCCCGGCGGGCGGGGTCGGCCTCCACGACGGCCAGCTCGCCGGCCGGCCGGCCGGCGGCCCGCCACCCGCCGAGCAGCGCGGCGCCCATCTTGCCGCCGCCCACCAGCACCGTCTGCGCCGCCACGGGCCGGACGCTAGCGGGCGCGCCGATGCCCG
>DASTHS010000127.1:0-15768 GCA_035718085.1 Acidimicrobiales bacterium | reverse complement strand
GGTGGGGTCGACCAGGCGATGCCGAGCTCGTCGGCCACCGCCGGCCAGAACGCCCCCGGGTCACCGACCGACCAGGCGTGGGCCTCGTCGTAGCCGCTGTCGCGGGGCAGCGTCCCGGCGCCGCGGAGGGCGGAGAGCCAGCGCCCGAGGCGGCTGGCCGCCGCCCGCTCGGCCGGAGGGGTCCACAGCAGGGTGCCCGTGCGGACGGGCTGGGGGTCGGCGGGCATCGCCCGGCATTCGACCACGGTGGGCGCCGCGATGCCGCTCATCTCGAATTGCGATGGTTGATGCGACACAAACCGCTTGACGAGATGGGTGGGGGTGGTGCACACTGGTGGAGCGCTCGGGGCAGTTATCCCCCCCAACCGCCCCTCGAGCCCTGCGAAGCACCGGCCTCCCCCCCCGGCCGGTGCTTCGTCGCGTCCGGGCCCGTCCTCGTGGCCCTTGCCGGACGGCGGACGCGCCGGTGCACCCCCCTCGGGAGTGCACCGCCGCCCCCATTTCCACGGCGGCGCTCGGCGGCGGCCCGGCCCTCCCCCCGAAGGACCAGCGACCTCCGATCGAGCGGTGACGTCGTGGACGGCCTCACCGTATGTGTCGCGCGCCACAGCGCACAAGAGGGAACTCGTCCCTTTTTCCGGCGGGGGGGCCGCCCACTAGGTTTCGCCCATGGCAACCGCCCTCGCCGCGTACTCCCTCCGGATCCGAGCCCGCCTGCGCAACCACCCCGGGGTGCTGGGCACCTACGCCTCCGCCCTCGGCGAGGCCGGCGGCAGCCTGATGGGCATCGAGATCGTCGCCACCGACGGCGCCACGGTGACCCGCGACCTGGTCGTGTTCTGCCCCTCCGACGACGCGGCCGGCCACGTGGCGGAGGCGGCGCGCGGCGTCGACGGCGTGCAGGTGATCTCGATCGACGACCGCACCTTCGCCCTGCACGAGGGCGGCAAGCTCACCATCGACGGCCGCATGCCGCTCCACGACCGCGACGACCTGGCCATGGCCTACACCCCCGGCGTCGCCCGGGTCTGCACCGCCATCGCGGAGACCCCGTCGCTGGTGCACCGCTACACCATGAAGCGCGACACCGTCGCCGTGGTCACCGACGGCACCGCCGTGCTCGGCCTGGGCAACATCGGCCCCGAGGCCGCCCTCCCGGTGATGGAGGGCAAGGCGGTGCTGTTCAAGTCGTTCGCCGGCGTCAACGCCGTGCCGGTGTGCCTGCGCGTCGACGGTCCCGATCAGCTCGTCGAGACCGTGCAGCGCCTCGAGCCGATGTTCGGCGGCATCAACCTCGAGGACATCGCCGCCCCCCACTGCTTCGAGGTCGAAGAGCGCCTGACCGAGCTGCTCGACATCCCGGTCTTCCACGACGACCAGCACGGCACGGCCGTGGTCGCCCTCGCCGCCCTGCGCAACAGCGCCAAGGTGGTGGGCCGCCCGATCGAGTCGATGCGCGTCGTGCTCTCCGGCGCCGGCGCCGCCGGGGTGGCCATCGCCAAGATCCTGATGAGCGCCGGGGTGCGCGACGTGGCCGCCGCCGACCGGAGGGGCGCCATCCACAAGGGCCGCGACGGCCTCGACCCCTCGAAGCAGTGGCTGGCCGACCACGCCAACCCCGACAACCGCTCCGGCAGCCTCCAAGACCTGCTGAAGGGCGCCGACGTGTTCATCGGCGTGAGCGGCCCCGGGCTGCTCGGCCGGGCCGACCTCGAGACCATGGCCGACGGCCCCATCGTGTTCGCCCTGGCCAACCCGGTGCCCGAGGTCATGCCCGAGGAGGCCGAGGGCGTCGTGGCCGTCATGGCCACCGGCCGCAGCGACTACCCCAACCAGATCAACAACGTGCTGTGCTTCCCCGGCATCTTCCGCGGTGCCCTCGACGCCGGCGCCACCCGCATCACCGAGGGCATGAAGCTGGCCGCTGCCGAGGCCATCGCCGCCGCTGTGCCGGCGTCGATGCTCAGCGCCGAGGAGGTCGTGCCGAGCGTGTTCTTCCCCGGGGTGGGCGAGGCGGTGGCCACCGCCGTCGCCGCCGCCGCCCTGGCCGAGGGGGTCGTGCGGCGCTGACGGGCGCCGGCGCCTGCCGGCATCCCTTCGGCCCTCGGCAGGTCGAACACGTGTTCGATACACTGGCCGGGTGGCTGCACCGAGCGCCCGGGCCGCGGGCAGCGCGTCGGGCTCGACGGGCGCACCGCCCCCGCCCACCCCGCTGAGCGTCGTCGCCGCCCGCGCCCGACCGGTCACCGCGGCCGCCGACCGGGTGCTGGCGGTGACCCCGCCGCTGGGGGCCCTGCTGCCCGACGGCGGGGTGCGCCGGGGGTCGACGGTCACCGTCGGGCGGGGCACGGGGGTGGGGGCCACGTCGCTGGCCCTGGCCCTGGCCGCCGGTGCGTCGGCGGCGGGTGGGTGGTGCGCAGCGGTGGCCCTCGCCGACCTGGGGCTCGTCGCCGCCGCCGGCCTCGGCGTGGCCCTCGAACGCCTCGCCCTGGTGCCCGACCCCGGCGCCCAGTGGCCGGTCGTCACCGCCGCCCTGCTCGAGAGCGTCGACGTGGTGGTGGTGCGGCCCCCCGGCCGGGTGCGTGACGGCGACGCCCGCCGCCTGACCGCCCGAGCCCGCGAGCGAGGCGCGGTGCTGGTCGTGCTCGGCCCGGTGGGGGCCCGGGCCGGCGCGTGGCCCGAGGCGGCCGACCTGCACCTCGCCGTCACCGACGTGACCTGGCAGGGCCTCGAGCAGGGGCACGGCCACCTGGTCGGCCGGGTGGCCGAGGTGGCGGTCACCGGGCGGCGGGGGGCCGTGCGCGAACGGCGGGGGCGCCTGCTGCTGCCCGGGGCCACGGGGGCGGTCGAGGCGGCGCCCGGCGCGCCGCCGGTGGCGGCGCCGGTGACCGAGGGTGCGGCAGCGGTCACCGCCCGCTCGCCGCGCGCCGCCGCCGTGCTCGCCGCCGCCACCGCGGCGCGCGACGCCCGAGCGACGGGCGCGGCTCAGGCGGCCGGTGCGGCCTGTGCGGCCCGTGCGGCGCTGCGCACGGGGTGAGCGGCGTGGGCGAGGGCGCAGCGGTGCGCACGCTGGTGGCCCACCACCCCGACTGGCCGGTGGTGGCGGCGGGCCACCCACCGGAGGTGCCGGTGGCGGTCGTGGCCGCCAACCGGGTGGTGGCGTGCTCGGCCGCCGCCCGGGCCGAGGGGGTGGTGGTCGGCCTGCGCCGGCGCGAGGCGCAGGCCCGCTGCCCCGAGGTGGTGGTCGTGCCCGACGACCCCAGCCGCGACCTGCGGGCCTGGGAGCGGGCGGTCGTCGCCGTCGAGGCCCTCTGCCCGGCGGTGGAGGTGGGGCGGGCCGGTGAGGTGGCCCTGCCGACGCGAGGGCCGTCGCGCTACTTCGGCGGTGACGAGGCCCTCGCCGCCCTGGTCGTGCAGGCGGTCGATGCCGCCGTGGCCGACCTGGCCCTGGCCGGCAGCACCGGCGGGCGTGCCTGCGCCGGGGTGGCCGACGGGCGCTTCGCCGCCACCCTGGCCGCCCGGCCGGGCGCCGGCGGGTCGGGTGTCGGCGGGGGGGGTGCCGGCCGGGTGCGGGTGGTGCCCCCCGGCGCCAGCGCGGCATGGCTGGCCCCCCTGGCGGTGGGGGTGCTCGACCGGCCCGACCTGGTCGACGTGTTCACCCGCCTGGGCCTGCGCACCCTCGGCGACCTGGCTGCGCTCGCGGAGGCCGACGTGCTGGCCCGCTTCGGCACCCCCGGGGTGGCGGCCCACCGCCTGGCTCGCGGCCTCGACGAGCACCCGCCCGCCGGCCGGGTGGCGCCACTCGACCTGGAGGTGGCCGCCGCGCTCGACCCGCCGGCCGAGCGCGTCGACGTGGCCGCCTTCGTCGGCAGGAGCCTGGCCGCCGAGCTGCACGACCGGCTGGCGGCGATGGGGTTGGCCTGCACCCGGGTGGCCATCGAGGCCGAGACCGAGCACGGCGAACGCCTGTCGCGGTTGTGGCGCCACGACGGCGCCCTCAGCGCCGGGGCCATCGCCGAGCGGGTGCGCTGGCAGCTCGACGGGTGGCTGCGCGCCCTGGGCGGCCCGGAGGGGCGCACCTCGGGGGGCCTCACCCTGCTGCGCCTGCGCCCCGACGAGGTGCACCCCGACCACGGGCGCCAGCTCGGGTTCTGGGGGGCGTCCACCGACACCTCGCGCGTGGCCCGATCGCTGGCCCGGGTGCAGGGTCTGCTCGGCCCCGAGGCAGTGGTCACCGGCGTGGTCGGTGGCGGCCGCAGCCCCGCCGACCAGGTGCGCCTGGTGCCGTGGGGCGATCCCCGCACCCCGGCCCGCCCGGCGGCTTGGATCGATCCGACCGACCGGCACCCGGCGGCGGGGGGCCGGCCGATGCGCGGGCCGGCCGACCCGCCGCCCCCCTGGCCCGGGCGCCTGCCCGGGCCGGCGCCGGCGGTGGTGCACCACCCGCCGGTGGCGGCGGAGGTGGTCGACGCCGCCGGAGCGACGCTCGAGGTCAGCGGCCGCGGCATCCTCAGCGCCTCCCCGGCGCAGGTGGCGGTGGGCGCCGGCCCGTCGGCGACGGTGACCGCATGGGCCGGCCCCTGGCCTCTCGAGGAGCGGTGGTGGGATGCCGGCGGCCGCCGCTGCGCGCGCCTGCAGGTCACCCTGGCCGACGGCACGGCGCACCTGCTCACCTGCAGCGGCGGCCGCTGGGTGGCCGAAGCCAGCTACGACTAGCCCGGCCGTGCCCTCTGCTAGGGCACCTCGACCAGCTCCGGGGCGTCGGCGCCGGCGTGGGCGTGGCGGCGGCGGTGGTGGTGCAGCAGCACCCGCACGTGCAGGGCGCTCATGCGGTCGGCCACGGGCACGACCACCCCGGTCAGCGCGACGCCTGCGGCGACGTCGGCGACGAAGTGGTTGCCCGTGGTCAGCACGGCGGCCGCCGTGCTCACCGGGTAGAGCCACGCCAGGGCCGCCCAGCGGGTGCGGGCCCGCAGCACCCGCCACAGCGCCCACGCCGACCACACCGCCCACGCCAGGTGCAACGACGGCATGGCGGCGAGCTCGTCGGCGTGGGTGGCCAGCGCCCCGCTGTGCCACGAGCCCGGGGCACCGGTGGCGGCCACCACGTCGGTGTAGCCGGGCAGCATGCGCGGCGGTGCCATCGGCCACAGCCAGAACACCCCCAGCGCCGCCAGGTTGACCAGCGCCAGGGCGGAGCGCAGCGGCCGGTAGTGGCCGGGGTGGCGCACCCACAGCCACCCGAGCACGCCGAAGGTCACCACGAAGTGGGCGTTGTCGTAGTAGGTCGACACGATCCAGCCGAGGGCGTGGTGGGCGCTCAGCCAGTGGTCGAGGGCCCGCTCGGGGTCGAGGTGCACCACCCGCTCGAGGTGGGCGACCTCCCTGGCGTGGGCCAGGGCGGCGCCGAGGCGCAGGTGGGCCAGGTTGCTGACGGCGTCGTAGACCCAGCACAGCCACACGACCACGGCGAGCTCGAACCACAGCGGCGAGCGCCGGCGCGTGAAGGCACGCAGGTGGCCTGCGGCGGGGGTCATGGACCGGGCAGCGTACCGTCCGACGCCCGCAGCTCCCGGGCGGGTCAGGCGCCCACGGCGGCCTCGACGATCGCCGCGGTGGCCAGCAGCAGCTCCTCGCCGCCGGGCGCGGCCACCAGCTGCAGGCTGGCAGGCACCCCGCCCCCGGCGACGGGCACCGGGAGCGACAGTGCCGGCCACCCGGCCAGGTTCCAGGGGAGGGTGTGGCGGATGGTGGTCACCGTGGCGGCGTCGGCCACCCGGGGCACCGCCTCGGCCAGGGTGGGCATGGCCAGCACCGCCGGGGTCGGGCCGCCCAGGGCGGCCAGCGCGGCGGTCACCTCGGCGACCCACGCCCCTGCGCCGGCGCGCGCCGCCGCCAGGTCGGCGGCCCCGATGGCGGCGCCGAGCGCCAGGCGGTCGGCCACCTCCGGGCTCAGCCCGCCGGTGTCCCAGAGGTGGCGGTCGGTGGCCCACGCCTCGGCCAGCAACACGGTGGTCGCCGCCTCGTGGGCCGCCGCCCACCCGGGCAGGGCCACCTCGACCGTGGCCAGCCCGGCCGCGGCCAGGGCGGCGTCGATGGCGGCGTCGACCGCGGGGGCGGCTGGCAGGCGCACCCGGCCGACGGCGGCGGCGGCGACCGCGCCCCCCATCGTGAACCCCGGTTCGAGCAGCGCCATGCCGGCCACCAGGCCGGCCACGTCGCGAGCCAACGGGCCCACCGTGTCGAGCGAGGGAGCCAGGGGCCAGACCCCGGCCAGGGGGACCCGCCCCGCCGTGGTCTTCAGCCCGGCGACCCCGCAGCAGGCGGCCGGGATGCGGATCGACCCGCCCGTGTCGGACCCCACTGCGACGTCGGCGTCGCCGGCGGCCACGGCGGCTGCCGAGCCGCTCGACGACCCGCCCACCACCCGGGTGGGGTCGAGGGGGTTGACCGGCGACCCGAAGAACGGGTTGAGGCCGGTGACCCCGAAGGCCAGCTCGTTGCAGCCGGTCTTGCCGACGATCGAGGCCGCTCCGTCGGCCACCGCGGCGCGCAGGCCGGCCAGGCAGGCGGCGTCGGCGTCGGCCGGCGCCGCGGCCAAGGCGACCATGCGGCACCCGGCGGTGGTGGGGGTGCCGGCGAGGTCGACGACGTCTTTGACCGCCACTCGCAGCGGCCCGCGGCCCTCGTCGAGGCGCAGCACGAAGGTGCCCATGGGCCAGCTGTAGCATCACCTGCCCCGAGGGTGGTGGATGCCTGCCTCTGATCGAACACGTGTTCGATATGCTGCGGGCATGGGATGGCAGAACCCCCCGGTGCCGTGGGCGGAGCTCGAGGCCCGGCTGTCGGGCCGGCCGCACCGTCCTTTCGCCGCGGACGGCGACGGCGGCGACAGCCCGGCGTGGTCGTGGAAGCGACCGGCCTACGAGCCACCCGCCGGGTTGGCCCGCCCGGGGGGCGCCAGCCGGGCGCCGGTGCCCTACGCCGAGCTGCACTGCCACTCGAACTTCAGCTTCCTCGACGGGGCGTCGCACCCCGAGGAGCTGGTCGAGGAGGCCGTGCGCCTCGGCCTCGAGGCCCTGGCCGTCACCGACCACGACGGCATGTACGGGGTGGTGCGCTTCGCCGAAGCGGCCCGCCAGGTCGGCCTGCCGTCGGTGTTCGGGGCGGAGCTGTCGCTCGGGCTGGCCCGTCCGCAGGCGGGGGTGGCCGACCCCGACGGCACCCACCTGCTGGTGCTCGCCCGCGACCCCGAGGGCTACCGCCGGCTGTGCCGGGCCCTGTCGGTGGCCCACCTGCGGGGGCGCGAGAAGGGGCGGCCCGACCTCGACGCCGACACCCTGGCCGCTCTCGGGGCGGGGGCGGTGCCCGACATGGCCGCCCTCGGCGAGGGCACCCTCCGCTGGCTCGACACCGGGCCACCCGGCGTCGCCGCCGACCACTGGGTGGTGCTCACCGGGTGCCGCAAGGGGGTGGTGCCCGCCGCCCTGCTGGCCGCCGGCCCGGCGCGTGCCGCCGCCGCCCTGGCCGACCTGCAGGCCCGCTTCGGCCGCCACAACGTGGTCGTCGAGCTGTGGGACCACGGCGACCCCCTCGACTCGGCCCGCAACGACGCCCTCGCCGCCCTCGCCGCCCGGGCGCAGGCCGACGTCGTCGCCACCAACAACGTGCACCACCACGCCCCGGGCCGCCGGCGCCTGGCCGCCGCCCTCGCGGCGGTGCGGGCCCGGCGCAGCCTCGACGACATCGACGGGTGGCTGCCGCCGTCGGGGGCGGCCCACCTGCGCTCGGGGCGCGAGCAGCTGGCCCGCTTCGCCCGCTACCCCGGGGTCGTCGAGCGGGCGGCCGAGCTCGGGCGGGCCTGCGCGTTCGACCTGGCGCTGGTCGCCCCGAGCCTGCCGCCGTTCCCCGTGCCCGGCGGCCACAGCGAGATGAGCTGGCTGCGCCACCTGACCGACGAGGGCGCCACGCACCGCTACGGCCCCCGGGGGGCGCCCGGCGGGGCGCGGGCGTGGGCGCAGATCGACCACGAGCTGGCGATGATCGAGCAGCTCGGCTTCGCCGGCTACTTCCTCATCGTCTGGGACATCGTCGAGTTCTGCCGCCGCAACGACATCTACTGCCAGGGTCGGGGGTCGGCGGCCAACTCGGCGGTGTGCTTCGCCCTCGGCATCACCAAGGCCGACGCCGTCAACCTGGGGTTGCTCTTCGAGCGGTTCCTGTCACCCGAGCGCGACGGCCCCCCCGACATCGACGTCGACATCGAGAGCGGCCGGCGCGAGGAGGCCATCCAGTACGTCTACCGCCGCTACGGGCGGGGCTGCGCCGCGCAGGTGGCCAACGTGATCACCTACCGCCCCAAGTCGTCGATCAGGGACATGGGGAAGGCGCTGGGCGCGGCGACCGGGCAGCTCGACGCCTGGGCCAAGCAGGTCGACGGGTGGGGGCCGCTGTCGGCGACCGTCGAGCACGACATCCCGCCCGCGGTGATGGAGCTGGCCGCCGAGGTGGCCCACTTCCCCCGCCACCTCGGCATCCACTCCGGCGGCATGGTGATCTGCGACCGGCCGGTGTCGGAGGTGTGCCCCGTCGAGTGGGCCCGCATGGCCGACCGCAGCGTGCTGCAGTGGGACAAGGACGACTGCGCGGCGGCCGGCCTGGTCAAGTTCGACATGCTCGGCCTGGGCATGCTCACGGTGCTGCACGCCGCCGTCGACCACGTGCGGTCGGCGTTCGGCGTCGAGGTCGACCTGGCCGCCCTGCCCCAGGACCCGGCGGTCTACGAGATGCTGTGCCGGGCCGACTCGGTGGGGGTGTTCCAGGTCGAGAGCCGGGCGCAGATGGCGACCCTGCCGCGGCTCAAGCCCCGGGAGTTCTACGACCTGGTGGTCGAGGTGGCGCTCATCCGCCCGGGGCCCATCCAGGGCGGGTCGGTGCACCCCTACATCCGCCGGCGCAACGGCCTCGAGCCGGTGACCTACCTGCACCCGCTGCTCGAGCGCAGCCTGGCCAAGACCCTCGGCGTGCCGCTGTTCCAGGAGCAGCTGATGCAGATGGCCATCGACGTCGCCGGCTTCAGCGCCGCCGAGTCCGACCGGCTGCGCCAGGCCATGGGGTCCAAGCGCAGCGTCGACAAGATGGAGCAGCTGCGGGGCCGGCTCTACGAGGGCATGGCCGAGCGCGGCATCACCGGGGAGGTGGCCGACGCCATCTACGACAAGCTGGTGGCGTTCGCCAACTTCGGCTTCCCCGAGAGCCACTCGGTGAGCTTCGCCTACCTGGTCTACTCATCGGCCTACCTGAAGCTGCACCACCCCTCGGCGTTCTGCGCCGGGCTGCTCGACGGCCAGCCCATGGGCTTCTGGTCGCCCCAGACCCTCGTGGCCGACGCCCGCCGCCACGGGGTGGTGGTGCACCGGCCCGACGTCAACCTGAGCGGCGCCCGGTCGCGCCTCGAGCTCTGCGCCGACTCGGCCGAGGGCCGGGCGGTGCGCCTCGGCCTCTCCTCCGTGCGCCACGTCGGCGACGACCTCGCCGAGCGCATCGCCGCCGGCCAGCCCTACGCCGGCATCGAAGACCTGGTGCGCCGGGCCGGCCTCACCACCTCCCAGGCCGAGGCGCTGGCCACCGCCGGTGCCCTCGGCTGCTTCGGCCTGCCCCGCCGGGAGGCCCTGTGGGCGGCGGGGGCGCTGGCCCAGGCCGGCCCGTCGCTCGAGGCGGCCCGCACCCGGGGCCGGGGCGCGGCCGGTGCCGGGGCGGGCGCCGGGGCGGCGTCGGCCCGGCTGGAGGGGCTGGTCACCGGGGCGGCCCCGCCCCGCCTGGCGGGCATGGACCCTGTCGAGACCAACCGGGCCGACCTGTGGGCCACCGGTGTGTCACCCGACAGCTACCCGACCGAGTTCGTGCGCCCGGCCCTGGCCGCGTCGGGGGTGGTCACCTCCGCCGGCCTGGCCGGCCTGCCCCACCGCTCGGTGGTCACCGTCGCCGGGGTGGTGACCCACCGCCAGCGGCCGGCCACGGCCGAGGGCATCATCTTCTTGAACCTCGAAGACGAGACCGGCCTGATCAACGTGATCTGCTCGCGGGGGGTGTGGGCCCGCTACCGGCGGGCGGCGCGTGCCGCCCCGGTGCTGCGCATCACCGGGATGCTCGAGCGCGTCGACGGGGTCACCAACGTGGTGGCTGCCCGCATCGAGGCCCTGGCCCTCGAGCAGTCGCTGCCCCGGTCACGCGACTTCCGGTGAGCCACGTTCCGCCGGGGTAGCCCCCGCCCATGGCCGGAGGCATCAAGAAGGGCGACAAGGTGAAGTGGAACTCCCACGGCGGTCAGGCCGTGGGCAGGGTGGAGAGGAAGATCACCTCCGACACCACCGCGGCCGGTCGCACGGTGAAGGCATCGAAGGACGACCCGCAGTACCTGGTCAAGAGCGACAAGAGCGGCGGCGAGGCGGTGCACAAGCCCTCTGCGCTCGAGAAGGCCTGACCCTCCGGCGCGCCGAGCGCCCCAGGGGGGCGGCTGCACCGGCCGCACCGGCGCAACCACCGGGGGGTGGCACCCTGGGCGGGTGCCCGACCCCCGACGCCCCCGCCGAGGTCCGCTGACCCCGGTGGAGGTGGCGACGGCCGCGGTGATGGCCGCCATGGCCACCGTGCTGTCGGTGCTCGGGTGGCTGCTCCCGCACGCCACGGTGGTCCAGGCCCTCGGCGCCGTGCCCTTCGGGGTGGTGGCCCACCGCCACCGACCCCGGGCGCTGGTGGCGTCGACGGTGGCGGCGATGGTGGTGAGCTTCCTCGCCGCCGGCACCGGACCGGCGCTCAGCGCCTTGAACGTGGCGGTCGTCGGCGGCCTGGTGGGTGACGTCAAACGGCGGGGGCGGGGGGTGCCCACCCTGGCGGTCGGCGCGCTGATCGCCGGGCCGGCGCTGGCGGCGTGCAGCGACGGGCTGCTGCTGCTGTTCTCGAGCTCACGGAAGCTGGCCCTGGCCCAGGTGCGCAACGTGGCCCACGGGGCGGCGCGGGTCGTCGGTGGCCTCCCGGGCCTGGCCGGCACCGCCTCGGCGATCGACCGCGGCGTCGGTGCGGCCGTCGCGTGGTGGTGGCTCACCGTCGGCGCCTTCCTCATGGCCAGCTTCCTCATCGGCCTGGTCGCCGCGTGGGTCCTCCTCGGCGGGGTGCTCGACCGGATGGCGTGGATGGGCGGCGACGACCGCCTCGACGGCGTCGACCCCGGGGCCGGCCCGGTGGCGCCGCTGCCCGTCCGCCTGCGCGGCGTGCGCCACCGCTACCCCGGCGCGGCGGGCGACGCCCTCGCCGGTGTCCACCTCGCCCTCGAGCGGCCCGAGCTGCTGGCCCTGGTCGGCGCCAACGGGTCGGGCAAGAGCACCCTGGCCCGGGTGCTGGCCGGCACGCCGCCCACCGCCGGCAACGTCGAGCGGCCCGGCGCCGCGGGCATCGGCCGGCCGGGCGGCACCGCTGTGGTCGCGCAGCGGCCGGAGACCCAGGTGCTCGGCGTGCGCGTCGCCGACGACGTGGTGTGGGGGCTTCCCTCCGACGTCGCCGCAGGCGTCGACGTCGACGCCCTGCTGGTCGAGGTCGGCCTCGACGGCATGGGCGGGCGCGAGACGGCCACCCTCTCCGGCGGCGAGCTGCAGCGGCTGGCGCTGGCTGCGGGGTTGGCCCGCCGGCCGGCGCTGCTGCTCTCCGACGAGTCGACCGCCATGGTCGACCCCGCCGGCCGCGCCGCGCTGATGCAGGTGCTGCGCCGGCTGCCGTCGTCGTTCGGCACCGCCGTGGTGCACGTCACCCACCGGGCCGACGAGGCCGCGGTGGCCGACCGGGTGGTGCAGCTGGCCGACGGCCGGGTGGTGCACGGGCTGGTCGACGAGCTGCTCGGCACCCCGGCCGCGGCGCCGCTCGCCGGGCTCGGGGTGGGGCGGGGGGCCGGCAGCCGGGGGCGCCGGGGCGGCGCGGTGGTCGAGCTGCGTGCCGTGCACCACACCTACGCCGCCGGCACCCCGTGGGCGCAGCCGGCGCTGCGAGGCGTCGACCTGACCGTGCACGACGGCGAGGGCGTGCTCGTCGTCGGCGGCAACGGCTCGGGCAAGTCGACCCTCGCCTGGGTGCTGGCCGGGCTGCTGCGCCCCGACGCCGGTTCGGCCACGGTGGCGGGGGTGCCGATCGCCGAGCGCATCGGCGACGTGGCCCTGGGCTTCCAGCACGCCCGGCTGCAGCTGTGGCGCCCCACCGTCGCCGACGAGCTGCGGGCCGCCACCCGTGCGCCCGACGACGGCCCCGGGTCCGGCGCGCCCCGCCCATCGTCGTGGGGGTCGGGCGGCACGCCGGCCTCCGCTGCCGGCCGCCGTTCGGGCCGGGCGATGCTCCGCTCGCTGGTGGCGCCGGCCGCGGGGTCGGCGGCCTACGGCGAGGGGTGGTACGCCGACCCCCGCAGCGTCGCCGGCTGGCAGCGGCGCTGGGACGGGGAGCACTGGACGGGCGACACCCGGCCCGACGCAGACGGCGACCGGGTGTGGGCCGCCCTGCGCACCGTCGGGCTCGACCCGTCGGTGGCCGGCCGGTCGCTCGACCACCTCAGCGGCGGCCAGCTGCGCCGGGTGGCCCTCGCCGCCCTGCTGGCCCGCTCGCCGAAGGTGCTGGTGCTCGACGAGCCCCTCGCCGGCCTCGACCCGCCGAGCCGGCGGTCGCTGCTGCAGCTGCTCGCCGGGTTGCGGGCGGGGGGCACCGCACTCGTGGTCATCTCCCACGACCTCGAGGGGATGGACGCCGTCTGCGACCGCACCGTCGCCCTCGACCACGGCCGCGTCGTCGATGCCGGATCGGTTGCCGCCGAGCCCGACCGACCGGTGGCGCCCTTCGGTGTGCCCGGCGCCCGGGTGGTGGCGCGATGAGCCCGCCCCCGCCCCGCCCATCGCGCCCGTCGCGGGAACCGGTGCTGCTGCGGGTGCTGCCGTGGCCCTCGCCGGTGCGGGGGCTGTGGGCCGGCACCAAGCTCGTCGCGGTGGTGGCGCTCGCCGCCGCGCTGTCGTTCGAGCCGACCTGGCCGACCATCGGCGTGATCGGCACGTTGCTGTTCGTCACCGCCCGCCTGGCCAGGGTGCCGCGCTCGGCGGTGCCCAGGCCACCGCTGTGGTTCTGGCTGATCACCTTGGCGGGGGCGGCGCTCACCGTGGCCTCCGGCTCGGCGCCGTACGTCACCCTTGGCCCCGTGCAGGTCGGGTTCGGTGACCTGGAGCTGTACGTGCGCTTCAGCGTGCTCGCCGCCCTGCTGCTCGGCGGATCGGCCCTCGTGGCGTGGACCACCGACCTCGGCGAGGTGGCGCCCGCGCTGGCGCGCCTGTGGGCCCCACTCCGGTGGCTGCGCCTGCCCGTCGACGAGTGGGCCGTGGTCGTCGCCCTGACCGTGCGGAGCCTGCCGCTGCTGTTCGAGGAGCTGCGCACGCTGCTCGCCGCCAGGCGCCTGCGGGGCAGGGCCCCGACCCGCACCCTCGACAGCCTGCTCGAGGAGGCCATCGACCTGATGACCGCCGCCCTCGCCGCGTCGGTCCGGCGGGCGGGGGAGATGGGCGAGGCGATCACCGCCCGGGGCGGCACCGGCACCCTCGCAGCGGTCGACCGCCGGCCCGGCCGGGCCGACGCCGCCGCCCTGGGCGCAGTGGCGCTGGCGATCGGTGCCAGCGTGGGGGCAAACCTGCTCTGAGCCCCGGCCTGCCGACTGATGGTGCCGGCGCAGCTACCGGCGTGGGGCGTCGCTCACGCCGGGGTGGGGGCGAGCGCCTCGGCCACCAGCTCGTACGAGCGCAGCCGGGCCTCGTGGGACCAGGCACTGGTGGTGACCACCAGCTCGTCGGCGCCGGTGCGCTCCACCAGCTCGTCGAGCCCGGCGCGCACGGTGGCGGGCGAGCCGACGACGTGGGAGCCGCAGAACGCCTCCACGGCGCGCAGCTCGTCGGCGGTGAAGGGGTAGGCGGCAGCCTCCTCCGGGCTCGGCAGCAGGCCCGGGCGGCCAGTGCGGAGGCGGAGCATCGACAGGCGGGTCGAGCCGTGCAGGTGGCGGGCCTCCTCGTCGGTGTCGGCGGCGAGCACGGCGACACCGATGGCCAGGTGCGGCTCGTCGAGCGCCGCCGACGGCCGGAAGGTCGACCGGTACAGCTCGGCGGCGGGCAGCGTGTAGGCGGGGCTGAAGTGGTGGGCGAAGCTGAACGGCAGGCCGAGCATGCCGGCCATCTGCGCCCCGTAGGTGCTCGAGCCGAGCAGCCAGATCGACGGGGGCACGTCGGCGGCGGGCACCGCCCGGATGCGGCGGTAGGGGTGGTCGTCGGGCCACGAGCCGTGCAGGAAGGCGAGCAGCTCGCCGAGCTGCTCGGCGAAGGGGTCGCCGCCGCCGGCGGTGTGCTCGGGCACCCGGCGCAGCGCCCGGGCCGTCGCCGGGTCGGTGCCGGGGGCCCGGCCGATGCCCAGGTCGATGCGCCCGGGGTGCATGGTGGCGAGCAGCCCCCAGGTCTCGGCCACGGCGAGCGCGGCGTGGTTCGGCAGCATCACCCCGCCGGCCCCCACCCGGATCGTGGAGGTCGCCGCCGCCAGGTGGGCGACCATCACCGCCGGGGTCGAGCTGGCGACGCCGGGCATGTTGTGGTGCTCGGCGACCCAGTAGCGGCGGTAGCCGAGCCGCTCGGCCAGGCGGGCCAGCTCGACGCTGCGGGCGATCGCCTCGCCGGGCGTGGCGCCGCTCGGCACCGGCACCAGGTCGAGCACGGACAGGAGGGGAGGCACCTACAGGCCAACACCGGGCGCCGGCGGCGCCTTCCCGGGCGTCGGCGCGGGCGACGTCGGCGGCGAGGGCGCCGGCGGGTCGGGCGCCGGCTGGCGGGTGAGCTGCCAGAACGGCGGTAGGCCCGCCAGCACGGGCGGCTCGGCGCCGCGCACGACCAGCCCGGTGCCCGGCGGCAGCTGGCTCACCGCCTCGAAGGGGATGCGCCGCTGCCTGCGGGTGCTCACCGTGGCCGACGGGGCGCCCCAGTCGCGCCCGTACCACGGCCCGCGCGACGTCGAGTGCACGGGCACGTCGATCTCGCCCCCGAGGCGGCTGATCAACTCCAGCGTGGCTGGGTCGCCGATGCCCGGCAGCACCACCTTGGTGCTGAACAGGCTGGCGAAGCCGTCGGCCCGGGGGCCCCAGCGGTGGCGCGCCTGGGAGAGGTCCTGCAGGCAGGCGACGGTGGTGACCCCCTGGCCGCCACCCTCGCTGACCAGCGCCGGCAGGTCGGGCAGCGGGGCCACGTTGGCCACCTCGTCGAGCACCATCCACAGCGGGGCGCCGGCAGGCGGCGGCGAAGCTGCGGCACCGGGGGGAGCGGCGGCGGCCAGGTAGGCGCCGGCCCGGGCCCGCTCGAGCAGACCGACGACGACGGGGGCGACCAGCTCCTGGCGGTCGCCGGGGGCGCACACGTAGACGGTGTCGTGCCCGGCGCAGAGCTGGGCGGGGTCGAAGTTCGGCCGACGGGCCGCCTCGGTGGCCGCGGTCGACCGGTAGGCGGCGAGCACCCCCGCCGCGGTCGACCAGATGCCCGACTGCTCGCGCCCGTCGGTGGCGGCGATGCCGGCGAGCACGTCGGCGGCCAGGGTGGCGCCCCGGGCGGTGAGCACGGCCTGCGCCTCGACGGGGTCGTGGCGCAGCACCCAGCGCACCACCTCGCCGACGTCCGCGCCGACGAGGGCGGCGGCGTGGAACAGCGGCGCGAGCAGCGCCTCGGC
>DASTHS010000126.1:0-6716 GCA_035718085.1 Acidimicrobiales bacterium | reverse complement strand
GGAACTCCGTCCATGGCGCGGCCCTACAGGGAGCTGCCTACATCCACAACTACGGACCGCAGAGGACAACCGTCGCTCTGCCCAAGGCCGATGAGACCGCAATTCTTGCGGCCATGGACGCGGAAGGCGGCCGAGCGGCCTGGGGCGTCGTTCTAGATATCCCGGACTACCACGTACAGCTGGATCCCGGTGTGTTCGTTGAGAGATCCTTTCGAGCCGTTATTCCGCTTCTGAACCAATTGCTGGATGCAACGCCTGTTGAGGTGCTGCCGCACGTGGACCTCAACGCGCCGGAGCCAGTGACGTCAGGTGGTCCCTACGGCAACCCGTTCTCCCCCGAGATTGGCAAGAGCATCCGGTGGCAGCTCGGTCTGTAGGGCGCCCGCGCCCGATCGGACGCTCACGGTACGAGGCCTCGCGCCGGCGGCTCTCAGCCCTCCCAGTCTGCCGACGCCGCGGTCTGCGGCGGGGTCACTCCGGCGGCTTGGTCAGGCTGAGTGAGGTCGCGTCGGAGGTTCTAGCGGTCTCGGGGCCGATCTTGCTCTCGTCATGGTCAGGAGGTCGGCGTTGTAGGGCTGAGGCACTTCATTCGAACGTTGCCCAGGCTGGTCCTGCGTCGCAACAGTCGGTGAGGTTGGTGTTGTACGGCTGAGCGGTCTCTCCGACACTCTTGCTCACGTCATGGTCAGTGAGGTTGGCGTTAGGGCTGAGGCGCTGCCGCTGCTGCTCACGCTGTCGTCGGGGGTGCAGGGGTTCACGACCATCCACGCCGGCTCCGCCCGCCAGGCCCTGACGCGCCTGCGCTTCATCTGCCAGTTGGCCGAGACGGGCTCGGACCTCGGGCCGGCCGCCCTGTCGGCGTTGGTCAGCGAGGCCGTCGACGTGGTGGTGCACTGCGCCCGGTCGGCGGGGGGACGGGTGGCGGTCACCGAGGTGCTCGCCGTGGAAGACCTGCAGGTGGGCGCCGGCTCGGTGGCCTTCACCACCACCTCGGTGTTCGCCCGCGGCCGCCTCGACGGCCCCCTCCGCCCCACCGGCCACCTGCCGGTGCGGGCGGCCCGCCCCCTCGAGCTCGCCGGCCACGACGTGGCGGCGCTGACCTCGGGGTGGTCGTGACCGCCGCGATGGTGCTCGCCGCGGCCGCGGCGGGCTACGGCGTGCACCTGCTGTTCACCGCGGTCGTGCAGGGGTGGCGGGGCGTGGGCCCCGGGCCGGCCCGTCCCGGCCGCCGGCGCGGCGGCTGGCGCACCGGCGGCACGGGCGACTGGCTGCGCCAGGCCGGCCTCGACGAGGTCGGGGCCGGTCAGTTCGCCCTCACCGTGGCCGCGGTCGGGGTGGCCGGCGCCACGGTGGCGTGGGTGCTCTTCGGCGGGGTGCTCCCGGCCCTGGTCGCCGGCACGTTCGCGGGCAGCTTCCCCGTCGCCGGCGCCCGCGCCCGACGGCTCCGCCGCCTGGAGGATGCCCGCGCCGCCTGGCCGCGCATGCTCGAAGAGCTGCGGTTGCGCACCGGCTCGCTCGGGCGGTCGGTGCCCCAGGCCCTCTTCGAGGTCGGGCGCCGGGCCCCGACCCCCCTCGTGGCCGCGTTCGCCGCCGCCGAGCGGGAGTGGCTCCTCTCCACCGACCTCGCCCGCACCCTGGAGGTGCTCAAGGCCGGTCTCGCCGACCCCACCGCCGACACGGTCTGCGAGACCCTGCTGATCGCCCACGAGGTGGGTGGCCGGGAGCTCGACCTGCGCCTCGCCGACCTCGTCGACGACCGCGTGGCCGACCTGCAGAGCCGCAGGGACGCGGCGACGAAACTGGCCGGGGTGCGCTTCGCCCGGCGGTTCGTGCTCGTCGTGCCGCTCGGGATGGCCGTCGCCGGGCTGTCGATCGGCACCGGCCGGGCCGCCTACCAGACCGCCGGCGGCCAGCTGGCGGTGGCCGTCGGCCTGCTGGCCGTGGTGGCCTGCTGGGCGTGGAGCGGGCGACTGCTGCGCCTCCCGTCGGAGCCCCGGGTGTTCCAGGCGCCGGAGCGGCTGCCGTGACCCGCCTCCTGGTGGGCGCCGGGCTGGCGGCCTGGCTGGGGGTGGCCCTGCTGCTGTCGGGGACCCGGCGCTTCTCGCGCCTGCCCCTCGACGAGCGGCTCCGGCCCCAGTCGGCGCCCTCGACGCAGCCGACCGGGCCCCCCGGGGTGCTCGAGGCGGCCGTCGCCGTGCTCGGCCCCCTCGCCCGGTCGGCCGGCGACCGCCTGGCCGCCGTGGCCGGCGTCAGCGAGGAGCTCGAGGCGCGCCTGCGCCGCGTGCACGCGCCACTCGACGTGACCAGCTTCCGCCTCCGCCAGCTCGGCTGGGCGCTCGTCGGTCTCCTGGGCGGTCTGCTCGTGGCCCTCGCCGGCGTGCCCGCCCCGGTGGCGGTGTTCGCGATGCTCGGCGCGCCGATCCTCGCCTTCCTCCTCGTCGAACAGCAGCTCGCCCGCAGGTCAGAGGCGTGGCAGCGGTCGCTGGCGAGAGAGCTCCCGGTCGTCAGCGAGCAGCTGGCCATGCTGCTCAACGCCGGGTGGTCGCTCGGGGCTGCCCTCGGCCGGCTCGCCGAGCGCGGCCGCGGCTGCGTGGCTGCCGACCTGGCCGTGGTCACCGGGCGGGTGCGCCAAGGGGTGCCCGTCGAGGCGGCACTCCGGGAGTGGGCGCAGCTGGCTCGGGTCGACGCCGTCGACCGTCTCGTCGCCGTGGTGTCGCTCGACCGCCAGGCCGCCGACCTCGGCCGGCTCGTCAGCGCCGAGGCCCGCCAGGCCCGCCGCGACCTGCACCGGGTCACCCTCGAGCTGCTCGAGCGGCGCGGCCAGCAGGTCTGGATCCCCGTCACCGTGGCCACCCTCGTGCCCGGCGCCATCCTGCTCGCCGTGCCCTTCCTCGCCGCGCTGCGCCTCTTCTCGAACGCCTAGGGCGGCCGGGCACCCGTTCTTCGCCCGCAGGGACAGATGCCCTCTTGTGCCATGGCGTGGCATCTCGTTACCCTGCACGGTGGGACGAAAGCGACGAGGGGAGCACCCATGACGGTGGCGGAAGATCGGCGTACCTTGCGGTGCCGGCGGGGTGACGACGAGCGGGGTGAGGGCGTCATCTCCGCCGCCATCGCCGTGCTGGTCATGGCGTTCCTCGGCGTGGGCATGTGGATCGCGTTCAACACGATGTTCCAGCACACCGCGACCAAGATCGACCACCAGGTCAACGACTGCATCGGCCAGACGACCACGGGGTGCTGACCCGGCGGCCCGGCGACGCCGGCACCGCGTTGGTGGGCACGGTCATCGGGGTGGCGATCTTCCTCACCCTGCTGCTGGTGGCCGTCCAGGTGCTCGTGCGGCTCTACGCCACCTCGGAGCTGACCTCGGCCGCCTTCTCCGCCGCCGACCAGGTCGCCACCAGCGCAGACGGCCCGGCCGCGGTGCCTGCGGCCCAGGCCGCAGCGGTGGCCCGCCTCGGCTCGTTCGGGAGCCGGCACACGAGCTTCACCTGGCGCGAGGTCGACGGCACTGCCGTGGTGCTCGAGGTGGAGGCGGAGGCGCCGGGCTTCCTGCCGCTGCCCTCGCTGCGCCGCATCGAGCGCACGGTGACGGTGCGCACCGAGCGGTTCCGGTGACCGCCGGATCCCCCCGGGCCACCGGGGAAGGAGGCTTCGCCGGTGGGGCGGAGGGCCTGCTCTTCGGCTGCCTGCTCTTCGTGGTCGGCACCCTGCTGGCGGCGAACGCCTGGGCGGTGGTCGACGCCAAGCTCGCCGCCGACGCTGCCAGCCGGGAAGCGGCCCGCACCTACGTCGAGGCACCAGACGCCGCCGTCGCCACCGCCGAAGCCGTGGCCGCCGCCCGGGCGGCGATCGCCGGCTACGGCCGCGCCCCCGGCCGCTCGTCGACCAGCGTGACCGGCGGCGGGTTCGGCCGCTGCGAACGCATCACGGTGACCGTCGCCTACGCCGTGCCCCTCGTGGCCCTGCCCGGCATCCAAGCCGGGCGGGGGGAGGTCGTCCGCGCTGCGCACTCCGAGGTGGTCGACCCCTACCGCAGCGGCCTGCCCGGGGTGGCCTCGTGCGCGTGACGGCGGAGGGGGCGGAGGAAGGGAGCGTGCTGGCACTCGTGCCGGCCGGGTTCCTCGTGCTGCTCGTGCTCGCCGCCATCGCCGTCGACAGCGCCGTCGCCCTGCTCGGGCAGCGCCAGCTCGCCGACCTGACCGCCGCCGCCGCCAACGACGCTGCCGGCGCCGCCCTCTCCGACCGGGCGTTCTACGGATCGGGTGTCGTCGAGGTCGACCCGACCGCCGCCGCCCGCGTGGCCTGCGACGTGCTGGCGGCGACCGGCGGTGGGGCGGTGCACGGCATCCGGTTGTGGGTCGCGGTGGCGGGCCCCGTCGTCGCCGTGCGGGCGTCGGGCTCCGTCGACGCCGTGTTCGGCCGGCGCCTCCCGGGGACGACCCGCACGGTCAGCGCCGCGGCTGCGGCCACGGCGGCCACCGCCGCCACCGCAGCCGGTGCTGCCGGCGGGGCGCCCGCGCCGGCGGCGTTCGCGCCGGCCGATTGCCATATCTGAGGATCTCATGTAGTCTCATGGACGATGAGTGCTGGGCACCACACACGCGTGGCGGCGTCGGAGGCCGACGCCGCCCGCCTGGCCCACACCGCGGCGGTGCTGCGTGCGATCGTGCACCCCGGCGTCGTCGAGCTCGTCGACGCGCCGGCGTCCGGTGAGCGGCTGGTCACCCGCTGGGCGGGTGACCCGCTCGACCAGCGGGCACCACTGACGACGCCTGAGGTGGCCGGGCTCGGGGCAGCCGCGGCCACCGTGCTGGCCGACGTGCACAGCCTGGGGTGGGCGCACGGCAACGTGGGTGTCGAGCACCTGCTCGTCGCCGACGACGGCCGGCCGACCTGGTGCGGGTGGGGTGCGGCCACGGCGGGCGGCGACCCGACGACCGACGTCGTCGCGCTGGCGTCGGTGCTGCGCGCCGCACTGCCGGTGGGCGCGGCGCTGCCCCGCCGGCTGGCCCGGGCCCTCGCCGACGCAGCAGCCGGCCGCCTCGATGCTGCCGCCCTCGCCCGCCGCCTGGGCGACCCACGCCTCTCGCCCGTGCTGCCGGCAGCGAGGGCGACGCGGGCGGCAGGCGACGCCGAGCCGTCGTCGGCGGACGCCCCACGCGCGACCCCCGAGGGGCAGGCCGGCCCCGCCGTGCGTCCCAGCTCCGCCCAGGCGGGGGGCGGGAGGCCCGACAACGGCGACGGCCCCCCGGGCACCGGGCCCGGAACCCGCACCGGGCCCGGAACCGGCACCGGGACCGGAGCCATCCTGTCGTCGACACACCGCGACCTCGACACGGGCGACGGCGGCGACCGCCGTCCCCTCCGGTGGCGGCCCCGGCGGCGAGTCGGCCTGGCGGCCGCTGCCGTCGCCTCCGCCGGACTGGCTGCCTCGGTCGTGACGGGCGGCGGGGCCCGGGCGGCCGCCTGCCCGGCAGCCGACCGGGGCTGTCGGGCGCTGCCCGCTGGCACCGCCACCCTTCGCAGCGACACGGGGACGACCGTCGTCGTCGCCGGGGCCGGCGACGTGGTCGCCCTGGGCCGGTGGCGCTGCTCGCCCCAGGCGCTGCCCGCAGTGCTCGACCCCCGGACCGGGCAGGTGTGGGTGTACGACCGCTGGGCCACCCCGGGCGATGACGTGACCGCGCAGCAGGTGGCGGTGGTCGGCCGGGCGCGCTCGCTGCGGGTGGTCCCCGGCGCGGCATGCGACGGCCTGGCCGTCGAGCGGGCCGGCGCCCCCGACGTGACCGTGCTCGGGGACGGGCGGCGATGAGGCGCGCCGGCTGGTGGCTGGCGGTCGTCGCCGGGCTGGCCGTGGCCCACCTGGCCGGGCACGGGCGCCTGGGGGTGGCATCCCCGCTGCGCTGGCAGTCGTGGGCCGGGCTCGAGCACGCATGGGGCCCGGTGGTGGCCGCCGTTGCCGCGCTCCGCCTCTTCGTGCTCGTCGCCGGGTGCTACCTGGCGGCGCTCCTGGTCCTGGCGGAGGCGGCCCGGTTGCCGGTCGCCGGCCGGCGGATCCGCCGACTGCTGCGCCGCCTGCCCGCCGGTCGCCTGGTGGCCGCGCACGCGCTGGGGGCTGTCGCCGTCGTCGGCATGGTCGTCCCCGCCGATGCCCTCGACGGCCCCCCGGTGATGCACGCGCTCGCCGCGCCGGCGCCGGTGATGCAGGTCACCGGCCGCCCACCGACCACCGCCACCCCTGCCAGCCCGCCGGCGCCGACGCAAGCGGCGCCGACGCAAGCGGCGCCGGCGCCGCCCCCGTCGTCGGTACCGGCACCTGCGCCTTCACCCGCACCGGCGGAGACACCTCCGCCCGCACCGGCAGCGGCACCGGCACCCGAACCGGCACGGGGGAAGGGGCTGGCACCGGCGCCCGCACCGGCACCGGCACCGGCACCGGCACCGGCACCGGCCGACACGGTGGTGCTGGCCCGGGGAGACTCGTTGTGGTCGGCGGCCGACGCCCACATGGCCGCCGCGCTCGGCCGCCGCCCGAGCGAGGCGGAGGTCGGGCGGTACTGGGTGCGGGTGGTCGAGGCCAACCGGGCCCGGCTCGCCGACCCCGCCGACCCCGACTACGTGCTGCCGGGCTTCGTGGTCGCCCTCCCGCCGCTGTAGCCGGCCGCGGCGCCGGCTACCGCCAGCGCAGCAGGGCGCCGAGGCCCTCGAGG
>DASTHS010000125.1:0-2210 GCA_035718085.1 Acidimicrobiales bacterium | reverse complement strand
GGCATCGTCTACGGCGACATCGGCACCAGCCCGCTCTACGCAGTGCAGACCGTGTTCAGCCTGGACGGTGGCCGGATCAAGCCCACCACCGACGACGTGCTCGGCATCGTCTCCGCCGTGCTCTGGACCCTCACCGTCATCGTGTCGGCCAAGTACGTGGCCGTGGTCATCCGCGCCGACAACAGCGGTGAGGGCGGCGTGCTGGCCCTCGCCGCCCTGGTTCGCCGGGCTCTCGGGTCGCGGGCCCGGGCGTCATGGTTCATCGCCGTGATCGGTCTGGTCGGGGCCTGCCTGTTCTACGGCGACTCGGTGATCACCCCGGCCATCTCGGTGCTCTCGTCGGTGCAGGGCCTCGAGCTGCCCGACCCCGGGATCGCCCCGCTGGTGGTGCCCATCTCCGCGGTGGTGCTGGCCGGGCTGTTCGTGATCCAACCCCGGGGCACCGCCCGGGTGGGGTGGCTGTTCGGGCCGATCATGGTGGCCTGGTTCGTGGTCATCGGGGCGGCGGGCGTCGGCGGCATCGCCGAGCGCCCCGCCGTAGTCGAGGCCCTCTCCCCCACCTACGCCGTGGCCTTCGCCGCTGGCCACCCGGCGCTGGCGTTCGTGGCTGCCGGCGCGGTGGTGCTGGCCGTCACCGGCGCCGAGGCGCTCTACGCCGACGTCGGCCACTTCGGCAAGGCGCCGATCCGCCTGGCGTGGTTCGCGCTGGTGTTCCCGGCGCTGATCCTCGACTACCTGGGGCAGGCGGCCCTGCTGCTGCGCCACCCCGCCGACAAGACCAACCCGTTCTTCCTGCTGATGCCGTCGTGGGCCCGGCTGCCGTCGGTGCTCCTCGCCACCGCCGCCACCATCATCGCCTCCCAGGCCGTCATCTCCGGCGCCTACTCGATGACCAGGCAGGCCGGCCAGCTCGGCTTCCTGCCTCCCATGACCGTCAAGCAGACCTCCCAGCGCGAGGCCGGCCAGATCTACATGCCTGCAGTCAACTGGGCGCTGTTCGTGGCCGTGTTGGCGCTGGTGCTCACGTTCCGCAGCTCGGCGCGCCTGGCCAACGCCTACGGCATCGCCGTGACCGGCACCTTCCTCACCACCACCCTCATGCTCGTCATCCTCGCCCGCATCGAGTGGCACTGGCCGATGTGGCGGCTGGTGTCGATCGGTGTCGTCTTCGGGGCCCTCGAGCTCGCCTTCTTCGCCGGCAACGTGGTGAAGGTCGTCGACGGCGGCTACGTGCCGCTCGGCATCGGAGCGGTGCTGTTCGTGGTCATGACCACCTGGAACCGGGGGCGGGAGCTGGTCGTCGCCCGGCGCCTCGAGGCCGAGGGGTCACTCGCCGACTTCCTCGCCGACCTGTCGACCCCCGACGTCGTGCGCGTGCCCGGCACCGCCATCTTCACCCACGCCTCCGACCAGACCGTGCCCATGGCGCTGCGCGTCATGCTCGACCGCACCGGGGTGCTCCACGAGAACGTGGTGATCGTCTCGGCCCGGGCGCAGCGCGTCGCCCACGTGCCCCCCGACGAGCAGCTGCGGCCCACCCACCCGGAGCTGGCCGCCGAAGGGGTGCGGCACCTCCACCTCGACTACGGGTTCTCCGACCACCCCGACATCCCCGCCGCGCTGGCACGCGCCGCCCGCACGCCCGGCCTCGACCTCGGCGGCGCCGACCTCGACGACGCCACCTACGTCGTCTCGCACGCAACCCTCAGCCGCGGCGGGCGTGGCGGCATGGCCGGATGGCGCAAGCGGCTGTTCATCGCCCTGGCCCACAACGCCACCGACCCGAGCCGCACCTTCGGGCTGCCGTCCCACCAGACGGTGCTGATGGGCATCGAGATCGAGCTGGGGCCCTCGGCCCCCGCAACGGCGACGCCGACCACGCCCTGACCCCCCGTCCCGCCCCGAGGGCACGGTCGCACCCCCTCCGGTGAACTGGCCGTCGCCTCCATCGGCGACGCCACCTGCAGCGCAGCTCCCACCCGATGACCACCCGGCCGGCATCAGCCAGCGAGAGGCCGTCTTCAGGTCGCCTGCACCCGCGCCGTCGACTCCTGGCGGTCGAGGCTGAGGGCTGCGGCCGTCGCCAGCACCACCGCCAGAGAGACGCACTCCACGCCGACGGCGACGGCCCCCACGCGGAAGTGCTCGTCGAACACGGCGACACCGATCACGATGCTGGCCAGCGGGTTGGCGATGTTGATGGCGGGCAG
>DASTHS010000124.1:0-3486 GCA_035718085.1 Acidimicrobiales bacterium | reverse complement strand
GAGCGGGAACGGCAGCCCGCGGTCGAGCCCGAGGCTGCGGTTGGCGGCTGCGGCGGCCGACGCCATGCAGAAGCGGCCGTTGTAGTCGATGTGTGGCGTGCGCAGCGCCAGGCGGGCGAACTTGCCGAGCAGGTAGGCGGCCTCGTTGGTGAGCGCGCCGCTGCCGAACACCCCGACGGCGTCGGCACCGTGGGCGCGGCGGGTGGCGTCGATCCGGCCGGCGAGCTCGTCAAGGGCGGCGTCCCAGCTGGCCGTGCGCAGGCTGCCGGCTGCGTCGCGCACGAGGGGCGTGGTGAGCCGGTCGGGCACCCGCAGCAGCCCGGCGGCCGACCAGCCCTTCACGCACAGCCGACCGCGGTTCACCGGCGACGACGCGTCGGCGACGACGGCCGGGGCGGAGCCGCCCCGGGGCGCGGTCAGGCCGAAGGTGCACTGCAACGCGCAGAACGGGCAGGTGGTGGTGACCGGCCGGCGCGGCGGCGGGTCGGGCCCCTCGTCGCCGGCGAGCACCTCGACGGTGCCGCCCCACGCCCGCACCGGCCAGACCCGCACCGGTGGGTGGTCGCCGTCGAGGCACCGGCCGCTGGCCAGGTCGAAGCGGTGCTTGAGCATGGGCGACGCCACGTAATCGACCTCACCAGTCGATCCCACGAGGCCCCGGGCGAGGACGTTGGTGTTGGTGACCGGGTCCAGGTTGTCGACCGCCCGCAGGCGGGCGGCGGCGGTCGTCGCCGGCCCGGGGAGGCGGAACAGCGCGACCTGGCGGCCGCCGACCATGGCGGCGACGCCACGTCCCGGTTCGAGCTCCGCGAGCGAGCAGACCCGCACCCACCGGCGGCCGCTCACGGCCGGGCCCCGGCGAGCTCGACGCGCTGCCAGGCGGGGGCAGGCCGCGGCTGGTCGCGCTCGGTGACCACCACGATCGACGGGTCGGCCTCCTCGCTGTTGACGAAGGTGCGGAACCGGCGCAGCCGGGCTGGGTCGGCGAGCGTCTCGGCCCACTCGCAGCGGTAGCGGGCCACGTGGCGGTCGATGTCGGCCTCGAGGTCGGCGCCGATGCCGAGCTCGTCGTCCACGATCACCCGGCGCAAGTGCTCGACGCCGCCGTCGAGCGACTCGATCCACGCCGAGGTCCGCTGGAGGCGGTCGGCGGTGCGGATGTAGTAGGCGAGGAAGCGGTCGACGACCCGCACCAGGCCGGCGCGATCGAGGTCAGCGGCGAGCAGGTCGGCGTGGCGGGGGCGGGCCCCGCCGTTGCCGCCCACGTAGAGGTTCCAGCCGCGCTCGGTGGCGATCACCCCGACGTCCTTGCCCTGGGCCTCCGCGCACTCGCGGACGCACCCCGACACCCCCATCTTCACCTTGTGCGGGCTGCGCAACCCCCGGTAACGCAGCTCGAGGTCGATGGCCAGGCCGGTCGAGTCCTGCACGCCGTAGCGGCACCAGGTGCTGCCGACGCACGACTTCACGGTGCGCACCGCCTTGCCGTAGGCGTGGCCCGACTCGAAGCCGGCATCGACGAGGCGGGCCCAGATGGCAGGGAGCTGGTCGACGCGGGCGCCGAGCAGGTCGATGCGCTGGCCGCCCGTGATCTTCACGTACAGGCCGAACGCCTGCGCCACCTCGCCCAGCACGATCAGCCGCTCGGCGGTGATCTCACCACCCGGCACCCGGGGCACCACCGAGTAGGTGCCGTCGCGCTGGAGGTTGGCGAGCAGGTGGTCGTTGGTGTCCTGCAGGGCGGCCAGGTCGCCGTCGAGCACGTAGCGCCCGTCGGTCGACGCCAGGATCGACGCCACGGTCGGCTTGCACACCTCGCAGCCGCTGCCCGTGCCGGGGTCGGCGAACCGTGCGGCCACCTCGGCCCAGGTGGTGCACCCGGCGGTGCGCACCCGCTCGTGGAGCGCCGCCCGGCTGTCGGCGAAGTGGGGGCACAGCCGGGTGTCCGCCTCGACGCCGGCCGCGGCCAGCCCGGCGTCGACCAGCTGCGCCAGCTGCGGTGCGCAGCCCCCGCAGCCGGTGCCGGCCCGGGTGGCCGCCTTCACCGCCGCCACGTCGGCGCGCCCGGTGGCCGCGATGGCGCCGGCCACGGCCGCGCAGATCGCGCCCTTGGCGACGTTCTCGCAGCTGCAGATGGTCGCCGTGTCGCGCAGGGCGGCCGCCCCCCCGGCCCCGGCGGCGGGATCCCGATCGCCGGCGGCCGCCGGCGCGCGCAGGCCGGCGAGGTCGTCGGGCACCTCGGCGTCCCCCGCCGCCATGGCGGCCAGGTCGTCGAAGCCGGAGGTGTCGCCGACGAGCACGGCGCCGACGACTCCCCCGTTGGCGCCGAGCACGACGCGTCGGTGCACGCGCGACGTGCCGTCGGTGAAGCGCACCTCGGTGCCGCCCGGGGGCACGGGGGCGGAGGGCAACCCCACGCTGGCCACGTCGACGCCGAGCAGCTTGAGCTTGGTCGGGGTCTCCCCGAGGCGCAGCGACGCCGGCTCGCCGGCGATGACCGCCGCCGCCACCCGGGCCATCTGGTAGCCCGGCGCCACCAGGCCGTGCACCCGGCCGCCGGCGAGGGCGCACTCGCCGATCGCCAGCACGCCCGGTGCGCTGGTGCGGCAGGCGTCGTCGACCACCACGCCACCGCGGGGCCCCACGGCGATCCCCGCGTCGCGGGCGAGGGCGTCGCAGGGCCGGATGCCGGCGGCGACGACCACCATCTCGGTGGCCAGGCGCCCTGCGTGCCCTTCCCCTCCGGCCGGTCCGAGCTCGACGGCGGCGACGGCGCCGTCGGTGCCGGCGACCACGCCCAGCAGGGTGGTCGAGGTGTGCACGGCCACGCCGAGGTCGCCAATGCGGGCGCCGAGCAGGGCGCCGCCGTCGGCGTCGACCTGTGCGGCCATCAGGTGGGGAGCCACCTCGACGACCTCGACGGCCACCCCGCACGAACGCAGGGCGCCCGCCGCCTCCAGGCCGAGCAACCCGCCCCCGACCACGACGCCGTGGGCGCGACCGTTGCTCCACGTGCGGATGCGCTCGACGTCGTCGACGGTGCGGTAGGTGAAGCAGCCCGGCAGGTCGCGGCCGGGCACCGGCGGCACGAAGGGCACCGAGCCGGTGGCCAGCACGGCGGTGTCGTAGCGGATGGTGCGGCCTGCGGAGGTCCGGGCCACGCGCCCGGCGGAGTCGAGCTGTTCGACCCGCTCGCCGGCCAGCACGGTGACCGCCGGGTCGGCGGCCACCGCCGGGTCGACCAGCGACAGGTCGTCGGGGGAGGCGCCCTCGAAGAGGCGGCTGAGGTGCACACGGTCGTAGCCGCCGGTCGGCTCGTCGCCGACCACCACGACGTCGGTCGTGGCGGTGGTGCCCCGGCGCACGAGGAGCTCGACCAGCTTCGCCCCCACCATCCCGTGGCCGACCACCAGCACGAGGGGCCGCGTCACAGCGCCACCTCGGTCGCGAGGCGTGCCTGCGCCGGCCGGGCGTAGACCGCCCAGG
>DASTHS010000123.1:0-3321 GCA_035718085.1 Acidimicrobiales bacterium | reverse complement strand
GTCGCTGCGCCGGGCGGCGATCGTCGTCATCGCCGGTGACCGCGGCCTGTCGGGTGCGTACAACTCCTCGGTGCTGCGCGCCGCGGAGCGGCGCATCCGCGAGCTCGAGGGCGCCGGGGCCGACGTCATGCTGGTCTCGGTCGGCCGCAAGGTCGGCAACCACTTCCGCTACCGCCACCGGGAACCGGCCGCCGCCTTCACCGGCGTCGCCGACCGCCCCGGGCCCGACGACGCCAAGGCGATCACCGACGTCGTCATGGAGGCCTACGCCACCGGCGAGCTCGACCAGATCGACCTGGTGTACACCCACTTCGAGTCGATCGGCCGCCAGGTGGTGACGGTCCGGAAGCTCGTGCCGATCGAGCGGTCGGCGCCGACGCGGAGCGCCGTCACCGGCGACGTCGAGCGCGACGCCTCCACCGGCCGGCCGGTCGACCACGCCCAGGAGCACTTCGTCGACTACGAGTACGAACCCGGGCCCGCCGAGCTGCTCGAGTACCTGCTGCCGAGCTGGCTGCAGGGGGAGGTGCTGGCCGCCCTGCTGTCGGCGTCGGCGTCGGAGTACGTCGCCCGCCAGCGGGCCATGAAGGCCGCCACCGACAACGCCGACGACCTCATCACGACCCTCACGCGCGTCATGAACCGCGCCCGCCAGGACGCCATCACCACCGAGATCATGGAGATCGTCGGCGGCGCCGAGGCGCTGCGCGGTGGCGCCGACGAGACCGTCCACACCGAGACCTACGAGGACCCGGACGCGGCGTGACGCCGCGCCACGCCCCGACTTCCAGGTACGCAGAGGAGCCACCCATGACGACCGCCGTCGAAGAGCACAGCAGCGAGAGCCCCGAACTGGCCGAAGGCCGGGTGGTGGCCATCGCCGGGCCCGTCGTCGACGTCGAGTTCCCGCCCGGGGACCTGCCGGAGATCAACCACGCCGTCGAGATGGACGTCGAGCTCGAGGGGGCGACCATGACGATCGTGGCCGAGGTCGCCCAGCAGATCGGCGAGGGCCGGGTCCGCTGCGTGTGCCTGCAGCCGACCGACGGCCTCAAGCGGGGCACGCCGGTGCGCAACACCGGTCGGGGCATCACCGTGCCGGTCGGCAACGGCGTGCTCGGCCACGTGTTCAACGTGACCGGTCGCCCGCTCGACACCGACCGGGTGGAGGGCATCGAGGACCGCTGGGAGATCCACCGCCCGGCCCCCGAGTTCGAGAACCTCGAGCCCCGCTCGCAGATGTTCGAGACCGGGATCAAGGTCATCGACCTGCTCGAGCCGTACGTGCAGGGCGGCAAGATCGGCCTGTTCGGCGGCGCCGGCGTCGGCAAGACCGTCGTCATCCTGGAGCTGATCAACCGGGTCGCCCAGCAGCACGGCGGCGTGTCGGTGTTCGCCGGCGTCGGCGAGCGCACCCGTGAGGGCACCGACCTCTGGTTGGAGATGCAGGAGTCCGGGGTCATCGAGAAGGCGGCCCTCGTGTACGGCCAGATGGACGAGCCGCCGGGCGTCCGCCTGCGGGTCGCCCTGTCGGCGCTCACCATGGCGGAGTACTTCCGGGACGTGAAGGACCAGGACGTCCTGCTCTTCGTCGACAACATCTTCCGCTTCGTCCAGGCCGGCTCCGAGGTGTCCACTCTGCTCGGGCGGATGCCCTCGGCGGTGGGTTACCAGCCGACCCTCGCCGACGAGATGGGCGAGCTGCAGGAGCGGATCACCTCGACCAAGGGCCGCTCGATCACCTCGGTCCAGGCCGTGTACGTCCCCGCCGACGACTACACCGACCCGGCGCCGTTCACGACCTTCACCCACCTCGACGCCACCACCGAGCTGTCCCGCCAGATCGCCTCGCTCGGCATCTACCCGGCGGTCGACCCGCTGGCGTCAACCTCCAACATCCTGACGCCCGAGGTGGTGGGGGAGCGGCACTACAACGTCGCCCGCCGGGTCCAGGAGGTGCTCCAGCGCAACCGGGAGCTCCAGGACATCATCGCCATCCTCGGCCTCGACGAGCTGTCCGAGGACGACCGCATCGCCGTCTCCCGGGCCCGCAAGATCCAGCGCTTCTTGTCGCAGCCGTTCTTCGTGGCCAAGGTCTTCACCGGCATCGACGGGGAGTACGTGCCCATCTCGGAGACCGTCGAGAGCTTCGAGGCGCTGGTCAACGGCGACCTCGACGACGTCCCCGAGCAGGCGTTCCTCAACGTCGGCGGGGTGGAGCAGGTGCTGGCCAAGGCCAAGCAGCTGCAGGGCGAGTGAGCGCCCCCGGCGCCGGCGGGCGGGTGGTGCGCTGATGGCCACCACCACCGTCGAGGTCGTCAGCCCGACCAAGGTCCTCTTCCGTGGGGAGGCCGAGATGGTCGTCACCCGCAGCGTCGACGGCGAGATCGCCTTCCTCGCCGACCACGTGCCCCTGCTCGCCGCCCTGGATTCGTGCGTCACGCGGGTCATCGCCGAGGGCGGCAACGAGACGCGGATCGCCCTCGGTGGCGGTTTCGTCGAGGTGCGGGACAACCAGGTGAGCATCCTCGCCGCCGACGCCGCCCTCGCCGACGACATCGACGTCGACGCCGCCCGGGCCGAGCTGGCTGCCGCCGAGCAGCGCCAGCGTGACGCCGCCGGTGACGAGGCCGCCTCGGCCGCCGCCGAAGCGGCGGTCCGTCGGGCGCAGGTCCGCCTCGAGGCGGCCGGTGCCCTGCCTGCCGGCACGACCAGCGGTACGGCGGCGCACTAGCCGGAGCGGCGCAGCGTGGCGCGCCGGCGCGTCGGGGTGGCGCTGCTGCTCGACCCGCCGGTCGCCGACGAGGTCGACGGCCTGCGGCGCGCCCTGGGGGCGACCGATCTGGCGCGCCTCGCGCCCCACGTCACGCTCGTCCGCCCGATCAACCTGCGCGCCGCCGACCTGCCGGCGGCGCTGGAGCGGCTACGGGCGGCGGCAGGGGCGGCTCCCGCACCGCTGCGCCTGAGCCTCGGGCTGCCGGCGACGTTTGCCCCGGCCAACCCGGTGCTGCACCTGCAGGTCGGTGGCGACCTGCCCACGCTGCGGGCCCTGCAGCAGGCGGTGACCGCCCCGCCGCTCGACCGGCCGTCACCGTGGCCCTACGTCCCGCACGTGACCCTGCTCGACGGCGTGGGGGCGGAACTGGAGGCGGCCGCCATCGCCGCGCTGGGCCGCTACGCCGCCGTGGTCGACGTCGACCGGGTCGTGCTGCTGGAGGAGCGGGTCGGTGGGCCGCCGGGTGCCGGTGGGCCGGGGGCTGACGGCGGGCCGGGGCGCGGGTCGCCTGGCGGCGGCGGGCCGTCGGGCGGCTCGCCTGGTGC
>DASTHS010000122.1:0-9044 GCA_035718085.1 Acidimicrobiales bacterium | reverse complement strand
AGGGGGCCGCCGTGCCCGGGCACCACCCGGACGGCGGCGCCGGTGCCGAGGGCGGCGCGGATGGCCACGTCGACCAGCCGGCCCTCCCGCGGCTCGACGCCCATGGCGATGAGGTCTTCGCGGTCGAGCGACGCGTGCTCGGGTGCCGGCCCGAAGAAGGCGAAGCGCTCGTCGTCGACGTCGTCGTGCACGAGGAGCACCTCGACGTTGCCCTCGCGCAGGGCCGCCAGGGTGGCGCCGGCGCCGGTGGTGGCGCGGCCGTGCTCGCCCAGCTGCTGGCGCCAGGCGTCGAGCACGGCCACGGTGTCGCGCGCCGCGACGGTGTGCACCAGCCGGTGCACGACGCCGGCCTCGGCGGCGTGGCCACCCGCCGACGCAGTGCCGTCGGCGACCTCGACGAGGCCGGCGACATCGGGGGGCAGCGCGCCGCGCAGCAGCGTGATGGCGCGGGCGTCGCCGCTGACGACGATCACCCGGGCGCCCACCGAGCGGGCGAGCTCGGCGATGCGGTCTGCGGCGGCCTGGGCGTGCTCCTCCCAGGTGTGCTTCACCCGCTCCTCGAAGTGCCGCTGGCTCCAGCCGCCCACCGACGCCCGGTGCACCGGGCCGGAGGTGGCGCCCGCCGCCCGTTCGATGTCGACCGGGCCGTGGCCCCGGTCGACGACGACGTCGGCGCCGGTGTGCTCGACCACGACCACCAGGTGCGCCAGCTCGACCTGGCGTCGCTCGATGAACGGGCCCAAGTCGGCCAGTGCCGACCAGCGGGCCAGCTCCCGGCGTGGCGCGGCGCCGGCGTACTGCACGAGCCGAGCGCCGTCGGCCCCCGCCACCGCCAGCAGGGCGGTGCCGTGCTGGTGGGCGTCGGGCACCAGCGCCTCGAGGGCGTCGAGGGCAGGGGTGGCGGCGCCGGCGCCGGCCAGGCGCTCGCGCACAGCCCTCCAGCGCACGAGGTCTTTCTGGGCCGCCTGCTCGGTGGCCGGGTCGACGGCCATCTGCACGCTGGCCACCGGGCCCGGCTGCAGCGCCACCTCGCGCAGGTCGGGATCGGCGATGCCGCCGACGGGGATCGTGCCGGTGTGCTCCATGGGGCATGTGGTACCCATCGCCCGCCGCGCCCACTAGCCCGGCCAGGCTCCGAGACTGCCCCGGTGCCCGCAGCCCTCCGCTCGCTCCCCGGGGTCACCGCGCTGCTCGCCGCCGGCCTGCTGGCGGGCTGCGGCAGCGGCCCTCCGACGGCCACCCGTCCGGTCTCTCCGGGCGGCACCTCCGCTGGCGGGTCCGCCACGGCCCCGTCGGTGCCGGGCCCGTCCGAGGTCGGTGCCGGCCCGACGGTCACCGGCGCCCCGGTGACGGGCGACGCGCCGTGGCCGACCTACGGCGGCGACGGCGCCCGCACCGGGCTCAGCCGGGGCGCACCGCCGGCCGGCGCGCTCCGGCCGGCGTGGACGGCCCACGTCGACGGCGCCGTCTACGGCGAGCCCCTCGTCGCCGACGGCGCCGTCCTCGTCGCCACCGAGCACGACACCGTGACCGCGCTCGACGCCGCCACCGGCGCCGTCCGCTGGAGCCGTCACCTGGCCACCCCCGTCGACGGTGCCAGCCTGCCCTGCGGCGACATCGACCCCTCCGGCATCACCTCCACCCCGGCGGTCGACCCGGCGACGGGAACCCTCTGGGTGGTGGCCTTCGAGCAGGCCGCCGGCGGCCCCGCCCACCACCTCGTCGGCCTCGACGTGCGCACCGGCGCGCTCACCAGCGACCGCGTCGTCGACCCGCCCGGCCTCTCGCCCACCGTGGAGCAGCAGCGGGGCGCGCTGCTCGTGGCCGGCGGCTCGGTGCTGGTCGCGTACGGCGGCCTCGACGGCGACTGCGGCCCCTACAAGGGCGCAGTGGTCGCCGCGCCCGAGGCGGGGGGCGCCCCGACGGCCTTCGTGGTCCCGGCGGCGCGCGAGGGCGGCATCTGGTCGCCCCCCGGGCCGGTGGCGGCCGCCGGCGGCCACGTGCTGGTCACCACGGGCAACGCCGCGTCGCGCAGCGTCTACGACGACGCCAACGCCGTGCTCGCACTCACGCTGCCGGGCCCGACCGTCACCGGCCTCTACGCCCCGGCCGACTGGGCGCAGCTGTCGGCCGCCGACCTCGACCTCAGCTCCACGTCGCCGGCCGTGCTCGCCGACGGGCGGGTGGTGGCCGCCGGCAAGCAGGGTGTGGCCTACCTGCTCGCCGGCGGCGACCTCGGCGGCGTGGGCCACCAAGCGGCGGTGGCCACCGCCTGCGCCGGCAGCGGGGCGTACGGCGGCATGGCCGTCGACGGCACCACCGTGGTGGTGCCGTGCCGGAACGGGCTGCGCGCCCTGACCGTCGGCACCGGATCGTTGACGCCGGCCTGGCAGCTGGCGACCCCCGGCCCCGGCACCCCCCTGGTCGCCGGTGGAAAGGTCTTCGACCTGGCCCGCAGCGGCGAGGTCGACGAGGTCGACCCCGCCACCGGCGCCGTCACCGCCAGGGCGACGCTGCCGCCGGCGCAGACGCCCTTCCCCGCACTCTCCGGCGCCGGGGCGCGCATCTACGCCGCCACCGGTTCCGTCGTCACCGCCCTGACCGGGGCCTAGCGCGCCGGGCGGGCAGACTCCCGTCGTGCCGCTCCGCGCTCCCCGCCGCTCGCGCCGCGTGGCCGCCCTCGCGGCGGCCGGGCTGCTCTCCGCCGGCCTGGCCGCCGGCGCGGCCACCGTGGCCGGCCCGCCCGCCGGCGCGCAGATCGTGCCGAGCACCAGCGCACCCGCGCCGTCGGCCACCACCCAGCCGCCCACCACCCAGCCCCCCACCACCCGGGCCACCGTGCCGACCACCGTCCCGGCCACCACGGTGCCGACCCGCCCGTCGAGCACGGCGGCCACCACCGCCCCCGCCACCACGGGGGCGGTGGCCACCACCGCCCCGGCGCCCACCGCCCCACCCTCGACGGTGGTGAAGCGGTCTCCGTCCGGCCGTCCGGCGACGACCGTCCCGGGGGGTGTCACCGGGCCTGGGGGCCCGGCGACGACGTCGGCGCCCGGCGCCACCACGACCACCCTCTTCGGCATCGCCGGCAAGCTGCCCACCACCCCGGTGACGCTGCCGTTCACCACCAAGGTGCAGTCGGCCCACGTCGACGGCCGGTTGGCGAAGATCTCACTGGCCGGCTTCGCCCTCGTGCTGGTGATGATGGTGGCGCAGTTCGTGCTGACCCGCCCGGGCCGGCGCGGACGCCGCACCCTCTGACCCCCGACACCGCTCAGCCGTCGACGGGCACCAGCCGCAGGGCCACCTCGTTGGCGAGCAGGCGGCCGCGCCCGGTGAGCACCGCCCGCCCGTCGCGTCGCTCGACCAGCCCGTCGAGCAGCGGGTCGTCGGCCAGGGCACCGACCGGCACGCCGTCGCGGGTGCGCAGGGCGAGCTGCAGGGCCTCGGCCGCAGCCGTAGCGGCGTCGAGGCGCTCCCCGGCCGCTTCCACCGCCCCTCCCTCCTGCACGGCGCGGATGTAGCGCTCGGGGGTCCGCACGTTCCACCACCTGCGGATGCCGCCGCCGGGCTCGGGGGCCATGGAGTGCGCCGCGCACCCGACCCCCCGGTAGGGCTGCTGCGCCCAGTACAGCTGGTTGTGGCGGCACTCGTGGCCGGGGCGGGCCCAGTTGCTGATCTCGTACCACTCGAGGCCGGCGGCACCCAGGACCTCGTCGGTGCAGAGGTACTTGTCGGCTTGGTCGTCGGGGTCGGGGTGCCGGGCGGCGTCGGCGGCCAGCGGCGTCCCCGGCTCCACCGTCAGGCCGTACGCGCTCACGTGCGACGGGGCGGGGTCGAGACCGAGCACGGCGTCGAGGCTGGCCCGCCAGTCGCCGGCCGTCTCGCCGGCCGCGCCCATGATGAGGTCGACGCTGTAGTGCTCGCCGTAGCCGGCATCGCCGGCGAGGGCCACCGCCCGGCGCACGGCGGCGGGGTCGTGGCGCCGGCCGAGGGCGCCGAGCACGTGGGGCAGCATCGACTGCACCCCGAACGACAGGCGGGTGACCCCGGCCCGCCGGTAGTGGGCCAGCAGGCCGGCGTCGACGGTCTCGGGGTTGCACTCGACGGTCACCTCCGCCCCCGGGGCCCGCCCGACGTGGTCGAGGATGCGGGCCAGCGACGCCCCCGGCAGCAGCGACGGCGTGCCACCACCGAAGAACACCGACGTGGCAGGGGGCAGCTCGGCGCCCCGCAGCTCGCTGACCACGGCGTCGACGTAGGGGCCGATCAGCGGCTCCTTGCCCGTCCAGGTGGCGAACGCGCAGTAGTCGCAGCGGTGCGCGCAGAACGGCACGTGCACGTAGACGCCGAAGGCCACCCCCCAGCTGTACCGGACGCGGGTGCCCTCAGGCCCGCAGGCCGAGCTCCTCGAGACGGGTGCGGGTGTGTTCGGGCGCGGTGTCGAGCAGGCAGGCCAGCGCCCGCAGGTCGTCGTCGCGCACGGTGATGAGCCGGCCGTTGAAGTCTTGGCGCTGCAGCTGGATCAGCTCGACGAAGCGGCCGACCAGCGCCCGCTCGGGACCCTGGATGCCCTCCAGTGCCACCAGGTCGATGCGCACCTTGCCGGGCCGGGACAGCCCGTCGGCGTCCTCGGGCAGTCGGGGGGCGGGGCTGCCCGGCGCCGGCGGCAGCAGCTGGTCGACCGGCACCCGGTAGAAGGCGGCCAGGCGCTGCAACCTCGGCACGGAGATCACCCGCTCGCCACGCTCGTAGGCGCCGAGCGCGGACGCCCGGAACTCGCGCGCGGTGCGGGCCTCCACCGCCTGCAGCGACAGGCGCTGCTGGCGGCGGACCGCCCGGAGCCGCTCGCCGACCTGGGCGGCATAGGCCGGCGACACCTCGTCGCCTGCGGGGCCGCCCGCAGCCCTCAGGTCTTCCGCAGCCATCGCTTCCCCTGCGTCGCCCACGTCGGCGACTCTAGGTGTCGGCGCTGCAGGGTCAACCCGGGTTTCGTGGCCGATCGGGGGATTCGCCCCCTTGTCACCTTGGCTACTGTGCGCGCCCATGTACCGCACGATCGTCGTGGGCACCGACGGGTCGAAGACGGCGACGCTGGCGGTGGCCCGGGCGGCCGACCTCGCCGCCTGCGCCGGAGCGAAGCTGGTCGTGGTCTCGGCGTACCGGCCTGCTCCGGGTGACGAGGTCACCGCCCAGCGCACCCAGGCGCCCGACGACGTGGCGTGGGCCGTGACCCCCGACGCTGCCGCCCAGCTCGTGCTCGACGGCGCCAAGGAAGTCGCCGAGCGCGCCGGTGTCGGCGAGGTGCGCACCGTCGCAGTGGACGTGGCCCCCGAGGATGCGCTGCTCGACGTGGCCGAGCGGCTCCACGCCGACGCCATCGTGGTGGGCAGCCAGGGGATGGCGGGGGCCCGTCGGTTCCTGCTCGGCTCGGTGCCCAACCGGGTGGCCCACCACGCCGTGTGCGACGTGCTGATCGTCAAGACCGACGCCGCCCTCGACGGCTGAGCCCTCACCGGGCGACGTGCGCGTCTGCCAGCATCTCGGGCCATGCGCCTGGTGATCGCCACCTGCACCGTCGACTACGCGGGCCGCCTCACCGCCCACCTGCCGCGGGCCACCCGGTTGCTCATGGTGAAGGCCGACGGGTCCGTGAGCATCCACAGTGACGACCGCGCCTACAAGCCGCTCAACTGGATGACCTGCCCCTGCACCCTCGCCGAGTCCGCCGACCGGTGGGTGGTCACCAACCCCAAGGGCGAGACCCTGACGATCACCATCGACGCCGTCCACGCCGACGTCGACCACGACCTCGGGGCGGAGCCCGGGCTGCAGAAGGACGGCGTGGAGGCGCACCTCCAGGCCCTCCTCGCCGCCACGCCCGAAGCCCTCGAGACCGGCCTGGCGCTGGTGCGGCGCGAGTACCCCACCGACATCGGTCCCGTCGACCTCCTCTGCCGCGACGCCGACGGGCGCGCCGTGGCCGTCGAGGTCAAGCGGCGGGGCGAGATCGACGGCGTCGAGCAGCTGACCCGCTACCTCGAGCGCCTCGACCGGGACGGCACCCTCCGCCCGGTGCGGGGGATCTTCGCCGCTCAGCGCATCAAGCCGCAGGCCGCCGTGCTGGCCTCGGCTCGTGGCATCGCCTGCGTGGAGGTCGACTACGACGAGCTGCGGGGCCTCGACCCTGGGCGACTGACCCTGTTCTGAGCGGCGGGCGGCCGTGGCGGCTCTGGGCGGCTCGGGTCGGCTCGGGTCGGCTCTGGTCGGTCGGGGCGGCCCGGCGCGGGTCGGGGGGCGCTGTCGGGGGGCGCCGTCGGGGGGCTCGGGTCGGTCGGGCGTTCCCCATCCCGGGCGCCCGAGGGGCGGTGCGCAACTCACAACGGCCAGCCCCGCGGCGACGTTGTGAGTGGCTCCTGAGGGCCTGACTCACGACGGGCGGTGGGGCGCCGACGATGTGAGTCACTCCTGGTGCCGCCGGCCTGCCGGCCCGGTGCCCCCGGCGCCCGGCGCCGGTTGGCGATCCGCACCGGGGCTCGGGCCGAACGTGGTGGAGTCGGAGGTGGTTGCCCCAGGGGCGCGTAGGCCCGACGGCCGGTGGGTCAGGCGGGGTCGCCGGCCCAGGTGCCGAGGCTGCCGGGAGCGACGCGCTCGGGCGTGGGGGCCGGCGGGGGAGCGTCGCCGTGCGCGTCGAGCACAGCGTCGACCGCCCTCGCGAGGGGGCGCACCAGCTGTGCGTGCAGCGGCGCGCCGTCGCGGAGGTCGGCTTCGGGGTCGCGATCAGGGACCCAGACCGGAGGGCGCACGCCGGCGCCGGCGCCCGACGAGGCGGCGCTGGCGCCGGGCGATGCCACTGCGAGGGCCCGGGCCAGCTCGGCGCGGGCGCGTGGTGAGCGGGGGGCGCGCACGATCACCGGCACGACCCGGTCCGGGTCGACCTTGGCCGCCACGAGGTCGTCGAGCAGCCGACCGAGCGCGGCGGTGCCCGACAGCCCCGGCCTGCCCACGACCACCACGGCGTCGGCGGTGGTGACCACCTGGCGCGCCAGGTGGTTGCGTTCCTCGACGTCGATCGACCCGCCGTCTGCCTCACCCTCGACGTCGGCGTCGACCTGGGCCACGGTGACCTGGAAGGCCTGGCGCACGCCCTCGAGGGCGGCGTCCGCGGCCCGTGGGCGCAGCGTCGACCACGCCGCCGGCCGACGGAGGCCGAGCAGCAACCGGTAGCTGCGCTCGGGCACTTCGAAGGTCATTGCCCGCACCACGCCCGGGCCGGGGCGGCCCAGTCGGTGGGCCTCGGCCAGCTCCTGCAGGCCCGGACCGACGTCGGGTGCGTCGTGCAGCACGCCTTGGTCGGCTCGGCGGGCAAGGTCGGCGAGCACCACGCTGCCGCCGTGGCGCACGTCGGCGGCGGCCGCCTGCGCCAGGGCGATCGCAACGGTCGACGCTCCGGCCCCCCCGGTGCCGCACACCGCCACCAGCCGACCCTGCCAGCGCAGCGGTTCGGCGTCGTCGACCAGCGGGGGCAGCAGGGTGGCGCGGGCGACGGGTCGGGCGGCCGCCTGCAGGGCGTCGAGGAGGGTCGCGGCGTCGAAGTCGGGCGCCAGCACCGCCGCCACGCCGAGGTCGGCGGGTGACCAGCGCAGCGGGCGGCCGTCGGACACGGCCAGGACGGCGGTGCCGGCGGTGGCGGCGGCGGCCACCAGGTCGCGGTCGAAGCCCGGGGCGCCGACGTCGACCAGCAGCGCCGAGTGCGGTCGGCCCGATGCCAGGCGGGTGCGGGCGTCGTCGGCGGAGAGGCACTTGACGAACTCGGCGCCGAGCACGCCAGTGGTGGCCATGCGGGCCACCTCGGCGAACCAGGCCACCCGCGGCCGGGCGAACCCGAGCAGCACCCACCGTTCGCCGGTCATCCTCCGCCCCCCGCACTGCCTCCAGGGCCGGTGCCGGTGCCGGTGCCGGTGCCGCTGGCGCCGGAACCGGCGCCTGCGTCGCCGCTGCCGCCAGCTCCGGCGGAGCCGGTGCCTGCGCCCGGCGCGGCGCCCCCGGCCGACGAGGTCCGGTCGCCGGGGGCGCCGACGACCACCGACACGGCGCCGGTGCGGGCCGCGTGCACGACGGCGGTGACCTGGGTCAGGGAAGAGACGCCCAGGGTGACCTCGACGGTGGCGTCGGTGGCGGCCAGGCCGCTTGCACCCCGGTCGAGGGCGAGCACCCGGGCGCCGGTGACCACCACGTCGGTCTGGGCGGCGGCCCCGTCACCGGTGGTCACGAGGACGTCGACCGGGTCGCCGACCGACAGCACGGTGGCGTCGCCGCTCGGCACGGAGGCGACCACCGGCCGCAGGCCGTCGGCCCCGCCCCCGACGGCCACGTCGCCGGCCTGCACCAGCGCGCCGGCGCGCAGCGGGGCGGCGAGCACCCGCCCGAGGAGACCCGTCGGCGAGCGATACGCGAGGCCGCCGAGGCCCCCGGCCGGCAGTGACAGCGCCTCGGTCGTCAGGTCTTCCGGTTCCAGGCGGGCGCCGGGGGGCAGGTCGCGGGCGGCGACCACGTAGGCGGTGGTCGCCGGCGCCCCCGCCGACAGCCAGGCGGCCACCACCGCCACCATGGCCGCGGCCACCAGGAACGCGCCGGCCACCGCCCGGCCGGAAGGCGCTCGTCGGCGCCGCCCGACGCGCCCTGCGCTCGTCGCGCGGCCGCCGGCGCCGGTGGGTCGCCGATCCGTGGCCACCTCGGGCCCGACCGTGGTCACGGCCGCCCCGCACGGCTGGCCCGCCGCCACTCGCCCTGCCGGCTCGCAGCCACTGCCAGCTGTCTCCCCTCGTGTCGACCTGCCCGAAATGCTCCAGTGATGAAAGGTACCGAAAGAGCACGCAGTTGGCAACGGCGCCGATGTAGGGTGCGGCCATGGCCGAGACGATCCGCTGGCTCGGGACCAAGGACGCCTGCGAACAGCTCGGCGTGACCCTGCGCACGCTCTACCGGTTCATCGACGAGGGCCAGCTGCCTGCCTACAAGATGGGTCGGGTGATCCGCCTCCA
>DASTHS010000121.1:0-14282 GCA_035718085.1 Acidimicrobiales bacterium | reverse complement strand
ACCGCCACGGCCGCCCGGCCGACCTCCGGGCTGAAGTGCTCGGTGAAGGTGTCGACCCACAGCAGCACGCGTGGTCGGCCGGCGTCGGGCGCAGATCGGCCGGCGAACCACTGGCGGAAGGTCCGCGCCGCGAAGGCGGGCAGCGCCCGCCGGCGGTCGATGCCGCCGGCCCGCTTCACCACGTCGGCGAGGCGACCGGCCCGCAGCAACCGGTTCACCGCGCCCGGCGCCCGGGCGCCGATGCGGGCGGCGACCGGCAGCCAGCCGAGGGAGTAGTGCGAGGCCGGGCGCAGCCGTCGCCGGTAGCGCTGGTGGAGGACCTCGGCCTTGTAGGTCGCCATGTCGATCCCGGTCGGGCAGTCGGACCAGCAGCCCTTGCAGGCCAGGCACAGGTCCAGCGACTCGAGCACGGCATCGGAGCGCAGACCGCCGACCAGGCGGCCGTTGGCGGCCTCCTGGAGCGTCCGGGCCCTTCCTCGGGTCGAGTCCTTCTCGTCGCCGGTGGCCAGGAACGACGGGCACATGACGCCGCCGGCCGCGGTCGTGTCGGCGCGGCACTTGCCGACCCCGACGCAGCGGTGCACCGCCGCCGACAGGTCTCCGGCGTCGTGGGGGTAGGAGAAGGCCAGGCCGTCGGTGAGCGGGCGGGCGGCGGGCAGCCGCAGGTCGGCGTCGACCGCCGCCGGCGCCACGATCACACCGGGGTTGAGCAGCCCGGCCGGGTCGAAGATGGCCTTGACGTCGGCGAAGAGGCGGAGGGCGGCGGGGGAGTACATGCGCCCGAGCACCTCGCTGCGGGCCCGGCCGTCGCCGTGCTCACCCGACATCGATCCGCCGTAGCCGGCGACCAGGTCGGCGGCCTCCTCGACGAAGGCCCGCAGCGCACCGGGCCGGTCGTGCAGCGGGAAGTCGATGCGCACGTGCACGCAGCCGTCGCCGAAGTGGCCGTAGAGCAGGCCGTCGAGGCGGTGGGCGCCGAGCAGCCGCTCGAAGTCGCGCAGGTAGGGCCCGAGGCGGTCGGGGGGCACGGCGGCGTCCTCCCAGCCCGGCCACGCCGGGGAGTTGGCCGGGGTGCGGCCACCCAGGCCGGCGCCGTCTTCCCGGATGCGCCACATCGCTTGGGCGGCGGCGCCGGTGACCACGAGCGAGTCGAGGCAGCCCGAGCCGGCGGCCACCGCCTCGGCGGCGGCGACGGCTTCGCCGATGGTGGCCCCCGCCGTCTCGATCAGCAGCCACCCGGCGCCGGCGGGCAGCGGGGGCACGGCGGCGGCCCCGCGGCGGGCGCGCACCACCTCGACGAGGCGGGCGTCCATGCCCTCGAGGGCGACGATCGGGTGCGACAGCAGCGGGGGGGTGGCGTCGGCGGCGCTGGCGATGTCGGGGTAGCCGAGCACCGCCATGGCCACTGCCGCCGGCGTCTCGACCAGGCGGACCCGGGCGCCGGTGACCACCGCCAGGGTGCCCTCGGTGCCGACGAGGAACCTGGCCAGGTCACCGCCCCGATCGGCCAGCAGGTGCTCCAGGGAGTAGCCCGACACCTGCCGACCGAACCGGCCGAACTCCTCGCCGATGAGCTCGGCGTTGGCGGCCACCAGCGCGGCGAGCGGCGGGCCCACCGGGCCACCGGCGCCGGCGAGGTCGCCGCCGGTGCGGCGGGCGACGAAGGCGTCCCCCGAGGCCAGCACGACGTCGAGCGCCTCGACGTTGTCGGCGGTGCGGCCGTAGCGCAGGGCGCGCGACCCGCAGGCGTTGTTGCCGATCGAGCCGCCGATCGTCGCCCGCGAGTGCGTCGACGGGTCGGGGCCGAAGCGCAGGCCGAAGGGTGCGGCGGCGGCGGTGACGGCGTCGAGCACGGCGCCGGGCTCGACCTCGGCGGTGCGGGTGTCGGGGTCGACCGAGCGCACCCGGTGCAGGTGGCGGGAGAAGTCGACCACGATGCCGGTGCCGACCGCGTTCCCGGCGATCGACGTGCCGCCGCCGCGGGCGGTGACCGGCACGCCGGCCTGGCGGGCGACGGCCAGCAGGGCGCCCACCTCGTCGACGTGGCGGGGGAAGGCGACCACCTGGGGCACGACCCGGTAGTTCGAGGCGTCCGACGAGTACTCGCCACGCCGTCGGGTGGTGGCGTCGACGTCGGCCACCCCGGCGTCACGCAGGGCGGCCGCCACGTCGGTGGCCACCTTCTCGGCGCCGGTCATCACCGGCGCAGGTTAGGGGAGCGGTCGCCGGTACCCGGGCGGCGGCTCAGCCGCCGGCCCGCACCCGGAAGGTGACGCCGCCGATCACCTGCTCGTCGTCGTGGCCGCCGGCGCAGTCGACGGCGACCAGGCCGCCGCTGCCCTCGCCGAAGGTGACCGTGGCGTTGTCGAGCGTCAGCACCCCCTCGACGACGGGGCAGCCGGTGACCGCCCCCCATCGCGCCGCGACCTCCGCCGCCCCCCGGACGCGGATCTCGACGCCGGTGATGGCGTGCACCACCTCGGTGCGCACCGCGTCGCGCCAGTGGCGGCCGGCGGGCATCCACGGGCCGGTCGGGTCGTCGCCGCCGGGCTGGAAGTCGAGCTCGAGGAACGAACCCCCCGTGTCGGCGGGGTGCAGCTGCAGCAGCCGGTAGCCGTCGTCGCCCGTCGAGGCGAGGGCGACGCGCACGCCGAGCTGTTCGACCCGCGCCCGCAGCGCCTCGTGGTCGGCGGGTGCCGGCCCGACGTGGCCGATGACCATGTAGCCCCCGTCGCCGCCGAGCCGCTCGAGCTGCCGGCCACCGGCGGTGCCCGGCCGCGTGGGCGAGACCACCTCGACGAACTGGGTGCCGAGCGGCAGCACGGCGTTGCGCAGGCCGAAGGCGGCCACCGCCGGGTCGCGGTGGGCGACGCGGAGGCCGAGGACGGTGCCGAGACGGTCGACCACCGCGTCGAGGTCGGCGGCGACGAGGGCGATTTGGCGGAGTCGGGTCCAGGTCACCTCTGCAGGCTCGCGCGGCCAGCGGATCGTGCGGGGCCCGAGCCAGCCCGGCCAGCCGGTGAGGTCAGGCGTCGAGCGGGGGGTAGTAGCGCTCGGCGCCCATGGCCCGCACCTCGCTCAGCCAGTCGCTGTCGTAGGGCCACTCGTCCTCGTGCCCGGGGGCCGGCCCCTGCCAGAACCGGTCGAAGCCGGTGCCCTCGACGGCCAGCGACCAGGCCTGGCGCTTGTAGGCGATGTTGTCCGGGCAGCGGCGGTGGGCCTCGCGCCAGTGCTCCTCGGCGCCAGGCCGGTCGCCCGACGCCCACAGGTGGGCGCCCAGCTCGAAGTGGGCTTGGCCCTCGGCGGCGGCGGCGTCACGCGGGCCGGAGCGGGCGACGACCTCGTCGGGGGTCAGCGCGAAGGGGCTGTCGGCGCCGCGCCCGACCCAGTCGCGCAGCATGGCGACGTAGCGGGTGTCGACCCGGATGCGCGCCGCCTCGGCGAGGATGTCGTTCATGCGGTCCGGCAGCCCGTCGACGGGCTCGTAGCGCCGCTCGGGCACCGACTCGCGAGGTTGCGCCGGCTCTGCCGGCCGCACGATGCAGCCCTGCTCGTCGATCCACACCCCGTTTGGGATGTTGACCACGCCGAGGGCGGCCGCCACCCGGTGGGTGGCGTCGACCAGCGACGGGTGCGTCGGCGCCGCCGCCTCGATGAAGGGCCGGCACGCCTCGGCGCCGGCCGCGTCGATGCCGACGGTCACCACCTCGAGACCCTGAGGGTGCAGCTCTTCGCGCAGCGCCTGCCACACGGGCAGGTCACGGGCGCAGCCTCAGTAGGGCGCCCACGAGACGATCAGCACCTTCTGGCCCCGCAGCCACGCCAGGTCGAACAGCGCGCCGTCGAGGTCGGGCAGCACGAGGTCGGGTGCCACGGCGGTCTCGAGCCGGTGGCCGCCGACCCCCGCCGGGCCGATCGCCGTCAGCCCTCGGACGGCGTCGTGCACCACGGGCATGCGCAGCCGCTCGGCGGCGGCGGCCACATCGATGGTGGCACCGTCGTGCACCCCCGCCGGGAGGGGCACGCAGATCTCCCCCTGGCAGGCGCCCTCGGGCCGCAGGTGCCAGCCGGTGGCCCCCTCGAACTCGGCCAGCGGCACCCGTTCGGCGGTGGTGATCACCGTCGCAGCATCCCACGGGTCGCCGGCGGGTGCCAGGGGTCGTCGCACCGGGCCGGGATCCCCGCCATCCTGGAGGCATGCCAGCCGCCGACGACGCCGAGGTGCGCGCCCGGGTGGCCGCCGAGTTCGGCGTGTGGTCGGCGGCCGAGGCCGGTCGACGCATCGGGTCGCGTGGGCACTCGCCCACCGCCGTGGTGCGGCGGTGGGCCGCCCAGGGCAAGCTGCTCGCCGTCCCCGTCGCCGGGCTCGACCACTACCCGGCGTTCACCTTCGGCGCCGACGGCCGCCCCCGGCCGGTCGTCGCCCGCCTCCTCGGCACCGGCCGGTCGGGCTGGGAGCTGGTGGCGTGGCTGGTCGAGCCGTCGGCCGCCCTCGCCGGCGCCCGCCCGGTCGACCTGCTCGACTCCGCCCCCGATGCGGTCGTGGCCGCCGCCGGCCGCTAGGCCAGGCAGGCCCGCACGGCGCCGATGAGGGCGGCGGTGCGGGGGTCGCCCGAGAGGTTCTGCTGCATCTGGTTCATCACGTAGGCGAAGCCGACCCCGGCGTCGGGATCGGCGAAGGCCAGTGAGCCCCCGGCACCCGAGTGGCCGAACGAGGCCGGCCCGAGCAGCGGCGAGAACTCCGATGCCAGCTGGAAGCCCGACCCGAACCGGGTGGGCACCAGCAGCACGGCGTCGGGGCCGGCCGACTGCTCCGCGGTGGCGTCGGCGAGGGTGGCGGCGTCGAGCAGCCGCACGCCGTCGACCGCGCCGATGGTGGCGGCGTAGACCCGGGCCAGCGACCGGGCGGTGGCGACGCCGTTCGCGGCCGGCAGTTCGGCGGCGTGCACCTCCCGGCTGTTGAAGTTGAACGGCGGCGTCGTCGGGTTGAGCGCCCGCATGGTCAGCGACGCCGGGTCGGCATAGGCGGCGAGGCGGTCGAGGGCGCCGGGGGGGAGCTCGGCCAGGTCGGCGGCGCCGGGCACGGCGGGGGCGGGGGCGGCGAGCAGGCGGGCGACGCGGGGTTCCTCGTGCTCGGGCAGGCCGATGAAGCAATCAGCGCCCAGGGGGCCGCCCACGTGCTCGGCGAGGAGCTGCCCGACGGTCGACCCGGTGGCCCGGCGCAGCACCTCGCCGACCAGCCAGCCGTAGGTGACGGCGTGGTAGCCGTGACGGCTGCCGGGCTCCCAGCGCGGCGCCTGCCGGGCCAGCGCCTCCACGGCCGGTCGCCACGCCAGGGCCTGGTCGCTGGCCAGCGCCGGCTCGAAGGTCGGCAGGCCGGCCCGGTGGGCGAGCATGTGGCGCAGCGTGGTCGCGCCCTTGCCCCCCGCCGAGTACTCGGGCCAGAGGTCGCAGACGGGGGCGTCGAGGTCGACGGCCCCGGCGGCGGCCAGCATGTGGGCGACGACGGCGGTCAGCCCCTTGGTCGTGGAGTAGACGAGCGCCATGGTGTCGGCCGACCAGTCGCGCCCGGCGCGCCCGTCTGCCACGCCGCCCCACAGGTCGACGACCGGCGAGCCGTCCAGGTAGACGGCGCAGGCGGCACCGACGTCGCCCCGCTCGGCGAAGTTGGCGGCGAACGCCTCGCGCACCGGCTCCCATCCGGCGGCGACCCGGCCTTCGACGGTCACGTCGGCGGCGGCCACTACCGGCCCTCGAAGGTGGCGGGGCGCTTCTCGAGGAAGGAGGTCATGCCCTCACGGAAGTCGGCGGTGCGGAACAGGGGCAGCAGGGTCAGGAACACCCGCTGCACGTGGCCGGCGAAGGGCTCCTCGGCGCCGTGGCGCAGCATGCGCTTGGCCGCCCGCACCGCGAGGGGGGCGTTGGCGGCGATGCGGCCGCCGAGCGCCAGCGCCTCCTCCAGCAGCGTGTCGGCCGGGTGCAACGAGCTGACGAGCCCGAGCTCCAGCAGCTTCCCCGCTTCGAGGGTCTCTCCGGTGAAGAAGATCTCCGCCGCCTTCGAGGCGCCCACCAGGCGCGGCAGCAGCCAGGTGCCGCCAGACTCGGGCAGCACGCCGCGCTTGGTGAACGCGGGCGCCAGCTTGGCGCCCTCGGCGGCCAGCCGGATGTCGCAGCCGAGGGCCAGGTCCATCCCGTAGCCGGCGGCCCCGCCGTTGAGCGCGCAGATCGTCGGCACGTCGATCTCGTGGAGCACCACGGGCGGCGCGTCGCGCAACGAGAACTCGCCTGGGCGGGGCAGCGTGGCGTCGCCGATGCCGTTGCCCGCCGTCTGCTCGTCGAGGTCGAGCCCCGCGCAGAACGCCCGTCCCGCCCCGGTCAGCACGACGGCGCGCACCGACTGGTCGTGGTCGGCCTCGAGCAGCGCCGCGCTGAGCTGGTCGAGCATGGTCGCACTGATGGTGTTGAGCCGCTCCGGTCGGTTGAGCGTGATGACCGCCACCGGCCCGGAGCGCTCGAGGAGCACCTGGTCTGCCATCGCCGGGAACCTACTCCCGTGGTCCCGGCGGCCGCCGGGTCAACGGGAAGCGCCCCCCGGCCTCGAGGAGCTGGTCGTACGCGTGCCCCAGGTCGGCGGCGAAGCCGGCGGGGTCGCCGATCGCGGCCGGGTCGACCAGCAGACCGATGTCGAGCTTGCCGTTCTGGCTGATCGTCGTGATGTTGCCCGCGGTGCCCGACACCGGCCCCAGGGGGTAGCCGTGGAGCACCTCGCCGCCCGCGATGTAGGTGGGGAAGGGTGCGCCGCGCAGGTTCGACGTGGCCAGGTCGATGCGCCCCGCCTGCTGGCGGGCCACCCGGGTGGTCACGCTGGTGGGCAGGAGGTTGGCCAGGCCGGAGATGGCGGCCAGCGCGCCCCGGCCGCCGCCCACCCGCTCGCGCCGTTCGGCCATGAGGTCGCGGACCTGCCGGAAGCGCTCGGCGGGACCGGATGGCCCCCCGACGAGCACCTGCACCGGCACGGGGGTGAAGCTGTTGCCGCCGACGGCCTTGTCGGTGCGGGTGCTGACCACGAAGCTGAGGGTGAACGCCTCGATCGGGGCGGCGCGCTGCTCGTGGTAGGCGATGGTGGCCATGGCCGCCCCGGTGACGTAGAGGTCGTTCACCGAGCCGCCCAGGGCCTTGGCCGCCATCCGCACGGCGTCGAGGGGCAACGACAGCACCTCCAGGTGGCGGCGGCGCGACCGGGCCTGCCACAGGGGCGCAGTGGCGTCGACGGTGCGGCCCCCGCCCACCGTGTCGAGCGTGGAGCGCACCGAACCGACCAGGCCGCCGACGGTCCTGACCGGGTCGAGGGCGGCCCCCCCGACGCTGGTCGCGGCGCGCACGGCGATGCCCCCCTGGCGGCGCAGGTTGTAGGTGAAGGTGCGGGTGGCGGTGTCGACGATCGACGAGCTCATGTCGGCGCCGGCCTCGAGCAGCTCGTCGCGTTCGGCTTCGACGGCTTCGGCCAGGATGCGCTCGAGGTCGACCTCCGGCGGCGGGGGCACGTCACGCTCGACATCGGTGTAGACCTCGGCCATCCGCAGGGCACCGATGCCGTCGGCGACGGCGTGGTGCTGCTTGGAGAGCAGGGCTCCGCGGCCGCCCTCGAGCCCCTCGATGGCGTAGAACAGCCAGAGGGGGCGGGTGCGGTCGTAGGGCTCCTCGTAGAGCCGCGTCACCAGGTCGAGCAGCTGGCGCATCGAGCCGGGCGCCGGCAACGCCACGTGGCGCACGTGGTAGTCGAGGTCGAACTCCCGGTCGGTGGCCCACACCGGCGGGCTCAGGCGGCCGAGGCCGGGCACCACCCGCTCGCGCAGGCGGGGCAGGCGCGACAGGCCGTAGCGCACCCGCGCCCGCATCCGCTCGACGTCGATCGGCCGGTCGAGGATGGTCAGGGCGGCGCCGTTCGGGTTCAGCCACGGGTCCTTCTCGATGTTCCACATGAGCGCCTCCTGGTCGCTCATGCGGCGGGCGAACCCGTGTTCGCGCTGGCGTTCCAGCGACCCCTTGGGTGCGGCGGCGTCGGCCATGGTGGCTCCTCGGCTGGTGGTCGTGGTCGTGGTGGTCGGCCGGGCGGGGTCAGGTGTCGCGACCGGGCCGGCGGGCGCGCTCGGCCGCCGGGTCGCCGCGGTAGCCGGGCGGGTAGGTGGCGCGCAGCTCCTCGGCGGTGGGGGTGCGCCGCCGCTGCGCCTCGGCGGGCAGCAGGGCGGTGATGCGGTGCATGATCTCCTTGGTGGCGACGTCGGGGTCGTCGCCCCCGACGCGGAACGGCTCGCCGACGTGCACCCGCACGGTTGGGCGCACCCCGCCGGGGCGCACCGGTCGTGGCACCCGGGCCGAGCGCGGCCACACCTGCTCGGTGCCCCACAGGCCGACGGGCACCACCGGCACCCCGGTGGCGATGGCCAGGCGGGCCGCGCCCCACCGGCCCTGCAGCTCGGGCTCGAAGAACGCCGGACCGCGCGGGATGGTGCCCTGCGGCGCCATGGCGATGAGGTCACCGCCGACGAGCGCGGCGACGGCACGGTCGAGCGGCTCGTCGGAGCCGGTGCCCCGGTCGACCCGGATGCCGCCGAGGGCCTTGCCGACCGAGCCGGCGACGGGGACGTCGAAGACCTCCTTCTTCCCGAGGAAGCGGGCCCTGCGGCCCGACGCCGCGATGAGGTAGGCGACGGCGGTGGCGTCGTAGTACGAGCGGTGGTTGAAGACCAGCACGGCACCGCCGGCCGGCGGCACCCGTTCGACGCCCTCGAGCACCACGTGGGCGAAGGGATCCAGGGCCGGCGCGCTGAGCGGCCGCACCCAGTCCTGCACCTCGCGGCCGGCGACCTTCACCACCCCCTCGGGCTTGTCGAGCCAGCGCATCGGCCACCGGCGCAGCACCGCCGTCGCCGCCAGCCGGGGGTCCGGGTTGACCACCACGGGGTGGCCGGCCAGGCCCAGCAGGCCGGTGTCGCGGTGGCTGGAGGCGTAGACCCAGCTGCCGGTGAGGTCGACGCCGGCCCGCCCGGCCCATGCCGCGACCTCGGCCCGCTTGGCCCGGCCCGCGATCCGGGGCCCGAGGCGCCGGCCGGTGGTGCGGCCGTCGGCGACCTCCCACTCGGTGGCGACGATGTCGTCGGCCCCGATCCGCTCGCCGATGGCGCGAGCCAAGGGCGCCCCCAGCGCGCAGGCGAGCACCACGAGCCGCCCGGCGCGCCGGTGCTCGTCGAGCACCCCGCCGACGAAGGGGTGCAGGCGGGTCGCCACCTCCTCGGCGAGGTGGCGGGCGGCCTCCTCGACGTCGACGGTGGCCCAGCCCGCGGTCGGCTCGGCGAGCACCTGGAGGGCCGTGGCCCCGGGGAGGGCGTCGCCGACCAGGCCGACGACCCCCTGGAGGGCCCCCTCGGCGGGCAGCGTCGGCACCGGCAGCCCGGCGGCGTGGAGGTGGCGCAGGGCGATGGGCACGGCCGACCCGGCGATCAGCGTGCGGTCGAGGTCGAACACGGCGGCGGCCCTCACGGGCGGCGAGCCTACGAGCACCCCGGGGCGCGCGCCCGGGTGGCGAGCGGTGTCGCCGCCGTCGGGACGCACCTCTCCGCAGGGCCGGCCGGCGGCCCCTCGGCCTACAGTCGGCCCGTGGTGGGACCGGACCAGCTGCGGGTGGCCGGCGGCCCGCCGGTGCCGCCGGTCAACCGGGCGCTGTTCGAGGTCACCCGCCGGGCCACGCTGGCGTGGCTGTGCGCCATCGAGCGCGTCGAGGTGACCGGCCTCGAGCGCATCCCCCGTCGCGGCGCGGCGATCATCGCCCCGAACCACCTGTCGGTGTTCGACTCCACGGTGCTCTTCGCCGTGCTGCCACGCCTGACCCGCTTCATCGGCAAGGCCGAATACGTCGAGTCGCTCGCCACGCGGCACCTCTTCACGCTGCTCGGCAACATCCCCGTCGACCGCTCGGACAGCGCGTCGGGGGCCCACGCCCTCGAGGTCGCCGCCGCGGTGCTCGGCGCCGGCGAGCTGTTCGGCATCTTCCCCGAGGGCACCCGCAGCCGCGACGGCCTGCTGCACCGGGGCAAGACCGGGGTCGGTCGCCTGGCGCTGCGCACCGGGGCGCCCGTCGTGCCCGTCGGGCTGATCGGCACCGACCGGGTGCAGCACGCCACCGACCCGCTGCTGGTGGTGCGCCCGGGGCACCGGGTCACCGTCCGGGTGGGCGAGCCCATGGCCCTCGACCGCTACCGCCGGCTCGACCCCGTCGCAGGGGCGCGGGCCCTGACCGACGACCTGATGGGCGCCATCGCCGCGCTGTCGGGCCAGCGCTACGTCGACGAGTACAGCGCCCGCCCCCGCCGCTGACCGGAGCCGCCAGGGGCAGCGGGGGTCACGACACGGCGGCGCCGAAGAGGTGGCCGATGCCGAAGGTGACCGCCGAGGCGGCGGCGACGATCAGCAGCTGGCGGCCCGCCCCCGCCCACAGCGGCCGGTCGCTGGAGCGGGCCACGTAGGCACCCACGACGAGGCTGGCCGCGGCGGTCGCCGCCACCGACACGGCGACCGCGACGGCGCCACCCAGGAAGAACCACGGCAGCAGCGGGACCAGCGCCCCGGCCGCGAAGAGCAGCAGCGACGTCGACGCCGCGGTGAGCGGCGAGCCGAGCGACTCCTGGTCGATCCCGAAGATCGTCGTGGTGGCGAAGCGGAGGAACTTCCCCTCGTCGAGGGGGAGCTCGGTGGCCGCCCGTTGGGCGGTGGTCCGGCCGAACCCGGCGTCCTCGAGCCGGCCGGTGAGCTCGTCGAGCACCACCCGCGGGTTGCGGGCGATCAGCGAGTGCAGCGCGCCGATGAGACTCCGGTAGAGCTCCACCTGGCTGCGCACCGACACCCACTCGCCCGCCGCCATGGAGAACGCGCCGGCCAGCAGGCTGGCGAACCCGGCCAGGCGCACGGCCCCCGAGGAGGCGGAGGCGCCGGCGACAGCCAGGATCAGGCACACGTTGGTGACCAGCCCGTCGTTGACCCCGAGCACCGCGGCGCGCGCCGCCCCCTTGGAGACCTCGGCGACCCGGCCTGCCAGCTCGGCGGCCGCGCCGGCCTCGTCACCGGGGTTGGCGTCGATGGGGATCGTGGTCGGCTGGCCTGGGCGCACCGGCCGTCCCACCTGCGTCATGCCTGCAGCTCCTTCACGTTGGCCAGGACGGTGTCGGCGAAGGCCACCACGTCGGCCACCTCGTAGCTGACCCGGATGACGCCGGTCGGGTCGATCAGGTAGGCGACGCGGTCCGGGTATGCGGCGTACGCCTCCGACGGGTCCCGTAGCACCTCGTAGGCGGCACCGACCCGGTGGTCACGGTCCGACAGCAGCCGGTAGCCGAAGCCCTGCGCGTCGGCGAAGGCGCGGTTGTCGTCGACGGAGTCGAACGAGGCGCCGAGGATGGTGACGCCGGCGGCGTCGAACGCGGGTGACCTGTCACGCAGGCCCTGGCCCTGCAGTGTTCAGCCCGGGGTCGACGCGCGGGGGTACCACCACAGCAGCACCCAGCGCCCCCGCAGGTCGGCCAGGTCGACGGGCGCGCCGCTCTGGTCGGGCAGCACGAAGGTCGGGGCCGGGGTGCCGGGGGTGAGCACGCCGGAACGCTACCCGTGGCCGCCGCCCCCTCACCTCGGCTAGACCTCCGTCGTGGCCACCACGCCCGGACCCGACGCCCACCTCCGCGCCCGCCGCCAGCTCGCGCTGGGTCACTGGCCCCTGCCCGAGGACGACCAGGGCTCCGAGGTGCCCCGCGGGTCGGTCCGCGTCGCCACCGACGACGGGGCGCCGGTGCGCCGCCTGCTGTGCCGGCCGCCGGGGGGCCGGTCGTGGCGCACCCCCGTGCCGGGCCGGACCGGGGCCCGGTTCCGGTGAGCGCCGGCTCGACGCTGCGCCGGCGCCTCGCCGAGGGCACGGTGGTGGCCCCCGGCGCCTACGACGGGTTGACCGCCGCCATGGTCGCCGACCACGGGTTCCCGGCGGTCTACATGACCGGGGCGGGCACCTCGGTGGCCGCCGGGCTTCCCGACTACGGGCTGCTCACCATGACCGAGATGGCGGCCAACGCCGCCCGCCTGGTGGAGGCGTCGGGGCTGCCGGTGATCGCTGACGCCGACACCGGCTACGGCAACGAGCTCAACGTGCACCGGACGGTGCGCGCCTACGCCGCCGCCGGCGTCGCCGCCCTGCACATCGAAGACCAGGTGTCGCCCAAGCGGTGCGGCCACCTGCCCGGGAAGCAGGTCGTCCCCGCCGACGAGTGGCTGTCGAAGGTCACCGCGGCGGTGGAGGCCCGGCCCGACCCCGACCTGGTGGTCATCGCCCGCACCGACGCCCGCGCCGTCGCCGACCTCGGCGAGGCCGTGCGCCGGGCCAACGCCGCCCTGCGCGCCGGGGCCGACGTGGCCTTCGTGGAGGCGCCTGCCACCCGCGAGGAGGTCGAGGCGGTGCCGCGGCTGGTGCAGGGCCCGTGCCTGTTCAACGCCGTCGGCGGCGGGCGGTCGCCCGACGTCGGCCTGGCCGAGCTGCGGGCGTGGGGCTACCGGCTGGTCATCCTGCCGCTGGTGCTCATCGACCCGGTGGCCGCCGCCTGCGACCGAGCCCTCGGCGCCCTCGCCGCCGACGCCGGCGTGCCCGGCGCCGCGCCCGGTGGCAGCGGACCGGAGGCCCTCTTCGCCCGGGTGGGCGCCGCCCGCTGGGACGAGCTGCGCGCCCGCCACGCCCGCTGAGCCGCAGGGCGCCGGCTGGTCACGAGGCCACCTCCACCCCCGCCGCCCGCAGCTCGTGCAGGGTGCCGGCCGTGTCGGCGCCGGCCACGTCGGCGCACAGGTCGACCAGGAGCCGGGTGCGGTAGCCGGCCCGCGCCGCGTCGAGGGCGGTGGCGCGGTCGCAGAAGCTGGTGGCGATGCCGCACACCTCCACCTCGTCGATGCCCGCGGCGCGCAGCACCTCGTCGAGGGTGCGGCCGGCGGCGTCGCGGCCGTCGAACCCGCTGTAGGCGGCGGCCCGCTCGCCTTTCGACACCACCACGGTCGCGTCGGGCAACCGGAGGTCGGGGTGCCACTCGGCTCCGGCGGTGCCGGCGACGCAGTGCACCGGCCACGTGGCGGCGAAGTCGGGCTCGACGGCGAAGTGGTCGCCCGGGTCGACGTGCCAGTCGCGCGTCGCCACGATCAGGGCGTAGCGCCCGGACGACCGCTCGATGTGGGCGCTGATGGCGGCTGCGGTCGCCGCCCCACCCGACACCGCCAGCGAGCCGCCCTCGCAGAAGTCGCGCTCGACGTCGACGACGATCAGGGCCCGGGCCATGCCCACATCCTGCCCCCGGGCGCGCCACCGCCCCGCCCGGGAGCGGCGGGGCGGTCTGCGTTTGCGGGGCAGCTACGGCAGCTGCATGGCCTTGATCTCGAGGAACTCCTCGATGCCGAACTTGCCGAGCTCGCGCCCGTTGCCCGACTGCTTGTAGCCACCGAAGGGGGCGACGGGGTTGAACCCGCCGCCGTTGACGGCCACCTGCCCGGTGCGGATGCGGCGGGCCACCGCCTTGGCCCGGTCGGTGTCGCCCGCCCACACGCCGCCGGCGAGGCCGTAGTCGCTGTCGTTGGCGATGCGCACCGCGTCGTCCTCGTCCTCGAAGGGGAGGATGACCAGCACCGGCCCGAAGATCTCTTCCTGGGCGATGGTCATGTCGCTGCGCACCTCGGAGAACACCGTGGGCTTGACGTAGTAGCCCTTCTCGAACTGTTCGGGGCGGTCGGGGCCGCCGGTGAGCAGCTTCGCCCCCTCGTCGATGCCCTTCTGGACGTAGCCGGTCACCCGCTCGCGCTGGGCGTCGGAGATGACCGGGCCGAGCAGCGTGCCCTCGGCGAAGGGGTCGCCGATGGCGTAGCCCTCAGCGGTGGCCTTGGCCAGCTCCTCGGCCTCGGCCAGGCGCGACCGGGGCACCAGCAGCCGGGTGAGGGCGGAGCAGGTCTGACCGGAGTTGATGAAGCACTGCTGGATGGCGTCGGGGATGGCCTTGGAGAAGTCGGCGTCCTCGAGGATGACGTTGGGCGACTTGCCGCCGAGCTCGAGCGCCACCCGCTTGACGGTCTGGGCCGCCACCTCGGTGACCCGCTTGCCGGCGCGCGTGGAGCCGGTGAAGCTGATCATGTCGACCAGCGGGTGGGCGGCGATGGCCTCGCCGACCTCGTTCCCGTAGCCGGTCACCAGGTTGAACACGCCCGGCGGCAGGCCG
>DASTHS010000120.1:0-11733 GCA_035718085.1 Acidimicrobiales bacterium | reverse complement strand
GAGGGCATCGAGGCCGCCGCCATGCACGAGGGCCGGTGGTGGCCCCTCGACGCGGTCGCCGCCCGCGCCCCCGGCCGCATCATCCCCGAGTGGCTCCCCGAGCAGCTGCCTGCCGTGCTGGCCGCCGGGCTCCCCGCCGAGCCGATCGACCTGGGCCCGACCGGCGACGCAGAGCTCTAGGGACCGGCCGCCGGGTAGCCGGCGGCCGCCGCCAGCCGGCCGTAGAGCTCGACCATCTCCGGCAGCTGGTAGCTGGCTTGCAGCCCGCTCGGGTTCGGCAGCACCCAGAGGCGGGCGCCGCCCAGGTCATCGGGCTGCGGGCCGACGGTCGCCGCCGGCCGGGCGAACGCGCTGCGGTAGGCCAGCGCCCCGAGCACGGCGACGTGGGCGGGCCGCACGACTGCGGCCATCGCCGCCAGCCGCCCGGCGCCCTCGCGCAGCTCGGCCCGCTGCAGCTCCGACGCCGCCGCCGACGGCCGCGCCACCAGGTTGGTGATGCCGATGCCCAGGCCGGGCAGCGCCTCCTGATCGTCGGGGCCCAGCAGCGCAGGGGTGAACCCGGCGAGGTGCAGCACCTTCCAGAACCGGTTCCCCGGCCGGGCGAAGTGCTGCGCCTTCGCCGCCGACACCAACCCGGGGTTGATGCCGCAGAACAGCACGCGCAGGTCCGGCCCGAGGAGGTCAGGGACGCCGGGGTGGGCCCCGCCGGGGTCGGCCCCGCCGGCGACGGGCACGCCGGGGTGGGGGCCGCCCCCGCCGGCCTCCTCGCCTGCCTCGCCTGCCTCGCCTGCCTCGCTCACCGGGGGGACGCTAGGTCTGGCACGGCGCGCCGTGGCCCTCGGGAGGCGGTCGGCCCGACGACTGGGGATCTGGTGTCGTCCAGCGACACCAGATCCCCAATCGTCGACCCTCGGGGCCGCGCCAGGCGACGTTCGGGGCCGTCACACCGGGCCGGCACGATGCCTCTCGTGTCGTCCCAGCCCACGTCGTCGCCGCACCTGCGGGCCGCCTCCCGGATGGCGCGCCAGCACGGGTGCCTGACGTTGGAGCAGGCGCGCGCGTGCGGGCTCTCCTACGGCGCCGTGCGCGCCGCGGTCGCCGGGCGGCGGTGGGGCCGTCCGCTGCCTGGCGTGCTCGTCGACCGCGCTGCGGTCGCCACGCCGACGCAGTCGCTGCTCGTGGCCGTGCTCTGGGCAGGTGAGGGTGCCGTCTCGTGCCGACTCTCGGCAGCGTGGCTGTGGGCGCTCCTCGACCGGGCGCCTGCCAGGCGCGCGGTCGCCACCCCGGCCGACCGTCGGTCACGCAGCGACATCGACGTGGTGCGCCTGTCGACGCCGGCGCCGCGGGTCCTGCGCCAGGGGGTGCCGTGCACGACCCTCGAGCGCACGCTGTGCGACTGCGCGACGACGGTCGGCGATCGGCTGCTCGAGTCGTTGCTCGACAGGGCGGTCGGCGGCCGGCGGGGCCTGGCGACCCGCCTGGCCCGGCGACTGGGCGCCGGCGGCGACCTGCACGGCCGGCCCGGCGCTGCTCGCCTGCGGCGGGCGCTCGCAGCCGGCGGCTACGGCGGCAGCCCGCAGTCGAGCGACCTCGAGAGCCCGATGGCGAGGGCGTTCGCCGACGCAGGGGTCACCGGCCTGGTGCGTGAGCACCCCGTCGACGTCGACGGCCGACGGTGCTTCTTCGACTTCGCCCGCCCCGACCTGCGCCTGGCGTGGGAGGGCCAGAGCGTCGAGCACCACAGCTCGCCGGAGGCCCTGCGACGCGACGCCCGCAAGGCCAACGCCGCCAGTCGGGACGGCTGGACGGTGCGCTACTATACCTGGTTCGACCTCACCCACGACCGTGCGCGGGTCGTCGCAGAGATGGCGGCCGACGTCGCCGCGGCGGAGGCCCGGCCGCAATGAAACGCCGGTCCGGCCGTACGCTTGGGCCATGGCGTTCTTCTCCCGGGCCAAAGCCGAGATGGTCACCCCCGACCGGGCGCTGCCCGGGCGGCACGAGCCCATCCCCAGCTCCGACACCCACTTCGTCAACGGCACGTCGATCAAGCCGCCGTTCCGCGAGGGCAGCGAGACCCTGGTCGTGGGCCTCGGCTGCTTCTGGGGTGCGGAGCGGCTGTTCTGGCAGACCGAGGGCGTGCTCACCACGGCGGTCGGCTACGCCGGCGGTTACACGCCCAACCCCACCTACGAGGAGGTCTGCAGCGGCCGCACGGGCCACGCCGAGGTGGTGCTGGTGGTGTTCGACCCCGAGACGCTGCCCCTCGAGGGCGTGCTCAAGGTGTTCTGGGAGGGCCACGACCCGACCCAGGGCATGCGCCAGGGCAACGACGTGGGCACCCAGTACCGCTCGACGATCTACGGCACCCCCGAGCAGCTGGCCACCGCAAAGCTGTCGCGCGACGCCTTCCAGGAGCGGCTGACCGCCGCCGGCTACGGCACCGTCACCACCGAGCTGGCCGAGGGCGGCCCCTTCTTCTACGCCGAGGGCTACCACCAGCAGTACCTGGCCAAGAACCCCGGCGGCTACTGCGGCCTCGGCGGCACCGGCGTCTCCTGCCCGGTGGGCCTCGGCGCCTGACCGCCGGTCGCCGCGCCTGACCGCCGGTGGCCCCGCCGCCTGACGCCGGGCGAGCACCTACTCGGGCAGCCCCCCGCGAGCGACGAGCTGGCGGGCGATCACCGTCCGCTGGATCTCGTTGGTGCCCTCACCCACGATCATGAGCGGCGCGTCGCGCAGGTAGCGCTCCACGTCGAGGTCGGTCGAGTAGCCGTGCCCGCCGTGGATGCGCACCGCCCCGAGGGCCACCTCCATGGCCACCTCGGACGCGAACAGCTTGGCCATGCCCGCCTCCATGTCGGCCCGCCGGCCGCCCGCGGCCGCCTCGTCGTAGCGGCGGGCGGCGTGGGCCACCAGCTGACGGGCGGCGGTCAACGAGGTGGCCATGTCGGCCAGGCGGGCGCCGACCTGCTGGTGCTCCCAGATGGGCACGCCGAACGACTCGCGGGCCTGGGCGTAGGCGAGGGCGTCGTCGAAGGCGGCCCGACCGACGCCGAGGGCGCGGGCGGCGACCTGCAGGCGGCCGATCTCGAGGCCGCCCATCATCTGCGCCCACCCGCGGCCCGGGGCGCCGCCGAGCACGCCGTCGGGGCCGACGGCGACGCCGTCGAAGGCCAGCTCGCAGCTCTCGACGCCCCGGTAGCCGAGCTTGCCGAGGTCGGCGCCGACGGTGAGCCCGGGGGCGCCCTGCTCCACCAGCAGCACCGAGAACCCGGCGTGGGTCGGCGTGGCGTCGGGGTCGGTGCGGCACAGCACGGCGATCACCCCGGCCCGGCGGGCGTTGGTGATCCAGGTCTTCGAGCCGCGCAGCACGTAGGCGCCGGCGGCGGCGTCGAAGGGGGCGACGCTGCGCATGGCCTGCAGGTCGGAGCCGCCGCCGGGCTCGGTGAGGGCCATGGTGGCCCGCACGGCGCCCGAGGCGAGGCGCGGCAGCCACCGCTGCCGCTGTTCCGGGGTTCCGTGGCGGGTGAGCAGCGTGGCCACCACGCTGTGGCCGCCCATGGCGCCGGCCAGGCTCATCCAGCCCCGGGCCAGCTGCTCGGTGACGGCGACGAAGCAGGGGGTCGACACCGGCGTGCCGCCGTGCTCGGCGGGCACGCACAGGCCGTAGACGCCCATGGCCTTCATGGCGTCGATCAGGTCGGCGGGGTACTCGTCGGCGTGCTCGAGGCGGCGGGCGACGGGCCGGACCTCGCGGTCGACCCATCGGCGCACCACCTCGACCAGCTCGGCCTCCTCGGGCGGCAGCTCCACGACCGAGACCGTAGGCTGCCGCGGATGCAAACGCTGCCCGTGACGGGCATGGCCGAGGCGGCGCGCGCCGCGCTGGTGGGGCGCCGGCGCGACATCGAAGTGGTCGCCGCCGCCCTCGCCGCCGGGCGCAGCGTGCTGCTCGAGGGGCCGCCCGGCACCGGCAAGACCACGCTGCTGCGTGCCCTGGCCGGCGGGGCCGGCGTCCCGCTGGTGCTGGTGGAGGGCAACGCCGAGCTCAGCCCGGCCCGGCTGATCGGCCACCACGACCCGTCGCGCATCCTCTCGGAGGGCTACCGACCCGACAACTTCGTGCTGGGCCCGCTGCTCGAGGCCATGACGACCGGCGGCATCCTCTACGTCGAGGAGCTCAACCGGGTGCCCGAGGAGACCCTCAACGTGCTGCTCGGGGTGCTCTCCGAGCGGTCGATCCAGGTGCCCCGGGCCGGGCACTTCGCCGCCGCCGCCACCTTCCGGATGGTGGCCGCCATGAACCCCTACGACGCGGTGGGCACCGGGCGCATCACCCCGGCGCTGTACGACCGCTCGTGCCGCGTCGCAGTCGGCTACCAGGACGAGGCGGAGGAAGTCGCCATCGTCGGGCGGCACAGCCCCGGTGACCCCGCCCTGGTGCGGCGGGCGGTGCGGGCGGTGCGGGCCACCCGCAGCCACGGGGACCTGCGCATCGGCTCGTCGGTGCGGGGGGCGATCGACCTGGTGGCCGTCGCCGGGCAGCTCGCCGAGCTGCGCGACGACCCGGGCGAGGTCGGCCTCGACGCCGCCCTGGTCGCCCTGTCGGGTCGGGTGACGCTCCGGGAGGGCGGGGCCCGTAGCGCGGAGGACGTCGTCCGTGAGATCTGGGCCAGCGTGGCCGACGAGCCCGAGGGAAAAGCGACGGGGGTGGGCCCGGGGACGACACCGGCCGCACCCCCCCAGGCCCGGGCCACGGGCCCGATCCCGGCGGGGGCGACCCCCGGGTCGTGACCAACCCGGCGGAGGTCGAGCAGCTCCTCGCCGACCAGGCGTCGCGCACCACCTCCCGCCGGCAGCTCGCCCGCGACCACCCGCGCCTCGAGCAGGTGTCGCCCGACGTCGGGCAGCTCGACGAGGACGCCCTCGGCTCCCTCGCCGACGACGACCCCGACGAGGCGGCGTCGCTGCTCGCCGACCTCGCCCGCGCCACCGACCCGGCGCTGCGGGCCGCCGCCCGGGCGGTGGCCGCCCGGCTCCTCGTGCCCCCGCCCCGCCACGGGGACGCCGGGACCCGCAGCGGAGCGGCGCGCGTCGTGCGCGACCAGCGTCACGGCATCGACCTCGACCTCGACGCCACCGTGGCGCGGGTGGCCGACGCCGGCGGTGACGCCGGCCCCGACGAGTTGCGCTGGCAGGCGTGGCGGCGGCCGGCGGCGGCCTACGTGCTGCTCGTCGACGCCTCCGGGTCGGTCACCGGCCGACCGCTGGCCACCGCGGTGACCACCGCCGCCGCCCTGGCGGGACGGCTGCGGCCCGACGACGAGCTGGCGGTGATCGCCTTCTGGTCGAAGGCGCTCGTGCTCCGCCACGTCGGGGCGACCACCCCGCCGGTGGGGGTGCTCGACCGCCTCTTCGACCTGCGCGGCGGCGACGTCACCGACCTGGCCCGGGGCCTGCGGGCCGCGCTCGCCCAGGCCGGCCTGGCCCGCGCCGCCCGGCGCGAGGTGCTGGTGCTGACCGACGGGTTGGCCAACGAAGGTGACGACCCCCTCCCGGTGGCGGCGGCCGCCGCCGGTGCGGGCGCCGTGGTGCACGTGCTGGCCGTCTCCGGCGCCGACGACGCCGTGGAGGCCTCCCGGCGCCTGGCCGGCGCCGGCGGGGGGCGGTGGGCGCCGCTGCTGGCGCCGTCCGACGCGCCCGGCGCGGTGGCCGCAGTGCTGGGCTCGACGGCTTAGGCGACGCGCTCGAGGCGCTCGACGAGCAGCTCGACGTCGGCCTTGCCGCCGCCGCCGCCGCCATCCCCGTCGGCACCCCCGGCCGCCAGGTCGGCGAGGGCGACGCCGCACGCGGGCACCGGCCAGCGCCGCCCGCGCGCCACGGTGGCCTCCCAGGTGCCGAGGCCCGTCGCCAGCCGCCACCGTCCGCCGCCGAGGTCGGTGCCGTCGCGCCAGGTGTCGAGCAGCGGCCAGCCCACCTCGGCGAGCACGGCCCGCTCGACGGCCTGCAGCGGCGGGCCGGGCAGGCCGGTGCAGCCGCGGTAGTGGGGGAGCACCGCCTCGATGGGGCCGCTCCGGTCGAGCACCCGGCGCACCACCTCGGCGTCGCACCAGCCCCAGGCCGTGCCCTCCGGCAGGACTACGACGGTCGGGGCGAAGCGGTGACCGCCGGTGTGGCTGGTGCGCCACAGGGTCACGTCGTCACCCGGGCCGCCGTCCCGGGCGAGGTCCTGCCACAGCTCGGTGCCGAACGACCCGCAGCAGCGGTCGCGCCGCCCGTGGGTGCACACCAGCACGTCCCGCCCCGCCCGGCGCCCTTCCCCCACCTGGGCGGCGAGCAGCGCGTCGAGGGCCCCGACCGACCGCACGTAGCCGGCGAAGGGGCCGTCGGGGCGGCGGTGGAGCACGCTGTCGCCGTCGTCACCCTCGGGCACGACCGCCTGGAGGCGCACGCCGGTGCCCGCCAGCACCGCGGCTACGTCGGGGAGCACCTCGGCGACGTCGGCGGCCCAGGGGAGGGGCGCGCCCACCAGCGCGAAGCCGGCGTAGCTGCCCGCCGTGCCGACCGGGTCGGCGCCCTCGGCGCGCAGCTGCGGTGAGCAGCGCAGGTCGTTCACCGGCGCAGCAGCGGGGATCCGAGCGCGGCGCACCCGCACGCCGCGCTGTCCGGCACGAGGGGCAGCGCCCGGCCCAGCAGCTCCCGGGTGGCGACCACGTTGGCGGCGAGCACGGCCAGCACCGCGCCCATGGTCACCGGCTCGCCGACGGTGCCGGTCTCCGCGTCCTCCACCCCGCTGTCGTGGTCGGTGACCAGCGCCAGGCCGGCGTAGCAGAGGCCCAGCTCACGGGCCAGGTAGGCCTCCGGGTACTGGGTCATGTTGACCACGTCCCACCCCTGCGAGCGGAACCAGCGCGACTCGGCCCGCGTCGAGAAGCGCGGCCCCTGGATGACCACCACGGTGCCGCCGGCGACCAGCCGGGAGCCCGGAGGCGGGCCGGCGCCGGTGAGCGCCGCCGACAGCTCGGGGCAGTAGGGCTCGGCGAAGCTGACGTGACCCACCTCGGGCCCGTGCAGGTACGTGTCGTCGCGGCCCCACGTCCGGTCGACGAGCTGGTCGAGCACGACCACGTCGCCGGGGTGCAGGTCGGGGCGCAGCGACCCGACCGCGCACGGACCGACCACCCGGCGCACGCCGAGCGACCGGAGCGCCCACAGGTTGGCGCGGGCGTTGATGGCGTGCGGCGGCACGCTGTGGCCGCTGCCGTGGCGGGGCAGGAACGCCACCCGCCGGCCGGCCACCTCGCCGACGGTGACCGGCCCCGACGGCGCGCCATAGGGCGTGTCGACCTCCACCTCGTCGGCGGTGTCGAACAGCGAGTAGAAGCCCGAGCCGCCGATGACGGCGATCTCGGCGCCGTCCATCAGGAAGCGGCGGCGCTGGGGGTGCTCGACGAGCCCGGACCGGAGCCCGAGCCCGAGCCGGAGGCGGCGGCGGCGGCGGCGGAACCCGTCGAGCCGCTGTCACCCGACGTCGACGGCGCCGCGCTGGCGGCCGAGCCCTCGGACGACGGCGCCGACGACGAGGTCTTCGACGAGCTCGACCCGCGGCTGTCGGTCTTGTAGAAGCCACTGCCCTTGAACGCGATGCCGATGGTGCCGAACACCTTGCGCAGCGGGCCGTCGCAGCTCGGGCACACGGTCAGCGGCTCGTCGGCGAACGACTGCACCACCTCCAGGTGGCGACCGCACTCACGGCAGGCGTACTCGTAGGTGGGCATCCGACGTCTCCCAAGGTTTGGCACTCTCGACCAGCGAGTGCCAAGTGTACCGGCGTGGGGCGGGCCGGGGGGGTAGAGAGGGGGCATGCCCCGCCCGGTCACCAAGGCCGTCATCCCCGCCGCCGGACTCGGCACGCGCTTCTTGCCGGCCACGAAGGCCTCCCCGAAGGAGATGCTGCCGCTGGTCGACAAGCCGGCCATCCAGTACGTCGTGGAGGAGGCCGTCGACGCCGGGCTCACCGACGTGCTCATGGTCACCGGGCGCTCGAAGCGGGCACTGGAAGACCACTTCGACCGCACGCCGGAGCTCGAGGCGCTCCTGGAGGCCAAGGGCAAGACCGACGACCTGGCCATGGTGCGGGCCATCTCCGACATGGTGCAGCTGCACTACGTCCGCCAGGGCGAGCCGCTCGGCCTCGGTCACGCCGTGGGCGTCGCCGCCCAGCACGTCGGCGACCACAGCTTCGCCGTGCTGCTCGGTGACGACATCATGCACCCGCGCGCCGGCGTCCTGCCCGGCCTCATCGAGGCGCACGACCGCCACGGGGGATCGGTCATCGCCCTCAAGCGGGTGCCCGCCGCCGACGTGGCCAGCTACGGCTGCGCGGCGGTCGAGGAGGTCGACGGCCGGGTGGTGCGCCTCACCGACATCGTCGAGAAGCCCGACCCCGCCGACGCCCCGTCCGACCTGGCGGTCATGGGCCGCTACGTGCTCACCCCCGACATCTTCCCGATCGTCGACAAGACGGCGCCGGGCAAGGGCGGGGAGATCCAGCTGACCGACGCCCTGAAGGTGCAGGCCGATGCCGGCGCCCTCTACGGCTGGGTGTTCGAGGAGGGCCGCTTCGACACCGGCAACAAGCTCGAGTACCTCAAGGCCGTCGTCGAGCTCGCCCTCGAACGCGACGACCTGGGCCCGCAGTTCCGCGCGTGGCTCACGGAGGTCGTGGGCCGCCCGTGATCCCCCTCGACGAGGTGCAGGCCCGCGTCGTCGCCGGCTGCCCGCCCCTCCCCGCCACCGCGGTGCCCCTCGCCGCCGCGCTCGGCCGCGTGCTCGCCGAGGCGGTCACCGCCGCCGGCGACGTGCCCCCGTTCGCCAACTCGGCCATGGACGGCTACGCGGTGCGCGCCGCCGACACCACCGCCGCCCGGCCGGACGCCCCGGCGCGCCTGCGGGTCGTCGGCACCGTCGCCGCCGGCGCCGTCGCTGACCGGCCGGTCGGCCCGGGCGAGGCGCTGCGGATCATGACCGGCGCCCCCTTCCCCGACGGGGCCGACGCCGTCGCCGTCGTGGAGGTGACCACCGCCGACGGCGACGACGTGCTGGTCGCCCAGCCGGCGGCCGCCGGTGACCACGTGCGGCCGGCGGGCGAAGACCTGGTGGCGGGCACCGAGGTGTTCCCGGCGGGCACGCCGCTCGCTCCCGGGCACCTCGGCGTGCTGGCCAGTGCCGGCCGAGCCGAGGTGCGCGTCGTGCGGGCCCCCGTGGTCGGCGTGCTCTCGACCGGCGACGAGCTGGTCGAACCCGGCGCGCCGCTCGGTCCCGGCCAGATCCGCGACTCCAACCGGCTCACGCTGCTCGGGCTGCTGCGTCGCGACGGCTTCGAGGCCGTCGACCTCGGCATCGCCCGCGACGACGAGGCCGACATCCGCCGACGCCTGCACACGGCGGCCGAGCGCTGCGACGCCGTCCTCACCAGCGGCGGCGTGTCGATGGGCGCCTTCGACTACGTGCGCAAGGTGCTCGAGGAGGTCGCCGAGATGGCGTGGGTGCAGGTGGCGATCCGGCCGGCGAAGCCGTTCGCCTTCGGCCACCTCGGCACCACCCCGGTCTTCGGCCTCCCCGGCAACCCGGTCTCGTCGATGGTCAGCTATGAGGTGCTCGCCCGGCCGGCCCTGCGCCGGATGGCCGGCTTCCCCGACGGGCTGCTGCACCGCCCGGTGGTGCCCGCCGTCGCCGACGACGACAGCCTGCGCCGCCGCGACGACGGCCGGGTCAACTTCGTGCGCGTCGTCGCCCAGGTCGGCGCCGACGGTCGCCACCACGTGCGCAGCGCCGGCGGCCAGGGGTCGAACCTGCTGTGGCCGATGGCCCTCGCCGACGCCCTCGCCGTGGTGCCCTCGGGGCCGGGCGTGGCCGCCGGTGGCGACACCGGCGTGCTGCTGCTCGGCCCGTGACCCCGTCGCCGCCGTACGCTGGCGCGATGGCACCGCTGGTCGACCCCCACGGCCGCACGGTGCGCGACCTGCGCATCTCGGTCACCGACCGGTGCAACTTCCGCTGCACCTACTGCATGCCCGAGGAGGGCATGCAGTTCACCGACCGGGCGGAGCTGCTCTCCTACGAGGAGATCGTGCGCATCGTCGGCGTGTGCACCAGCCGGTACGGGTTCTCGAGCGTGCGCCTCACCGGCGGCGAGCCCACCGTCCGGGCCCACATCACCCGGCTGGTCGCGGCGATCGCCGCCCTCGGCGTCGAGGTGTCGATGACCACCAACGGGGCCACCCTCGCCACCCTCGCCGGCCCCCTGAAGGCGGCAGGACTGGCCCGGGTCAACGTGTCCCTCGACACCCTGCGGGCCGACCGCTTCGCCGCCATCACCCGTCGCGACGCCCTCGCCGACGTGCTCGCAGGCATCGACGCCGCCGTGGAGGCGGGCCTCCAGCCGGTCAAGGTCAACTGCGTGCTGGAACGGGGCGTCAACGACGACGAGGTGCTCGACCTGGCCGCCTTCGGCCGCGACCGCGGCGTCGAGGTGCGCTTCATCGAGTGGATGCCCCTCGATGGCGGCCAGCGCTGGGCCGACGACCGGGTCGTGCCCGGCGCCGAGGTGGTGGCCCGCATCTCCGAGCGGTGGCCGCTCGTGGCTGGGGAAGCCCGCGGCAGCGCACCCGCCGACCGCTGGGAGTACGCCGACGGGGCCGGCGCCGTCGGCGTCATCGACACGGTCACCGACGCCTTCTGCAGCACCTGCGACCGGGTGCGCCTGACCGCCGACGGCAAGCTGCGCAACTGCCTGTTCTCGGTGCGAGAGACCGACCTGCGGGCGGTGCTGCGCGGCGGCGGTGACGACGACGCCCTGGCCGCCGCCATCGAAGCGGAGGTCGGCCGGAAGTGGGCCGGCCACAGCATCGGCACGGTGCAGTTCATCCGGCCGGCCCGGTCGATGAGCCAGATCGGCGGCTGACCCTCCCGCTATAGGCTCGCGGCCCATGTCGGACCACGGCCTCACCCACATCGACCCCCTCGGACGCGCCCGGATGGTCGATGTGACCCCGAAGGAGGCGACCCACCGGCGGGCCATCGCCCGCTGCAAGGTGTTCATGACCCTCGAGACCACCTCCAAGGTGGCCAGCAACGCCATGTCGAAGGGCGACGTGCTCGGCGCGGCGCGCATCGCGGGCATCCAGGCGGCCAAGCGCACCGCCGACCTGATCCCGCTCTGCCACCCGCTGCTGGTGGGGTCGGTCACCATCAACTTCGACATCGCCGACGACCACGTGCAGGTCGAGACCCAGGTGGAGACCGTCGACCGCACCGGGGTGGAGATGGAGGCGATGACCGCCTGCGCCATCGCCGCCCTCACCATCTACGACATGTGCAAGAGCGTCGACCGGTCGATGACCATCGGGGAGCTGGCGCTCTGGGAGAAGACGGGCGGCCGCAGCGGCCAGTGGCGCCGCCCGGCGGCCAGCATCGCCGAGCCGCTGGTGAACACCCCGCCGTCGGCGAGCGCGCTCGACGACATCGACGAGCTCATCGGCGAGGTCGACGACCCGACGGCATGACCGGTCGGTCGCCGCTCGGGCGGACGGGCCGTCCCGGCCCGCCGAGGGGTCGGCTAACCTCGCCGTCGCTACCCCAGCGGTCTTCCAGTACCCCGAACCTGAGAGCCGCACGCACCGACCCGGGCATCCACCGCCACGGAGGGTCGGTCGGCCTACGGTTCCC
>DASTHS010000119.1:0-2759 GCA_035718085.1 Acidimicrobiales bacterium | reverse complement strand
GACGTCGTCGACCACGACGGCCGCCCGTGGCTGGTCATGGAGTACGTCGACGGGCCGACCCTCGCCGAGATCCTCTCCGACGAGGGGCGCCTGCCCCCGCAGCGGGTGGCCGACATCGGGGCCCGCATCGCCAGTGCGCTGGCCAGGGCCCACGAGCGCGGCATCGTGCACCGCGACGTCAAGCCCGGCAACGTGCTCCTGGACCGGGGCGGTCGCCCCAAGATCAGCGACTTCGGCATCGCCCGCGGCCACGGCGACGACCAGCTGACCCAGACCGGGTTCTTCACCGGCACCCCCGGCTACCTCTCCCCCGAGCTGGCCCGCGGCGGCGACCCCGACCCCAAGACCGACGTCTGGGCGCTCGGCGCCACGCTGTACGCCGCGGTGGAGGGGCAGGCGCCGTACGCCCCCCGCTCCAACCCGCTGGCCCTGCTGCGCGACATCGCCAGCGAGCCCCCGCGCCCGATGGAGCACGCGGGGAGCCTGGCCCCGGCGATCGCCGCGATGATGGACCAGGACCCCGACCGCCGCTGGGACATGGCCACCGCCGCCGAGCGCCTCGGCGCGATCTCCCGGGGCGAGAGCCTGGCGGAGGACACCGCCGTGCTCGACACCGGTGAGCACGACGCGACCCGGCCGATGGCGGTCGTCGTCCCCCCGGAGGCGACCCAGCGGATGCCCACGCCGGCCGCCGAGCCGGCCACCGCCGAGCCGGCCGCCGCCGAGCCGGCCGCGACCGGGCCGACCCCCCCGGTGTCGGTCCCGCCCGGGTCCACGGCGCCCGAGCGCCGCCGCGGACGTCGCTGGCTGCCGGTCGCGCTGGTCCTGCTGCTCCTGGTGGTCCTCGGCGGGGGGTACCTGCTCACCCGGGACACCGGTGGCACGGGGGGCGCCGGGAGCGGCGCCACCACCGCCACGACGCCGGCGCCGTCGGCCACGTCCGAGCCGACCCCCAGCAGCTCACCGACGCCGAGCAGCAGCCCGACGACCAGCACTCCTGCCACCACGACCCCGTCGAGCACGACGGCGCCCACCACGACCACGCCGACGACCACCCCGCCCACCAGCGCAACGACCTCGGCGCCCGCAGGGGTGCCCGGCGGCGACAAGGCGCTGGCGAGCTTCGTCCGGTCGTACTTCACCGACGTCACCAGCGACCGCGACCGCACCTGGGCCGAGCTCACGCCGGCCATGCAGTCAGCGGCCGGTGGCCGGTCGGGCTACGACGGGTTCTGGAGCTCGATCGACCGGGTCCAGGTGAAGCAGACCCGCGCCGACGCCGCCGCCAAGACCGCCGTGGTCACCCTCACCTACGTCCGCGGCGACGGCACCAAGTCCACCGAGACCCACCGGATCGTCGTGGTCGCCAAGGACGGCGCGTACCTCATCGACAGCGACCAGCCGGGAGGCTGACCCCCGCTCGACGACCCGGGGCCGAGCGGGAATCAACCGGCGGTTCGGCACCGTTACACTTGGCAGTCTCACCCTGACAGTGCCAACGGGAGTTATCCATGCCGACGTACGCCTACGCGTGCACCTCGTGCGACCACCGCTTCGAGGCCGTGCAGTCCTTCAGCGAAGACTCGCTGACCTCCTGCCCGCAGTGCGAGGGGCGCCTGCGCAAGGTGTTCAGCGCCGTCGGTGTCGTCTTCAAGGGCTCCGGCTTCTACCGCACCGACTCCCGCAGCAGCGGCTCCTCGGCCACGCTGCCCGCCGGTGGCGGCTCCGACTCTGGCTCGACGGCGACCAAGACCAAGACCGACACGTCGGCCGGGTCCAACGGCTCGGGCGCCGCGACCACCAGCGCCGGCAGCAAGACCTCCAGCAGCAACGGCTCGGGCAGCACCTCCTCCGGCCAGGGCTCGGCCGCCTGAGGCTCGAGCCGGCCCCGCACGACGAACCGGCGATGGCCCGCCCCGATGTCCGGGGCGGGCCATCGCCGTTCGCGTGAGGGCGGACGGCCGTCCACAGCATCGGACGGATCACCCCACCGTCCACAGCGCACGGCGCCGGGCCGCCGATCGGACGGGCCGCCGCTAGCCTCGCCTGCATGAACACCCCCAGTGGCACGTCCGTCTCCAGCACCTCGCGCGCCGACATCGGCGTCATCGGCGGTTCGGGTTTCTACCAGTTCCTCGAGGACGCCGAGCGGGTCCGGGTGACCACCCCGTTCGGCGACCCCAGCGACGACGTCGTGGTGGGCGAGGTCGAGGGCCGCCGGGTCGCCTTCCTGGCCCGGCACGGTCAGGGCCACCGGTTCCCGCCACACCGGGTGAACTACCGGGCCAACCTCTGGGCCCTGCGCGCGGTGGGGGTCCGGCAGGTGCTCGCGCCGTGCGCGGTGGGCTCGCTGGTGCCGGCCCACGGCCCCGGCACCGTCGTGGTGCCCGACCAGGTGGTCGACCGCACCTGGGGACGCGAGCACACCGTGTACGACGGGCCCGGTCCGGTCGTGCACGCCGGCTTCGCCGACCCCTTTTGCCCGCGCGGCCGGGCCGCGGTGCTGGACGCCGTCGACGAGGCCGGGTCGTCCGCGGTCGGGTCCGGCACCCTCGTCGTCATCAACGGGCCGCGCTTCTCCTCCCGCGCCGAGTCGCTGTGGCACCAGCAGGCCGGCTGGACGGTGGTGGGGATGACCGGCATGCCCGAGGCCTCGATCGCGCGCGAGCTGGCGATGTGCTTCACCACCGTCGCGCTCGTGACCGACCACGACGCCGGGGTCGAGGGCGGTGAGGCCGTCTCGCACGCCGAGGTGCTGC
>DASTHS010000118.1:0-8608 GCA_035718085.1 Acidimicrobiales bacterium | reverse complement strand
GGCGACGTGGCAGAGCGGCCAGGGGGTGAGCGTGACCGTCGGGCCGCTGCTGCGTTCCCAGGCCATGACCGAGTTGGCCACTGCGGAGATGAGGTTGCGGTGGCTGAGCATCACCCCCTTCGGCATGCCGGTGGTGCCACTGGTGTAGATCAGCCAGGCGAGCGCGTCGTCGCCGTGGGCCACCTGCGGGCGGGCGGTGGCCGACCGGCCGACGAGATCGTCGTAGAGGAAGGCCCGGGGATCGGCGGGCGCAGGGCCGTCACCGGTCACGAGGATCTGCTGGAGGCCGTCGGTGGCTCCGATGGCCTCGAGTTGATCGAGGTACTGGGGCTCGACGATCAGCACCGACGCACCGGAGTTGGCGAGGATGCCCTGGATCTCGCGAGGGTGCAGCCGGTAGTTGAGGAAGGTCAGCACCATGCCGGCCAGCGGCACGCCGTAGTAGGCGTCCACGTACTCGGTCAGGTTCTCGGCGAGGATCGCCACCCTGGCACCGGGCTCGGCGATCGCGAGCAGGCCGTTGGCCAGCCGGTTCACCCTGGCCTCCATCTCGGAGAAGGTGTGCCACCTCCCCCCGAAGCACAGCGCCCGGGCGTCGGGCTCGGCGACCGCCGCGTAGCGGATGATGTCGCTGACGAGCATCGTGTTCGCCGTCGTCGGTCCGGCAGCGCCGACGTCCATGGTCATCGAGGTGCACCTCCATCGTTGGCCGCCCCCCAGGAGCGGATGATCGCGAGTAGGTCGAGCTCCTGCTCGCACGCACGGCGGCCGATGGCCGCGAGTTCGACCGAGCGCACCGATCCGTCGAGGTGACGCCTGGCCTGGCTGATGCAGCCGAGGCCCCACCGCAACGTGCCGAGGGCCTCCCACCACCGGACGGTGTCGAGGTCGATGTCGGCCCCGCCCGCCGACCGGTAGCCCTCGAGCAGCGCCTCGTAGGGACCGAAGCCGCCCACCGGCTCGGGCGCCCCGAACCGCCAGGCCTTCACACACATCCAGCCGAGGTCTTCGGCCGGGTCACCCAGGTGGACGATCTCCCAGTCGAGCACCCCGCGGACGCCATCCTCGTCGACGACGAGGTTGCCGTTGCGGAAGTCGCCGTGCACGACGGTCGTGCGGGCCGGGTCCGGCGGGCGGTGGTGCTCGAGCCACCGCATTCCGAGGTCGAGCACCGGGTGCGGCTCTTCGAGCGCGAGCAGCCCGTCCCGGCAGCCGGCGAGCGGGTCGACGAGCGGGAGGCCCGGCACCTCGGCGATCGGGATGGCGTGGATGCGGGCGAGGATCTCCCCGCACTGGCGGGCCAGACGGCCGCGCGCCCCGGCGAAAGGGGCGTCACGCAGGATGCGCCTGGCGATGGTCTCCCCCTCGAGCCGCTCGACGACCATGAACGGCGAGCCGAGCACGGCAGGGTCGTCGGAGTGGTGCACGAGCCGGGGCTCGGGCACCCCTGCGCGCGCCGCCGCCGCCAGGGCGGCGGCCTCGTTGGCCATGCCACCGGGGCGCTCGCTGCCCGGCGGGTCACGTCGCAGGATCAACGGCTCGACGCTCCCGTCAGGCCCGACCAGGTCGAAGGCCCACGTCTCGCGGCTGGCCCCCCCCGTCAGGCGCTGCAGGTCGCGAACGTGCTCCGCCGGGTCGGCCGCTCCAGGGGCGAGCAGCTCGCCGAGCCGCCGGGCCAGCTCACCGGCCGCCGGGTCACCGCTGCCGGGGGCGCCTTCGGTCGCCGTCGCGCTAGCGACCGACAAAGTTGGCCTCCCGCCGCTCCAAGAACGCGGCCACGCCCTCCTTGTGGTCGTCCGACGCAAAGCACGCGGTCAGTGCCTCGCGGGTCGCCGCCAGGTGGGCGGCGATGTTGCGCTCGTAGCCGGCGTAGAGCAGCTCCTTGGCCAGCCGGGCGGCGAAGGGCGATCCCTTGGAGAGTCGCGCCGCCTCCTCGACCGCAGCGCCCAGCAGGTCGGCTTGCTCGACGACGGCGGCGACGAAGCCGATGGCCAGCGCCTCGGCGGCGTCGAGCGGGTCGCCGGAGAGCACCAGGCGCAGGGCCCGGGCCATTCCGACCTGGCGGGGCAGCAGCCACGACGCCGCTCCCGTGTCGGGCACTAGGCCCCGGTGCCCGAAGTTCCAGGCGAAGCGGGCCGTGGTGCTGGCTACCCGCACGTCACACTGGGTCGCGAACTCGGCGCCCATGCCGACGGCCCAGCCGTCGACGGCCGCGACCACCGGCTTCGGGATGCGCTGCATGGCCCAGGCCCGAGGTGGGGCATCCCCGGCCCGGGCCCCGCGCTGATCGGTCGGGGTGTCCGACAGGTCGGTCAGGTCGGTGCCGGCGCAGAATGCCCCCCCGGCGCCGGTGACCACGACGGCGCGCACTGCGTCGTCGGCGGCCGCCCGACCGAGCGCCTCGTGGAAGTCGGCGAGCACGGCGTAGCTCATGGCGTTGCGCCGCTCCGGCCGGTCGATGGTGACCATCGCGACCCGTCCGTCGACCTGGTACCTGATGTGCTCGCCCACGTCTCTCCTCCCCCGGAGCGGGCAAGCCGACAGCGGCGCCCATGACTTGATCGTTCGTTCGACCACCGTAGACCGATGACCAGGCTGGCGCTAGGGCGCGAGCAGCACATGTGGTGGTTCGGAGCACAGCGAGCTTGCGCTGCTGTTGACCGATCGACCGTTCGACTTGGTGGCCCCGCCCGTGGCCGCTGACGCTACTGTCGGGGCACCCGAGGGGAGGGCACAGTGGACTTCGACATCCCGAAAGACCTGCAGGACTACCTGCTCGAGCTCGACGCCTTCATCGAGAAGGAGATCAAGCCGCTCGAGGAGCAGGACGACAACATCCGCTTCTTCGACCACCGGCGTGAAGACGCCCGCACCGACTGGGACCGTGGGGGCCTGCCCAGCGCGGAGTGGGAGGCACTGCTGCGCGAGGCTCGCCGGCGGGCCGACGCCGCGGGGCACTACCGGTATCCGTTCCCCAAGCAGTACGGGGGCAAGGAGGGCACCAACCTGGGCATGGCGGTGATCCGTGAGCACTTGGCGAGCAAGGGGCTCGGGTTGCACTGCGACCTGCAGAACGAGCACGCCATCGTCGGCAACAACGTCGGGTTGCTGCTCATGATCCAGTACGGCACCGAGGAGCAGAAGGCCGAGTGGATCGACGATCTTGCCGAGGGGCGCCGGGGGTTCGCGTTCGGCATCACCGAGCCCGACCACGGTTCGGACGCCACGTTCATGGAGACCCATGCGGAGCGCGACGGCGACGAGTGGGTCATCAACGGCGAGAAGACGTGGAACACCGGCATCCACACCGCCCAGTACGACATGATCATGGCCCGCACCAGCGGCAAGCCCGGCGACGGCGCCGGCATCACCGCCTTCCTCGTGCCCACCAGCTCGCCGGGGTTCAAGGTCGAAGAGTTCCTCTGGACCTTCAACATGCCGACCGACCACGCCCACATCTCCCTGACCGACGTGCGCGTGCCGCACTCGTCGATCTTCGGGGGCGAGGGTCGCGGCCTGCAGGTGGTGCAGCACTTCTTCAACGAGAACCGCATCCGCCAGGCGGCGTCGTCGCTCGGCGCCGCCCAGTTCTGCATCAACGAGTCGATCGAGTACGCCAAGCAACGCAAGCCCTTCGGCAAGGCGCTGGCCACCAACCAGGCCATCCAGTTCCCCCTCGTCGAGCTGCAGACGCAGTGCGAGATGCTGCGGGCGCTGATCCACAAGACGGCGTGGTCGATGGACACCCACGGTGCCTTCTCGCAGAGCGACCGGGTGTCGATGTGCAACTACTGGGCCAACCGGCTCTGCTGCGAGGCTGCCGACCGAGCCATGCAGGTGCACGGCGGCCTCGGCTACAGCCGCCACAAGCCCTTCGAGCACATCTACCGCCACCACCGCCGCTACCGGATCACCGAGGGCGCCGAGGAGATCCAGATGCGCCGGGTGGCGGGCTACATGTTCGGCTTCATGAGCCAGCAGGCCCCCAAGGGCGTCGTCGCCGAGTAGCGCGCGGCGGGCGCATGGGGCGTGCTCCGCACCGTGCGCGCGCCGCCGACCGGCGGGGGGGCGCCGGCCGGGGCTCACGGCGCCGGGAGCAGCCGCTCCTGCTGGAGGCGGCCGACCCACCGGCGGAACATGTCTTCGGTGTCGGCGCAGTCGCCAAAACCCGCCTGGCGGAGCTTGACGGTGCTGACCAGCGCCGGCGGCGGCGGGGCATCGGCGCCGACGGCCATCAGGAAGTCGAGGTAGGTGAGCGACTGGCCGACGAACGCCTCGAGCGACGCCGGGGCGGCCAGGCCGTGGCGGTCGACGAGCGCGGCCCACGAGGCCTGCCAGGCGGCCTGCTCCGCCTCGAACGAGATGGGCCGGACGTCGCCTGGCGCCATGCCGAGGGCGGCGGCGATCGTCGGCCACACGTTCGGCCACGTCATCACGTCACCGTTGGTCACGTTGAAGGTCTCGTTGCGTGCGGTCGGGGCGGTGGCCGCCCACAGCAATGCCCGGGCGAGGAGGTCGGCGTCGACGGCCTCGAACACAAACTGCCAGGGTTGGGCGGGGAAGTGCAGCGGCTCGCCCGCCTCCCGCAGCAGCGCGCCGTAGGCGCCGAGGGCGGCGATCGGGTTCATGTTGCTCCCCAGAGCCCCCCCCATCACGACCTGCGGCCGGAACACGGTGCACGCCCAGCTGCCGGACCGCTGCAGCTCGCGCACGTGGTCTTCCTGCAGCCAGTAGAAGTTCTCGTGGGGGTCGCGGGGCCAGCGCTCCCGGGCGGGCACGGCGACGGGGTGCAGGTGCACGCCGTAGGCCTTGGTGCCCTGCAGCAGCGACACGTGCTCGAGGCCTGCGCTGCTCGCGAGAGGGTCGAGCAGGTTGCGCAGCATCATGAGGTTGCGCTGCATCTGGTCGGCCTCGTGCCAGCCAGGCACCAGCCCGGTCTTCTCGAAGAGCGCGGCGTAGACCACGTGGGTCGTGTCACCGTGCGCGTCGGCGAACCCCCGGCAGGCGGCCTCGTCGGTCAGGTCGAGGGCGACGGTCACGGCGCCGTCGACCTGAGGAGGTCGGCGAGCCACCCCGACCACGTCCCAGCCACCCGCCGCAGAGAACGCCTCGAGCGCGGCAAGGCCCACGACCCCCGACGCCCCGGCGACGACCACCTTCTGCATCGTCGGCCTCAGCGCTCGTCGGTGCCCACGAGGTCGCGCAGGCGGGTCTTGAGCACCTTGCCCGAGGCGTTGCGCGGCAGCTCGTCGACCACCACGACCGAGGTCGGCTTCTTGTAGGACGCCAGACGGGCTCGGCACCAGTCGATGATCTCCGTCTCGGTCGGTGGGTCGGCCGGGTCGAGCGGCACGACGACCGCCCGGGGCGTCTCGACCCATCGGTCGTGGGGCACGCCGATCAACGCGACCTCCCGCACGGCGGGGTGGGCGTCGATCACAGCCTCCACCTCTGCGCAGTAGATGTTCTCACCGCCCGAGATGATCATGTCCTTCTTGCGGTCGACAACGCTGATGTAGCCCTCCTCGTCCCGGCGGACCAGGTCGCCCGAGTGAAACCATCCCCCGGCGAAGGCGTCGGCGGTGGCCTCCGGCTTCTCCCAGTAGCGCTGCATCACGGTCGGGCCGCGATAGATGATCTCGCCTACCTCCCCGGTGCCGACGTCAGCCATGTCGTCGTCGACGATGCGCACCTCGACGTCGTTGACCGGCGTGCCGACCGCGCCCATCTTGCGTACTGCGTCCTCCCCGAGCAGCACGCAGGTAACCGAGCTCATCTCCGTCTGGCCGAACGCGTTGTAATTGGGGACGCCAGGAAAGGCATCTGCCATCGCCTGCAGCACGGAAGGGGGCGCCACCGACGCGCCCCACGAGATGCGGCGTAGGGCGAGGTCGCGGTCGCGGACGCCAGGAACAGCGCAGATCTGCTGCCACTGGGTGGGCACGAAGTAGCACCCGGTGATGCGCTCACGCTCGAGGGTGTCGACCACCTCGACGGCGTCGAACTGCCCCGAGGGCAGCACCACACAGGTGCCGCCGATGAGCAGGTACGGCAGGATGCCGTTGAGCCCGCCGATGTGGAACAGCGGCAGGCCCGACAGCCACACCTCGTCATCGCCCTGGATGCCCATGTACTGGGTCATGTGCAGCGTGTTCATGAGCAGGTTGAAGTGGCTGAGCACTGCGCCCTTCGGGCGGCCGGTGGTGCCGGACGTGTACATGATGAAGGCATCGTCGCCTTCACGCACCAGGGTTCCAGGGGGTTCCGGTGACGCGGCGGCGAGCACCGCCTCGTAGGGCTCGGCTCCGTCACCGCCGGCAGCGGCGTCGTCGGCCACCACCAGGCAGACGGCCGGCGAGCCGGCGACGGCGCGGGCGGTGGCCGCAGTCGGGGCGAGGGCGGCGTCGACGACCATGGCCGATGCCCGGCTGTCGCCGAGCACGTAGGCGATCTCGTCGGCGACGAGGCGGAAGTTGACCGGCACGCAGATGGCGCCGAGCTTGGCCGCCGCCAGGTACGTCTCCACCACCTCCAGACGGTTGCCCATCAAGGTGGCCACCCGGTCACCCTGGCCGACGCCCCGCTGCACCAACGCCGACGCCAGGCGGTTCACCCGCTCATCGAGCTCGCCGAAGGTGAGCTCCCGGCCCGAGAAGCGGTAGGCCACCTTGGCGGGCCGAAGCCGGGCCTGACGGGCCAGCTGCTCCCCGTGGGCCATGCTGCGGGCCGCGTCGAGGGCCGCCACCGCCCCCCTATCGACGTCGGTCACGGTCAGACCCCTTCCTCCGGCTGGCGCCGGGCGGCAGTTAGAACAAGTCCCAGTACGACGGCCGGGCCAGCATTTGCTCGACGGTCTCCTCGAGGATCGTGCGGCCCGAGCGCATCACGTACACCCGGTCGGTAATCTTGAGGGCCGCGCCGACGTTCTGCTCGAGCAGCAGCACCGACAGGCCCTCGCTGACGGTGAGGGAGCGCACGGCCTCGAAGATCTGCCCGACCACGGCCGGGGCCAGACCGAGTGACGGCTCGTCGAGCATGAGCAGCCGGGGGCCGGCCATGAGCAGCAGCCCGAGGCTGAGCATGCGCTGCTGGCCGCCCGACATGGTGCCGGCCAGCTGGCTTTTGCGGTCGGCGAGGATCGGGAAGAGCTCGTAGACCTGCTCCATCCGCGTTCCTCGGCGCTGCTGGTCGCGCTCGTTGGCCGCGCCGAGCAGCAGGTTGTCGAGCACGGTCAGGTCGGGGAACACGAACCGCTCCGACGGGATCATGGCCATGCCGGCCTTGACGTTGGCGCGCGTGCCCGCCTTGGTCACGTCACGACCGTTGAAGATCACCTGGCCGCCCAGGGCCGGCGTCAGGCCCAGCACGGTCTTGATGGTCGTCGACTTCCCCGAGCCGTTGTGGCCCAGAATGGTTACGATCTCGCCGGCACCCACCGTGAGGTCAAGGTCGAACACGACCTGCTTGCGTCCGTAGCCAGCCTGCAGCTTCCGCAGCTCCAGGGCGGGGCGGTCGTGGTCGGTGCCGTCGACGTCGGCGGGGCCGGCGCGCAGCGCTGTGGCACCAGACGCTGGTGCCGCCCCCGCGTCGGTGGTCGGGTCAGGTGCCAAAGTAAGCCTCCGCCAGTCTGGGGGAGCTGGTCAGCTCGTCGATGGTGCCTTCGGCGGTGATCCGGCCGAGCTCCATGAAGTAGGTGTGGTCGGCGAGCCGGCCGACCACGTGCAGGTTGTGCTCGACGATGCAGATCGTGCGGCCTTGCTCCTTCAGCGACTCGATGAGCGCCAGCATCGTGTCGACCCAGTGGGTGTCGATCCCGCTGGCCGGCTCGTCGAGCAGCAGCACCGACGCCTCCGTCGCCAGCACTCGGGCCAGCGACAGGAGCTTCGACTGGCCGTAGGAGAGGGCACCGGCAGGCAGGTGGGCGAACTCCTGCATGCCGACGTACTGCAACCATCCCATGGCCTTTTCGACCGTCTCCGCCTCGCCGCGTGCGGCGACGCCCGGGGTGAAGAGCGGCGCGAGGTTCTCGCCGGGCTGGCGCTGCACCGCCATGGCCACGTTCTGCAGGCAGCTCAACCGGGCGAAGAGTCGCACGTCCTGGAACGACCGCACCATGCCTTGGCGGGCGACGAAGTCGGGCGTGCGGCCCACCAGCTCGGTGCCCGAGAGCACCACCGAGCCGGCGTCAGGCTTGATGAAGCCGGTGAGCAGGTTGAAGACGGTCGTCTTGCCGGCGCCGTTGGGCCCGACCAGCGCGGTGATCGTTCCCTTGCGGAGGGTCATCACCAGCTCGGAGGCGGCGACGATGCCGCCGAAGCGCTTCGACAGCCCGTTGACCTCGAGCACCACCTCGCCATCGCGCCAGCGCCGTTCACGGGCGGCCTCCGGGTCGGGCTCCCCGGCGGGCACCGCGCCACCGCCGACGAGCACACCCGAGGCTAGGTATTGCCCCTCCGCGCCCGCGAGGGCGTGCACCTCGGCGGCTACGGCGGGCACCCAGTCGGCAGCCTTCACCATCTCCGTCCGGGCTTCGGGCGCCCGCTGGCCCCGCAGGGTGCGCCAGATCGAGAAACCTTCGGGGAACACGCCCTCGGCCCGCACCATGACC
>DASTHS010000117.1:0-10268 GCA_035718085.1 Acidimicrobiales bacterium | reverse complement strand
CCGAGACGGCGTTGCTGCCGGCCGTCGCCGACGCCGACCCGGCCACCGTCGTGCTCGCCGATGGCTTCTCGTGCCGCACGCAGCTGGCCGAGCTCGCCGGCCGGTCGGGCACCCACCTGGCCCAGCTGCTCGCCGACCACCTCGACGGGTAGGCCGAACGGCGCTGGCCGCCCGCAGGGTCAGCCGTTCTTGGGCAGCTGGGTGAACGGCAGGTGCGCCAGATCGCCGGGCTCCTTCGGCAGGCCGAGGGCCCGCTCACCGACGATGTTGCGCTGGATCTGGTCGGTGCCGCCGTAGATGGGCAGGGCCTGCGCCATGAGGCCGAAGGCGGTGGCCGCCGCCGCCCCGCTGCCGCCGGGCGCGTCGGCGAGCCCGTCACGACCGCTGTCGCCGTAGGCGTGCAGGGTGCCGCGAGCCCCGAGGATGTCGAAGTTCAGGTCGCGGTTGTGCCGGAGGATCTGCGCAGTGAGCAGCTTCCCGAAGTTGGGGGCGCCGGGGATGTCGCCGCCACCGGCTCGGACGGCCTTGAGCCGCTCGGCGTTCAGGCGGCTCACCGTGCCGAGGATGTGCGACTGCGCGATGCGCTGGCGGATGGTGGGGTCGCCGAGGCGACCCATGGTCGTGGCCAGGTCGATCTGCGGCTGGGCAGGCGACGACGCGGTGGTGGGCCGGCCCGCCGCCGGGCGGGGGCGTCGTGGCCGCACGAAGTCACCGGCCCGCTTGTCGAGATCGCCCACCACCGTGCCGGCCCGCGCCGCGGCCGCCCCCACACCCTCGCCGCGGGCAGCCATGCCCGACCGCTCGTGGAACAGGGTGGTGTTCGCCACCTTCCATCCGTCGCCGACGTCACCGATGCGGTTGTCGTCGCCGACGGTGGCGTCGGTGATGAACACCTCGTTGAACAGGGCGCTGCCGGTCATCTCCCGCAGCGGGCGCACGTCGATGCCCGGTTGGTGCATGTCGATGGCGAACCAGGTGATGCCCCGGTGCTTGGGCGCCTCGGGGTTGGTGCGGGCCAGCAGCATCCCCATGTCGGCGAACTGGCCCCCGGAGGTCCAGACCTTCTGGCCGTTGACGTGCCAGGTCTCCCCGTCGCGTTCGGCGCGGGTGGTGAGCCCGGCCAGGTCGGATCCTGCGCCTGGCTCGCTGAAGAGCTGGCAGAAAGCGATCCGGCCGCACACGGCGGGCGGGATCAGCCGGTCGATCTGCTCGGGGGTGCCGTGGGCGGCGATCGTCGGGGAGGCCAGCGAGATGGCCATGCCCTCCGGGGCGCCCAGAGCGCCGTGGTCGGCGATGGCGCCGGCGACGACCATCGCGTCGGCGCGCGACAGGCCACGGCCGTACGCGTCGACCGGGAGCATCGGAGCCGCCCACCCCGCCATACCGAGCCGGTCCCACCACTCGCCGACGCTGAGGTCAGGGTCCCACTGCTCGTCGAGCCACGCCCGCAGCTCGTCGACGAGCGCCGTCCCGGCAGTGATCGGTCGTGCAGTTGTCGCCATGGCGCGGACCCCCCGGTGCGTGGCTCGTGTGGGCAGAGCGTGGCACACCGGCACCGGCTCGCGCCGTGGTGCTCGCTGGCGTCAGCGGCCCTCGATGAGGGCGGCCCGGGCCAGTGTCACCTCGAAGATGCGGGCGGTGGCGGCGTCGATCATCATGCCGTTGAGGCTGGCGGCGCCCGCCCCTGCGGCCTCCGCCGCCCGCACGGCGTCGACCGCCTCGCGCGCCCGGTCGACCTCCTCCCGCGTCGGCGCGAAGACCTCGTTGGCGACATCGATCTGCGTGGGGTGGATCGCCCACTTGCCGACACAGCCGAGTGTCGCCGCCCACCCCGCCTCCCGCCGGTAGCCGTCGGGGTTGCGGAAGTTCGCGTACGGCCCGTCGATGGCGTCGAGCCCGTTCGCCCTGGCAGCGACGATCATCCGGTTGCGGGCGTAGTGCCACATGTCGCCGGGATACCGGTCGCCGGCCTCCCCGATGTGGCCGGTGCGGATGCCCTGGCTGGCCGAGAGGTCGCCGACGCCGAGGATGAGCGCCTCGAGGCGGGGTGAGCAGGCGGCGATCTCCTCCACCCGGGCCAGCGCCTCGGTCTCCTCGATGAGCACCTCGATCCCGATGCGCCGCGACAGGCCCAGCGCCGCCTCCAGCTGGTCGAGGAGGGTGTCGACGAACCACACGTCGCGAGGGGCCTTGACCTTGGGGACGATCACCACGTCGACGTTGGCGCCGGCGCGGGTCACGATCTCGATCAGGTCGGCGTGGGCCCACGGCGTCTGCACGCCGTTGATGCGCACGGCCCGGGTCTTGGCGCCCCAGTCGAGCGACCGGAGGGCGTCGGCGACGGCGCTGCGGGCGCCGGCCTTCTCGTTGGGGGCGACGGAGTCTTCCAGGTCGAGGAAGACCAGGTCGGCGTCGCTGGCGGCCGCCTTCGCCATCATCTTCGGGTTGGTGCCGGGGGTGCTCAGCTCTGATCGGCGCAGGCGCGGCGAGGTCAACGGGGGTCCTCCTGGGCGTGGGCGGTGCCGGCGGCGGTGCGTCCCACTTCGGCGAGCACCTCTTCGGTGTGCTCGCCGAGGCGAGGCGGCCGGCGGTAGACGCCGCTCGGCGTGGCGGTGAGCTTGATGGGCGGGCCGGGGAGCACCACCGGCCGGCTGCCGTCCGGCTGGGGCACCTCCACCAGCATCCCGCGTGCGTCGACGTGCGGGTCGGCGAAGAGGTCGGCGGCGTCGTTGACCGGCCCCACGGGCACGGTGCCGCCCAGGGCGTCGACGACCTCCGCCGTGGTGTGCGCCGTCGTCCACGCCGAGATGGCCTCCCGCACGAACGGGGCGTTGGCGACCCGCTCCCGGTTGGTCCGTGCCCGCGGGTCGTCGACGAGGTCGGGCCTGCCGATGACCTGGCAGAGGATCACCCAGTGCTTGTCGGTCGGCGCGGCGATGGCGCAACCGCCGTCGGCGGTGGGGAACACGTCGAACGGCGACAGCGCCGGGTGGCCGTTGCCGGTCGGCGCCGACACCTGCCCGGTGTAGGAGTAGCGGTAGACGACGGCCTCGCAGAGGGCGAGGATGCCGTCGTACATGGCGACGTCGAGGAACTGCCCCTCGCCCGTCCGCCCGGCGTGCACGAGCGCCGAGGCGATCCCGAACGCGGTGAGGGTCGCCGGGTAGATGTCGCCGATGCTCGGCCCGCAGCGGAAGGTCTCCCCGTCGGCGGTCCCGGTGACGCCGACGACCCCGCCCATCGCCTGCGCGACGACGTCGTAGGCCGGCCACTGCTGGTAGGGGCTCGGGCCCGTGCGCGGATCCCCGAAGCCGCGGATGGCGGCGTAGACGAGGCCGGGGTGCCGTGCCCGCATCGCCTCGTAGCCGACGCCGAGCGCGTCCATCACCCCCGCCTTCGAGTTCTCGACGAACACGTCCGCCTTCGCGATCAGCGCCAGGAGCGCCTCCCGGCCGTCGTCGGTCTTGAGGTCGAGCACCACGCTGCGCTTGTTCCGGTTGATGCTGGCGAAGTAGCCGCCGTAGGCCTGCTCGGTGTCTTCTCGGGTGAACGGCCCCCCGAACCGGGTCATGTCCCCGGCCGGCGGCTCGATCTTCACCACGTCGGCCCCCATGTCGGCGAGGAGCATGGTGCAGAACGGGCCGGCCAGCGCCTGGGTGGCGTCGATGACCCGAACCCCCCGGAGCGGTCCCGTCGCCGCCGCCGCCAGGGCGACGGGGCTCATGGCGTGGCCTCGGGGGGCCGGCGCTCGACGAGCACCGTGCGGTCGCCTTCGAACACGATGACCCCGTGCTGGTTGGCGCCCCAGTGCCGGAAGCGGACGACGCCGGCGTCGTCCCGGTCGGCTGCCGGTGCGACGTCGACCACCTCGGTGTACGCGTAGAGGGTGTCGCCGTGGTGCACGGGCGACCGGAAGCGCAGCCCGTCGAGGCCGACCTCGGCGACTGCGTGCTCGGCGGTGTCCTGGGTGGCGAGACCGATGACGATCGACCCGGTGACCAGGCCGAACACGAGCCGGCCGTCGCCCATCGGGGACCCGGCCATGACGTGCTCGTTGAAGTGGGCCTGCGCCGTGTTCATCACCAGCTTGGTCAGCAGCTGGTTCTCCACCTCGCCGACCGTCGTGCCCCGGGCCGATCGCCACCGCTGGCCGGGCGAGAAGTCTTCGAACCAGCCGCCTCCGCCCGGCAACGTCATGACGTGGCCCGGCCGAGGAGGCGCTCGGAGATGGTGCGACGCTGGATCTCCGAGGTGCCCTCGAAGATGGTCGTCAGCCGGGCGTCGCGCCAGTAGCGCTCCACCGACCGTTCCGTGGTGTAGCCGTTGCCGCCGTGGATCTGGATGCCGTCCCCGGTCACCCGCACCGCCATCTCCGTGGCGTGCAACTTCGCCATGGCCGCTTCCTTCTCGACCGGGTGGCCGTCGTCCATCGCCTGCGCCACCTGGTACCACAGGGCCCGCGAGGCCTCGATCTCCGCCGCCATGTCGGCGACCTTGAACCGGATGGCCTGGAAGTCGGCGATCGGTCGTTCGAACTGCACCCGTTCGTGGCTGTAGGCGACACAGTCTTCAAGGGCGCCGCGCGCCAGGCCCACGGCACGGGCGGCGGTGTGCACCCGGGCGACGTTGAGGGCGGCCTGCGTTGCCGCGAACGCCGAGCGGCCGGCGTCAGCACCGCTCGGCCCGCCGCGGCGTGCACCCACGCGGTTGTCGTCGGGCACGCGGAGGCCGTCGAAGCGGAGGTGGAACGTGCTCATCCCGTGGTAGCCGACCTTGTCGATCACCGACCCGCTCAGGCCGTCAGGGAAGGCGCCACGCTCCTTCTCGATCACGAAGGTCGACAGGCCCGCCGATCGAGGCTCCCCCGGAGCGGGGTCGCGGGTGCGGGCCAGCAGTTGGATGAAGTCGGCGTTGCGGGCGTTGCCGCACCAGCGCTTCTCCCCGGTGACGACCCACTCGTCGCCGTCGCGCTCGGCCCGGCACTGCACGTTGGCCAGGTCCGACCCGGCCCCCGGTTCGCTCAGCGCCGCCGCCCCGATCCACTGCCCGCGGGCGCTCCGCTCGAGCAGCCGTCGGCGCTTGTCCTGGTCGCCGACGTTGGTGCCCATCCCCTGCGCCCGGGCGATGATCGACGCCACGCTCATCCAGGCGCGGGCCAGCTCCTCGGCGATCAGGCAGTACTCGAAGACGCCCAGGCCCATGCCGCCGACGTCGCGGGGGAGGGTGATGCCGAAGTAGCCCATCTCCCCCATCCGGTCGAGGAAGGATCGGGGGATGTCGGCCTTCTGCGGGTCGAGCTCGTTGGCCAGGGGGAGCACCTCCTCCATCGCGAACCCCCGGGCCTCGGCCTGGATGGCCAGACGTTCGTCGGTGAGGTACCAGCTGTGGGTCACGGGTCCTGCCTCCTGGCTCGGGCCACCAGGTTGGTGCGCTGGTAGTCGACGACGAGCTCGCCCCGCTGGTTGTGGCCCTCGGTGCGCCAGGTCACGATGCCGTTCGCCGGACGGCTCTCCGAGCCGCGCGCCTCGACGACGGTGCTCCGTGCGCTGAGGGTGTCGCCGGCGTAGACCGGCCGAACGAAGCGCACGTCGGTGATGCCGAGGAACGGGCCGCCACCCTCGCTCAGGTCTTCGACGCTCAGCCCGACCACGACGCAGAGCGCGAGGAGGGGGTTGACGACGACGCCGGGGTGCCCTCGGTCGCGGGCGTACTCGGCGTTGAGGTAGAGCGGGTTGTACGCATGGGTGACCGAGGTGAACAGGGCATTGTCGCCGGCGGTGAGGGTGCGGCCCCAGTGGTGCTCGAAGGCGCGCCCCACCGTGAAGGCCTCGAAGCTGTTGCCGCGGTGGCGGACGGGGAACGAGCCCAGGTCGGGATCGCTCATGCCGACAGCAGGGCCGTCAACGACCGGACGGACGCCGACGCCTCGGCGGCCAGCGCGGCCTCGCGCACGGCGGTCGCGGCGTCGGCACCGAGCACGGGCGACGCCAGGGCCGCGAACTTCGCCGCCAACCGCTGTTGCTGGAGGTCGAGGTCAGCGGCGGGGCGCCCGGTGTCGTCCTCGGCTTCGAGCCGGCGACCGTCGTCGGTGATCACCACCACTCTCGAGCGGGTGCCCACCCGGTCGGCGTCGGGGACGACCGTCACACGCTCGCGCAGCTCCACCAGGTCGCGATCACCCATGCGCTGGTCCGAGTAGGAGGCCATGTCGGTGGTGTCGTCCCCGAGCAGGGCCATGGCGGTGGTGGCCCGCAGGCTGAACTTCCCCTCGAGCCCGGTCGTCGGGCGCTCGATGTTGCACACCTGCAGCGAGTCGCGAGCGACGTGCACCTCGACGGCCTCGATGTGGCCCACCTCAAGATCGGGTCGCACACCGAGGGCGGCGTTGATGGAGGCGTGGGTGAGGTAGCAGGCGGCGTGGTACTTGAACAGCGTGTCGCGGATCAACCAGCGGCCCTCGAACCGGTCGAGCCGCTCGATGGCGGGAACGGTGCCCCCACCAGCGGCGTCGCCGAGCCCCTGCGCCGCCTCGATGATCGCGGGGTTGCCGGTGAAGCCGCCGGCCGCGAGGCGAGCGGCGAGCAGGCCGTCGGCTGCCGCCTTGCCGGCGTGCAGGGGCTTGGCCATCGTGCCGAAGCTGGCCTTCAGGCCGGCCGCCTGGGTGGCGGCGAGGGCGAGGGCATGGGTGGTGCGCTCAGGGTCGAGGCCGAGCAGGTGGGCGCAGGCGGCCGCCGCGCCGATCGTGCCGAGCGTGCCGGTGGCGTGCCATCCGGCGCGGTAGTGGCCCGGCGCTAGCAGGGCTCCCAGGCGGCACTCGACCTCGACCCCCACGGCGAAGGCGGTGCGCAGCGCCAGCATCGACGAGTCGAGCTCTTCGGCCAGCGCCAGCACGGCGGGGAGCACGGGCACCGTCGGATGACCCGACAGCGCCGTGTGGGTGTCGTCGAAGTCGAGGGCGTGGCCCGCCGCGCCGTTGACCAACGCCGCCGTGCGCGCGGACGCGACGAGCGTGGTCCCGACGATCGTCGACGGACCACCACCGTCGCCCACCGCGAGGGCGCCGACCATGATCCGGGCGAGCGGTTCGGCGCTGCCCGCCACGGCGCAGCCGAGCCAGTCGAGGAGGCACTGGCCGACGACGGCGGCGGCGTCGCCCGGCACATCGTCGGCGGTCACCGCCGACCACTCCGTCGCCAGACGGCCAAGGATCGTGTCGCCCCCCATCATCGGGCGAGCCTACGAGCAATGCTCGGGCGGTGCGCCTCGGAATCACCTTGCCCATCGCCGACCCCGACGGAGGCCCCCTCCGGCCGACGGGCATCGCCGAGGGGGCGAGACGCCTCGTCGGCCACGGCTTCGAGAGCCTGTGGGCGTTCGACGCCATCTCCCGCGGGTTCATCCTTCCCGACCCCCTCATCGCCGTGTCGATCGCCGCCACGGTCACCGATGCCGTGGAGGTCGGGACGTGCATCCTGCAGGTGCCGCTGCGCCGACCGGTCGAGCTGGCCCACCGGGTGGCGACCGCCCACCTCGTCGCCGGGGACCGCCTGCTGCTGGGCGTCGGCGCCGGGTCGACCGAGGCCGACTTCCGGGCCGTCGGCGTCGACTACGGCACACGGTTCCAGGCGCTCGCCGACGGGCTCCGCACGATGCGCGACCTGTGGGGAGGAGCCCAGGTCGGCGACGCGCGGCTCTCGCCGTGGCCGGCGACCGTCGGCGGCCCGAAGATCCTCATCGGGAGCTGGGCGGGTGGCGTGTGGATCAAGCGGGCGGCACGGGAGTACGACGGCTGGATCGCATCGGCGGCCAAGACCTCCTTCACCCGCCTCGCCGAAGGGATCAGCCGGTTCCGGGAGCTCGGCGGACGGCGCGCCGTCGTCACCAACATCGAGGTCGACCTCTCCGCCCCGGCGGGCCCCTACGACGACGACGGCCCGTTCCACCTGCGCTGCCCGGCGGACGAGGCCAGCGAGCGTCTCGGCCGCCTCGCAGGCCTCGGGTTCGACGACGCGGTGCTCTTCGCCGTCGATCAGCGGGAGCCGACGCTGCGCGCGCTGCGAGAGCTCACCACCCGCTGACGGGCTTGCCGTCGCTGCGGAACTCTTCGATGAAGATCTCGGGACGGCGCACGAGCGCCCCCTCTCGGGGGCCCTGCACACCGCCGAGCGTCCCCGGACCTTGAAGCCGAAGCGGCTCAAGAGGTCCTCGCCGGACCGCTCCAACACCCGGGGCGACAGTGAGACCGTGAAGTTCTCCTGCTGACGCAACCAGGGAACACAGGCATAGTTCAGAATCACGTGCCGGCGGTCTCCAGTGTGGTTGGCGCCGGTACCGTGCCAGAGCCGGCCGTCGAACACGAAGGCGCTACCGGCTGGCCCCTCGACCGCCACCGTCTCGGTCTCCGTGGCCTCTCGGGGTGATGGGCTTCGCCTTAGCCGGTGGCTGCCTGGCACGACCCGGGTGCCCCCGTTGGCGTCGGTGAAGTCGTCGAGCAGCCAACCACAGTTGGCCACGAGCGGCCGTTCGGGGAACGGCGCCGGCACGTACCCCTGGTCAGCGTGCAGATACATCGGCTCGCCCCCGGGGCCGGCAATGTTGGCCGTGCTCGACGACACAAGCCACCCCCGCCCGAGAAGATGATCCATCATCTCGACATACACCGGATGGCGGAGCAGGTCGAGGAACTCGTCGCCCTTGTTGGGCAGGTTCCACACCCGTTGGTTCTTGCCGCCCGAGTCGAAGTAGCCGACGCCCGCGGCCAATTCACCCGCAGCCTGCTCGACCAGCCGCCTTCGGAGTCGAGCGAGCTCTTCGGGCGTCAGCGCATCTGCGATCACTGCGCAGCCCTGTTCCTCGAGGTCTGCCCATGCCTGCCCGAGATCGCGGGTCGGACTCCGGAGCGCTGGCACCGCGCCGAGAGTAACGGCCGCGACAGGGGCTTCTTCGGGTTGAAGCCCCTCCCACATGCTCACCCGTGGGACGAAGCAGCGTGCAGTTCCGTCGCAACGTCGGCCCACCGCTCGATCGCGCCACGGTCTTCGGCCCACGCCATGCCGGCAAAGTAGAGCACGACGCGGTCGGCGACGCCGTTGTACCGCTCGACCAGTCTGCGGCCGGCCTCCGTCCAGCTGCCCTCGGTGAGGAAGTGGGCGAGCACGTCGTCGCCGACTGCGCTCGCCATGCCGGGGATGTCCCCCGCCTTCTGCTTCTCACGAATTCGAGCGGTGAGGCCCTCATAGCCGAGCTGCTCGAAGATGAAGGCGTAGTTCGGCGTCGAGCCGTAGAAGGCCACCTGCATGCGCGCCATCTCGCGCCAGCGATGGCGCTCGTGGTCCGTGTCACCGAAGGCGGTGAAGGCGGGGACGATGAGCTGGGGCCGTCGACCGGCAGCGGTGACGTTGGGCAGCACGGTCTCCTGCAGGTACGTCACCGTGTTCAAGGGGTGCACATGGACGCCGTCTGCGACCTCGCCGGCCATGCGCAGCATCCACGGGTTGACGGCCGCCACGTCGACGGGGGGGTCGGGCACGCCGATCGCACCGGGGCTCCACTGTGAAGGCAGCAGCGACATCTGCCACCACCGGCCGTCGAACCCGAGCCGCTCGTCGCCGCGAAAAGCCCGGAAGCAGGCACGCACGGCCTCCACGTATTCACGCAGCCGTGGCCCCGGCGGCGCGAACGCGGCGCTGTAGCGGCGCTCGGTGTGGGCCCGGACCTGTGTGCCGATGCCGAGCCGGAACCTGCCGCCGGACGCCTCCGCCAGCTCCCAGGCGATCTGCGCGGTCACCATGGGGCTGCGGGGGAAAGCGACGGCGATCCCGGTGAGGATGTCGACGTCGGCTGCGAGCGCCGCAGCCGCACAGGACAGGTATGCCGTGCGACCCGCCTCGGTCACCACCAGACCGTCAAGCCCGGCTCGGGCGACGTCTTGGGCGAGGTGCTGCACGCTGCGCAGCTCGCCCCCGCTCGTCATCACGTCCAGCTGCATCGGTGATCTCCGGAGGCTCGTGCCGGGCATCGCCGTCGGGGTCGTTGACGCGCGCTGGGTCGCCAGCGCGCCCCTGGGCGGGCCGGGGGTCCACTCATGAGCCGGTCGCCGCGGCTGACCTTGCGACTTCCATGGCCCATCGGTAGTCGGCCTTGCCGTTGGGCGCCCGGCGAACAGCGTCGACCACGATGATCGCCTTCGGCACCTTGTAGCCCGATATCGAGGAGCGCAGCCACGCCCTCAACTCCTCGCCACTGGGTCGCTGACTGCGGTCGCAGCC
>DASTHS010000116.1:0-14276 GCA_035718085.1 Acidimicrobiales bacterium | reverse complement strand
ACCCCCGCCAGGTTCGGCTGGCCCGGCTGGTGAACGCTCGCGACGTGCCCATCGAGCCGCTCACCGATGCGCTGGCGCGGGCGGCAGGCGTGCTGTGCGGACGCACGGGCACCGACGACATCATCGATGCCAGTGTCGTGGTGACCGCCCGCCGGCACGGCGCCGCAGTGGTCAGCTCGGACCGGGCTGACCTGGAACGCCTCGACCCGAGCCTGCCGGTGATCGACTGCTGACCGGGCCGTCGCCCCTCAGGCGGCGTGGGCGGCCAGGAACGCCTGGATGACCCGGTCGGCGTCCTCGACGTCGCCGGCGTCCTTCCACCGCTCGACCAGCGTCGCCGACCCGACGACCTCCGCCAGGCGCTCCGAGACGGCGGCGGGGTGGTAGTCGTCGTCGCCACGCAGCACCAGCATCGGCCGGTCGATGCCGGCGAGCACGGCGTCGTCGACGCTGAAGAGCAGCCGGTCGGCGTCGAAGAGGTTGGCCCGCAGCTGCTGCCAGTCGGCGTCGGTCGCCTCGGGGTGGTCGCCCGACGCCCCCGCCCGCCAGTCGTCGAAGAGGCGGTGGAAGGTCGCCCGGTTGCCGTCCAGGCCGATGGGTTGCATGGCCACGGCGGCGGTGACGCGCTCGGGCGCCTCCTCGAGGAGCTTGGCGATGAACGCCCCGCCGATGCACATGCCGACCACGGCGAAGCGGTCGAGGCCGAGGTGGTCGGCCAGCGCCAGCTGGTCGGCGGCGTAGCTGTGCCAGCCGTCGTCGCCCCGGACCGGGGCCCACGACGTGCCCGTGTTGCGCTGGTCGGGGGCGATCAGCCGGTAGCGGCCCGCGAGGCGCTCGAGGGGGTTCCACGGGGCCCGGGCCCACAGCTCGGCGCGCGAGTGGGCCAGGCCGCCGGGCGCCAGGCACAGCACGGGCGGCCCCTCGCCGCTGTCGGTGAAGGTGATGCGGGCGTCGCCGGCGCTGAAGGTGGGCACGGCCGGCGACTGTAGGGCCGGCGGCTACCGTCGCCCCCGTGCGACCGACCACCCGGTGGGCGGGCGAGCGCGGCGAGCGGGGGGCCGCCGACTACGTGGCCCGCATGCGCGCCCTGGCCGCGGAGGGCGCCGACCTCGACGGGGAGGCCCGCCTGGTCGACGTGCTGGTGCCCCGCGCCGCCCGGGTGCTCGACGCCGGCTGCGGCACCGGCCGGGTGGGCGCCGCCCTGGCCCGCCGCGGCCACGCCGTCGTCGGCGTCGACGCCGACCCGGTGCTGGTGGCCGCCGCCCGGGCCGACCACCCGGGACCGGCCTGGCACACCGGCGACCTCGCCGACCTGGGCGCCGCGGCCCTCGACCTCGGGCCCTTCGACGCGGTCGTGGCCGCGGGCAACGTGCTGGTCTACGTGGCAGCCGGCACCGAGGCGGCGGTGGTCGCCGCCCTGGCGGGGGTGCTGCGGCCGGGTGGCGTCCTCGTGACCGGCTTCGCCACCGGCCGCCACTACGGGCCCGACGACCTCGACGCCGACGCGGCCGCCGCCGGCCTGGTCGCCGAGCACCGCTTCGCCACCTGGGACCTGCACCCCTGGCACGAAGACGCCGACTGGGTGGTCGGTGTGCACCGCCGCCCGGCGGCCCCGGCCACCGCCGGCTAACCCTCGACCGGCGGGCCGAGGGGCGGCTCCTGCCAGCGGCTGCGCAGCACCGGGACCGGGTCGGTGCGCACGGCGAGGCGCAATCGGTGCGGGGTGCGCACGAACACCACGTCGGCGTCGAAGGCGCCGGGGCCGGTCCAGCCGCCGGTGACGGCCACCTCGGCGAAGGGTGTGTGCAGGCCCGGCAGCGCGCCCCACGCCCAGCTCCCGTCGACGGGCAGGTCGAAGCGGTGCTCGCCGCGTGCGGTGCGCAGCGTGAGTCGGGTGCCCTCGACCCGCGCCCCGGTGATCGCCGCCCGGAAGGCGTCGAGCCGCCCCGCAGGCACCGCCTCCACCGCCCGCCCCGGGCCCCCCGCCGCCGCCGGGGCCGCCGGCCGGGTGGCCGTCGACAGGGCGGCGAGGCGCCCGGCCAGCTCGGCGTCGGCGCCCGGGTCGACCGGGCCGCCGAGGGCCGGCAGCAGGTGCGCCCACAGGGCGTCGAGCTCGCCCTGCATGTCCTGGGTCTGGGAGGTCAGCACCACCACCGCGTCGGCGTCGGGCAGCAGCACGCAGAACTGGCCGAAGGCGCCGTCACCGCGGACGGCGCCGTGGGTGCACATCCACATCTGCCAGCCGTAGCCCTGCCGCCAGTCGGCGTTCTGCGAGTGGTGCTCGTTGGCCACCTGCCGGCGGCGGGCGTCGGCGACGAAGCCGGCCGGCAGCAGCTGGCGGCCGGCCCACCGGCCGCCGTCGAGCAGCAGCTGGCCGAGCTTGGCGATCGACTCGGTGGCCACGTGCAGGCCGGAGAAGCCCTGGTCGACCCCCACCCGGGTGCGGAGCCAGTCGGCGGCCGGGATGCCGAGCGGCTCGAACAGCCGGGGCCGCAGGTAGTCGACGAGGCGCTCGCCGGTGCGGGCGGTCACGATGGCCGAGAGGGTGAGCGTGCAGCCCTGGTTGTAGGCGAACCAGGTGCCCGGCTCGTGGTCGGGCTCGAGGCGCAGGAAGGCGCCGACGGGGTCGTCGGGCGACGCCGCCACGGCGAGCATCGTGTCGGCGTGGTGGCCGCTGGCCATGGCCAGCAGGTGCCGCACCCGCAGACGGTCGAGGTGCGCCGGCCGCGGCTCGGGCACCGACGCCACCGCCGACCCCGCCAGCAGATCGGCCACCAGGTCGTCGACCCCGAGGCGCCCCTCGCCCACGGCCAGGCCGACGGCGGCGGCGGTGAAGGTCTTCGACAGCGAGTAGAGCAGCGTCGTGGTCGCCGGCCCGTACGGCGCCCACCACCCCTCGGCCACCACCCGGCCGTGGCGCAGCACCATCAGCGAGTGCGGGTCGAACCCGCCCGCCTCCAGGGCATCGAGCAGGGCCAGCACGCCCCGGCTGTCGACACCCTCGGCGGCGGGCGTCGATCGGGGCAGGGAAGGCGGCGCGGCCATCGCCGGATTCAAGCGCACTCCACCGGTACATTCGCCCGCTGTGAGCGGGCTGTCGGTGGTGCTGGTCACCGCCGCGCCGGCGGCCCGGCTCGAGTGGTGGTTCGGGCGGGTGCGCGCCTACGCCGACGAGGTGGTCGTCGGCGTCGACGCCGCCGCCGCCCCGTCGACCGTGGCGGCCGCCGAACGGCTCGCCGACGTGGTGCGACGGGTCGAGCTGCCGGGGTTCGCCGACCCGGCGCGCGACTGGCTCACCGGGTTCGCCACCGGCGACTGGGTGCTGCAGCTCGACGACGACGAGGCGCTGCCCACCGGGTGCGCCCCGGCCCTGCGGGCCCTGCTGGCCGACGACCGGTGGGCCAGCTACGGCCTGCCGTTCCGCTGGGTGGTGCGGGGACCCGACGGCGGCCAGGCGTGGCTGCGCCAGCACCCCTGGCACACCTGCCACTACACCCGGCTGTGGCGCCACGACCCGGCGCGCGCCGGGATCCCCGGTGCCCTGCACACCGCCCCGATGGTGGCGGGCCCATCCCGGGCGCTCGACCCCGACGGCCCGCTCGCCGTCTACCACCTCGACCTGCTGTGGGCCGACCGTGCCGCCCGCGAGGCCAAGGTGGCCCGCTACCGGCGGACGGCCGGCGGCGACCGGCCGACGGGCGAGGAGTTCTACCTGTGGGAGGAGTACGCCGACACGCTGCTCTGGCAGGCGCTGCCGCCAGGCGAGGCGTTCCCCGCCGTCGCGCCGACCGGCGACGGCCCCGCCGCCGACCGGGCGCCCGGCGCCGGTGGCGGGGGAGCGGTGACCGACCTGCCGGCCCTGCGGGCCCACCTCGCCGGCCGGGGCCTGCCGTCGGACACCGAGTGGCGCGACGGCTGGGCGGGCGCCGCCCTCGGCGACGGCGCCCCCGACCCGCTGCAGTGGTCGGCCACCTACCGCCTGGCCGCACCGTTCGAGGCGACCACGACCAACCGGGGCGACGTCGTGCGGGTGGCCGTGACCAACACCAGCGGGGCGACCTGGGCGTCATCGGGGGCCCCGGCCGGCCGCGTGGCGCTGGCCAGCCGGTGGCGCAGCGAGGGGTGGGGGGCCGAGGTGGCGATGGGCGACACCACCCGCCTGCCCGGCCCGGTCGCCCCGGGTGAGCAGGTGGAGGTCGAGCTCGGGGTGTGGACGCCCCGGCTGGCGGGCGACTACGAGCTCGTGGTCGACCTCGTCCACGAGGGCCACTCGTGGTGGTCGCAGCACGGCGTCGCCCCTCTCCGGGTGCCGGTGACCGTCGAGGCCGGCACCGCACCACCCGGCGTGCGCCACTTCGTCGGCCGTGCCGCCGACGACCCGCCGGCGCCGACGGGCCCGTCGGCCACCGTGCCGGTGGCACCGGTGCGGCTGGTCGACTCGCAAGTGGGGCAGTGGCTGATCGACGGGCCCATCGGCCCGCTGGCCGCCGGCCGCCCGCTCGTGCTGCGCGTCGCCGGCCACGCCGGCGTGCCCGACGACGCCACGGGCGTGGTGCTCGGCCTCGCCGTCTCGTCGGCCGACGACGGCGTCGTGTCGCTGTGGCCGACCGACGGGGCGGTCGACCGCGACGTGCCGGTGTTCACCGTCGTCGGCGGGCGCCGGTCGGTGGGCACGGTCACCGTCGGCCTCGGTCGCGCCCGGGGGCACGGGCGGGTCACGCTGGTGCCGTCGGTGGGCTGCCACCTCACCCTCGACCTGCTCGGCTACCTGGTCGGGGTGGCGACGTGACCGTCGGCGGCATAGCTGCCGGTCGCCGACGGCGCGGCGAGGCGGCGTCCCGGGAGGTGGCCGCTACGGGCGGCGGCCCAGGCGGCGCACCCGGCGGCTGACCCCGACGGCGCCGCGCAGCGGGGCGGTCACCCGCCACGACGTCGACGCCCGCACGGCGACCTCGGCCGCCGCTGCTGCGTCACGGGCGGTCTCGGCCGCGGCCAGCTCCGCCCGGAGCCGTTCGAGCTCGGCGTAGAGGTCACCCGACTGGCGTTGGAGCATGTCGACCTGCTCCACCAGGGCGGCCACGGTGGCGGTGTGCGCCGGGTTGCCCGGGTCGTCGCGGGTGAACTCGTAGATGAGCGCGCCGGCGGCGCCGACGTGCATGAGCACCGGCGCCGGCATCAGGCCTTCCGACAGGGCGCCGGGCGAGTCGAGGTGCGGCGCCCACCGCCCGGCCTCGGCCGACCAGGCGGAGATCACGGTGCGGTCGGGCAGGTCGACCACGCCGGCGGCCATGGCGGCCAGGGTGGCGAACGCCCAGTCGGCCTCGGGCCCCGGCCGGGGCTCCCACCACACCGCCCCTGGTCGGCACAGCGACCGGGGCAGGGCGTAGGTGCCGAGCGGCAGCTGGTTGCGCCGGAACTGCGCGGCCGGGTTGTAGCCGCCCGGGGCTGCCGGGGTGGCCCGCGTGAGGGTCATCGGCGCGCCGCCGGGGCCGGGCGTGGTGGCCCGCTGGTAGCCCTGCACCCTGACCAGGCGGCCGGGGTGGGCGGCGGCCCCCTCGACGAAGCGGCGGGCCCAGTCGGCGGTCAGCAGCTGGCCGGGCTCGAGGAAGGCGACCATGGTGCCGGTGGCGGCGGCCAGCCCGGCGGCGGCGACGCCGCCGTCGCTGGCGTCGGCGCTCACCACCACCCGGGCGGCGCTGCGCAGCGGCTCGGCGAAGGCGTCGACCAGGGCCTGCACGGTGTCGACGGCGTCGGCGGTGGTGGCGACGACCACCTCGGTGCCGTCGAGGTCTTGGGCGGCCAGGCAGGTGAGCAGGTCTTCGAGGCCCTGGTCGCCGGCGGCCAGCGTCGGGCCGCCCGCCCGCACCACCGCGGACAGGGCGGGGGCGGCCACATCGCTTGGTGGTGATGTCTCGTGGCGGCGGAAGGCGCGCACGAACTGGTAGGTGTCGCCGGTGCCGTCGGCGCAGCGGCGCAACCAGCGCAGGGCCGCCTCGACCGTCGAGTAGGGGCCCCAGAACGGGTGCCCGGTAGGCGCTTCCTGCTCGGAGCGGGGGATCACGACGTCGTCGCGGGCCACCTCCGCCCACCCCCGGCCGCCGAAGTCGGCGACGACCCGCCGCTCGGTGAACCACGACAGGTGGGTGGCATCGATCAGCCCGGCCTCGGTGCGGTCCCAGAACCCGCTGAGCAGCTTGATGCCCAGGTCGACGTGGGCGACGTTCGGCACGCTCAGCACCACCAGCGGGTCGCCGTGGGCGGCGCACCAGCGGGCCAGGGCGTCGAGGGTGGCGTCGGGGTCGGCGAGGTGCTCGATGCAGTCGAGCAGCAGCACCGCCTCCACCGGCCGGTCGGCGACGGCGGCGTCGAGGGTCGCCCCGAGGCCACCGGCGTCGGCCAGGTCGAGCGGCGCCGCTTCGAAGCCGTCGGCCCGCACCGCAGCCACCGCGTCGGCATCGGCGTCGAGGCCGACGTAGCCGTAGCCGGCAGCGGTCAGCGGGCCGGCCGGGCGCCCCCGGCCGCACCCGAGGTCGACGACCACCCCGGCCGGGGCGTGGGCCTCCACCATGCGCACCGCTCGGGCGTAGGTGCTGTCGTCGGTGTAGGGGAAGTCGTACCGCCCGGCCAATGCGCCTCCTCGGGTGGGCGGTGCCGACACTAGGGGCGCGGCCGGGGCCGGTCGGCCGTCAGAAGCGGCGCAGCACCCGGTCGAGGAGCACCCCCGGTGCGCTGGCGCCGGAGAAGCGGCGGGGAAGGCGCGCCTCGGCGACCAGCCGGCCGTACTCCTGGGCGGCAGCGGCGTCGGGCCCGTCGGCGACGGCCGCCCCGGCCAGGATCGCCTCGGCCACGTCGGGGCGGCCGGCGCGGCCGGCGAGCAGCAACTCACCGACGCGCATCATCACTGCCTCGGTGGCCTGCGAGGCGGCATACCCGCTCGGGTCGACCTCCCGGTGGTGCACCCCCACGGCGGCGGGCACGTAGGTGATCTGCCAGCCGGCCCGGCGCAGCCGCCAGCACAGGTCGACGTCGTCGTCGTGGAGGAAGAACGCCGGGTCGAACCCGCCGACCTGCTCGTAGGCGGCGCGCCGCACGGCGAGCAGGCACCCGGCAGCCCACGGGGCGGCACCGGTGCCGGCCGCAGCCAACTTGGGGCTCTCGAGCGGCAGCTGCCGGGCCTCCGCCGCCCCGACGGTCGGTTCGTCGAGGGCGGCCACCAGGCGGGCCAACGACCGGGGGCCCGGGAGGGCGTCGGGGTTGCACAGCACGACCACCGGCGCGCCATGCGAGGCCAGCAACCGGTGCTGGCCCTGCCCGTGCCCGAGGTTGGCCCCGAACCACTCGTAGCGCAGCCAGGCCAGCCCGTCGCCGCGGGCGGCGGCCGCCAGCTCGCTCGAGGCGTCGCCGTCGAGCACCGGCTGGGCCGTGCAGTCGCCCAGCACCAGTGCCACCGGGCCGTCGACCTGACGGGCCGCTGCGGCCACGGCATCGACGAGCCGGTGCACGGCGTGCACCGATTGCTCGAACAGCACGACTTGCACCGTGACCACCGGCGCCGGCTCGCTTTCCGGAGATCCCACCTTCATTGACGGTAGGCGAAGGCCCGGAAGGCTGCGGGCTGCCCGACGGAGTCGGGACACTCGACTGATCGCGACCCACGACGAAATCCATCAACGCCCCTTGCGCCCCCGACCGCAACCCGCTACCGTACGCTCAGCCCCGGCGGGTGATGGTCTCAACTTGGCGGAAGACTCCAGGTATCCCGAACGGACGCAGCTTCTCCAGCCCCATGGCTGGCGAGGTGCAGCACTGAAAGGCGGGCGGCAGTGCGACAGCACTGCTAGCTTCCCGTCCGACAGCATCAAACCAACTCCGCTGCGGGTCGACCGGGCGGGACACCGGGTAACCGGCACACAGCACAAGGAGAAGCTCACTTGAGCAACGGACGCAAGTTTCGGCGGAGCATCGGCGTAGCAGCCGTGGGCTCGGCCACCCTCGCCGGCGGCTTGGTTCTCGCCACCGGTTCGGCATTCGCCGCAGCCCCGACCACCTTCACCGCGGCCGCTTCCTCTGCGCCGAACGTCTACCCCGGCGCCACCGGCCAGCCGGCCGGCAACGTCACCCTGACGCTGAGCAACAACTTCGGCTCCGGTGATGAGGTTGTGATCCCGATCGAGCCCAACGGCGCCGCCAACGGCTCGACCAACCCGACCGAGACCGCCGCCCAGGCCCAGGCGTCGGCCGTGACTTACACGGCGACCCCGACGGTCACGCCCGGAGCTTTTGCGAGTGGCGCCGGTGCCGGCTCGACCAGTGACACCGCTCCGGCCATCACCGCCACCCTGGCGACCAACCCGGCCGACCCGGCCGGGGCTCAGAACGCTGGCCTCAAGGACGAGTTGGTGCTGAAGTTCACCAACAGCGCCACCGGCACGGCGGCCGACACCTACTCGATCGCGCTCAGCGGCATCAAGTACGACGTCGGTTCTGCTGCCGGATCGACCGGCGGAGCGGTGCCGATCGATGTGGCCCCGAGCTATGAGGTGGCTGGCCTGCCGCCGGGCACGCCGTCGACGCCGGCCACGGTGCAGAACGCCACGCTGCAGAACACCACCGTCACCGAGACGCCGACCGGCGTCGTTGCCGGCTCGACCGGCGACGCGGTCAACCCCTTTGCGGTCACCGAGTCGGTGCCCGGCACCATCGGCAAGGGGACGGCCAGCCTGGCGCCGAGTGCCGGCACCTTCACCGGCTCGGCCACGGTCACGGCGACGGGCTTTACCGTCGCAGCCGTGCCCACCAGCGGCACCTGCCCGACCACGGGCGGCTCGTCGACGGCGACCGTCGCCGCCAACGGTGGCTCGTACACGTTCTGCGTGGTCTCGAACACCACCACGACTCCTGGTTCACTCACCATCTCGGGCATCACCTACTCGGCGCCCGCCAGTGACGGCCCGGTCACGGTCACCCTCACCACCCAGAACGCCGGCAACACCGGCACCAACACCTACACGACGACCCAGCCCGGCATCACCACCGTTGCGGTGAGCCGCGTCGCCGGCCAGACCGCTGACGACACTGCCGCCCAGGCCGCCAACTCGGCGTTCCCGAACGGCGCCACCGCCGCACTGCTGGCCAGCGACGCCGAGTACCAGGACGCCCTGGCCGCCAGCTACCTCGAGAGCCAGCCGCTGAAGACCCAGTCGACCGCCTTCTTCGGCGGTGGCACCCAGACGAGCTCCCGGACACCCCTCCTGCTCAACCCCTACGACGCCCCCAACGGCGGCGAGTCGGCCACGGCCGCCGCGAACGCCATCCGCAAGCTGGGTGTCAACACCGTCTACATCATCGGCGGCACCAGCGCCATCAGCGCCGACGTCGCCACGCAGCTGTCCCAGACGCAGATCGGCACCGCGCCCTTCACTGGACAGCCGATCTACCTCCAGGTGATCCGGATCGCCGGTCAGACGGCCGAGCAGACCGCCGCTCAGGTGGCGCAGTACTCGTCGACCACGGCCAACACCTTGCAGCCGACGCCCGGCGCCTACGGCCTTTACAACAGCGGCGCCTCCGAGTCGACCTCCGGCCCGACCACGGCGGTGCCCACGGCCATCGTCGCCAATTCCACGACGTTCCAGGACGCGCTGGCTTCTTCCGGCCTGGCCAACAACGCCGGCCTGCCGATCGTGCTGACTCCGGCCGGTCAGGGGCTCGACTCGAGCGCCGCAGGGGCCCTCACCAACCTGGGCGTCAAGCAGGTGCTGGTCGTCGGCGGAAACCTCGCCGTGTCCGACCAGGCCGTGAGCGACCTGCAGAAGCTCGGCATCTCGGTGCTGCGCATCGCCGGCACCACCTTCTCGGCCACCGCCGAGGAGCTGGCCCTGTTCGAGACGCAGACCAACACCCAGCAGGCCTCCGGCTCAACGGCGGCCACCCAGCCTGATGGCCTGGGCAGCCCGACGACTGCGGCGGCGAATGCCGGGCAGAACAGCCCGACGCTGACGGTTGCCACCAGCCGTGGCGACGACTACGCCGATGCCCTGTCGTCGTCGCAGGTGGTCGGCTACGCGAACAGCACCGGCGCTGGTCCCCGGACCATCACCGTGGTGCCGCTGCTGCTCAACGCCGATGTCGCCAACATTGGAAATGGCACGGCCGACTTCCTCAACCGTGCGGGCACAGCCCCTGGCACGACGACCAACGGGGGTGGTCTCAAGACCTACCCGGCGGCCGCCGCTGGGGCCACGCAGGGCGCCGCGGTTGTCGAGCACGTGCTCAGCGACATCGTCTTCGGGGGCACGCTGGCCCAGACCCCGACGCTGGTGCAGACGGAACTCAACGACATCGCTGCCGGCTGATCTGATCAGCTCGTGGCGCTGAAGAGCGCTTGAGTGTGAAGGGGGAGGAGCTCCGGCTCCTCCCCCTTCGTCGCGCTTGGGGGCGGGTGGTGCTTGGAGGGCCCGTGCCTTCGATCAGCCCTCGCCGGGCCATGGGTTGTTGGGCAGGCCGACGCCGCTGATGCGCTGCAACAGCAGGCCGTCGTCGACCGTCGACCAGCGGTGCAACGTTTCGGGATCCCAGATGAACGGCGATGCCTCGGTGAATTCGTCATAGTGCACGTGCATGCCTTTCGCCCGCTCCTTAGGGTTCCAGCGGGGCATGCGCTCCACGAACAGCTTCCGCCGGGCATGGTCGGCGGAACGGAGCGGATAGTGGCGAATGGGGAACTTGTACGGGAAGACCTGCCGCCCCGGGAAGTCGATGCTGTGGCCGCCGCTCTCGGCATTCGAAACGAGCGTCGGCTGCGGCTTCCATGCTTTGAGCAGCAGAAAATGTCCGGGCGCGGACCCGAACTCGAACCAGTCGAACGACGAGGCCAGGTCGTCGCCCGGCTTCCACGTGTCGGCGATGGGGCGGAAGTCGATGGCGGCGTGGTCGACGCAGTTGAACCCCCACCGCTCGACGGCCCAGAGGCCGTCGCGGAGGGACACGCCCGGCCATGCCGCCTCGTGGATCTCGTCGGCGTCGTGGTGCACCACCCAGTCGGCGCCGGAGGCATGGGCCACCTCGCCGACCCGCCGGAGCAACGACTGCAGGTCGAAGTAAGGGCTCGGGCCCTCGGCAGGGAAGCGTTCCGTGGTGACCCGGCCGCCGCTGAAGTAGGCCCCGACGATGCCCGGTGTGTCGTCGGTCGACCAGTTGTCGATGACGTGCACCCGCACCCCGCCGGCGAGCAGCCGGTCGAGCATCTGACCGACGATGTCGGCCTCGTTGCGGGTGGTCACGATGGCCAGCACGTCGAAGCCGTCGGGGGTGGCCCCCACCGAGCCGATCGCCCACCGGTCCCACACGCTGAACGGCACGCCAGCCGAGCCGGGTGCGGCGTGGGCCGACGCATGCCACTGCCGGGTCATCCGCGCACGCGCCGCCCACAGCCGCTCCCGCACCGGCGACCGGTCGCCGGCCACGACGACCATACCGGCGTCGCGCGGCGCGCGGCTGATCGACTCGCCCAGCGCCACGTGGGCGACCGCCGGGCCCTCCGGGCCCAGTTGGCGCCGCAGGTAGGTCACGAAGGCGTCGAGCAGGCGGGCGTCGTCGGCGTCGGGCACGCGTCGAGTGTAAGGAGCACCTTGCGACGGCCGGACCGGCGCTCGCCGTCGCCGCGCCCGGGCCCGGGGCGGCGCTACGGTCGGCGCCCGTGGCAGCGGTGCAGGCGAGGTGAGCGGCCCGGGGACCGGCTTCGACGAGGTCGCCGACGGCGTCTGGGTGCACCACCAGGCCAGGCTCGACTGCGAGGTGTTCACCGCCGGGCGGGGCACCATCGTCAACGCCCACGCCCGGGTGTTCGGTTCCGAGGTGCGCCTCGGCAGGGAGTGCTGGCTCGACGAGCACGCCACCATCGGCGGGGGCAGCGCCCACGACCCCGGCGCCTTCCTCCGGGCCGGTGACTGGCTGCACCTCGGGAACTACAGCCAGGTGAACATCGCGAGGGGGGTCGTGTGCGGCGACGAGGTCGGCCTCGGCATCGGCACCAGGGTGTTCACCCACGGCGCCTACCTCTCGGAGTGGGACGGCTTCCCCGTGGCCTTTGAGGGCGTGCAGATCGGGTCAAGGGTCTGGCTCCCCAACGCCCAGGTCAACCCGGGGGTGCGCATCGGCGACGACGTGGTCGTGGCCGCCGGGTCGGTCGTCACGCGAGATGTCCCGACCGGCGTCCTCGCCGCCGGAACCCCGGCGGCGGTCGTGCGCCCGCTGTCGCCCGGCAGCCGCCAGCCGGCCGAGCACCGCCGGCGGGTGCTGGCCACCCTGGCCACCGAGATCGAGGCGCGCGCCGGCACACCGGTCGACGCCGACCCCGTGGCGGGGCGCCTGACCGTGGCCGGGGCGACGTTCGACCTCGACGACCGCACCGTGGCCGGCGAGGTCACCACTGCGTCGGAGACCGCCCGCAACCAGCTGCGCCGCCGCGGCATCCGGTTCCGCTACGAGCCGGTCGACGGGGGGTATCGACCGTGGGCGTGACCTTCGGGCCCGGTCAGCGCGCCCTCGCCGTCGGCGCCCACCCCGACGACGTCGAGTTCGGGTGTGCGGCGACCTTGCAGCTGTTCGACGCGAGGAGGGTGGTCGTGCTCACCGGCGGCGAGCGCGGTGGGCCGCCCGGCCAGCGCCGCGACGAGGCGGCGGCGGCTGCCGCGGTCATCGGCGCCGACATCCAGGTGCTCGACCAGCCCGACACCGCCCTGGCCCCCGGCCCCGCCATCACGGCGATCGCCGCCGCCATCGCCGAGTTCGCCCCCGACGTGGTGCTGGCCCCCTCCCGGGGGGACGACCACCAGGACCACGCCGTGGTGGCCCAAGCGTGCTACGTCGCCACCCGGGGCTTCCACGGCGTGGTGCTCGGCTACCTGACCCCCTCGGCCGTGGCCCGATTCGCCCCGCAGGCGCTGGTGGGCGTCGACGAGGAGCGGTGGCGCACCAAGCTGGCCGCGCTCGACGCCCACCGCTCGCAGGCGCACCGCAGCTACCTGGCGGCGGGCTACGTCGACACCACCGCCCGGTACTGGGGCCAGCAGGCCGGCCTCGGCGTCGAGCGGGCGGAACCGTTCGAGGTGGTGCGCTGGGTGCAGCCCGGCTGAGCGGCCCCGGCCGCACGCCGGGCTGTGGCACGATGAACGGATGAGCGGCGCTGAGTCAGGTCCCCCGACGGGCGCGACGGTCGACCCTCGCCTGGCGACGCTGATCGAGCTCTGGGACCGCCTCGACGAAGACCAGGACCAGCCCAACACCCTCGGCATGACGCTGCTCGTGCACGGTCACCTCTACAGCGGGCTGCTGATCCCGGCCCGGGTGTGGGCGCAGCAGATGGGCCGGATGCTCCAGGCCGCGCCCGGGGCGAGCCCGTCGATCAGTGCGCTCAGCGGGTTCTACGACCAGATGGAGCAGTCGTGGGAGCAGGCAGGCACCAACGACGACGGCCGGCTGTACCTCCACCTGGCCAACGTGACCATCGGGCTGGCCGCCGACGGCTTCAAGACCAGCTTGCTGGTCCGGGTGCAGGCCGCGGCGGTGAGCGGCTGGAGCGTGGGCACCATGGGCGAACTGCCGAACTTCACCCGCCTCCCCGCGCCGCCCGCCGGGGGGTGACCGGGGGGGGCCGGCGCTGGCCGCCCCTCGACGGGTTGCGGGCGGTGGCGGTGCTGTCGGTGCTCGGCTACCACCTCTACGAGCCGCACGTGCTGCCCAGCGGCTACTTGGGCGTCGACCTCTTCTTCGTGCTGTCGGGCTTCCTCATCACCACCGGGCTGGTCGACGAGTTCGACGCCGGCGGTGGGGTGGTGTTCGGCCGGTTCTACGTCCGGCGGGCGCTGCGGCTGCTGCCCGCTGCGCTGGCGGTCGTCCTGGTCGCCCTCGGCCTGGCCCTCGCCACCCTGCACGGCGACCTGCGCCACCAGACCCTGGTCGGGTTGCCGTGGATCGTGCTCTACGCCGGGAACTGGGCCAGGGCCGTCGGCGCCAGCAGCCTGGGCGTGCTGGCCAACCTGTGGTCGTTGGCCGTGGAAGAGCAGTTCTACCTGCTGTGGCCGGTGGTGCTGGTCGCCTTCCTCAGCCGCCGGGTGGCACGGGAGCGCCTGGCGGCCGCCCTCGTCGCCCTGGCTGCCGTCGAGGTGGCCTACCGGGAGGTGCTCTTCCACACCGGCGTCTCGGTGGAGCGCCTGGTGAACGGGATCGACACCCACTCCGACGGCCTGCTGCTCGGCTGTGCCCTGGCCCTGTTG
>DASTHS010000115.1:0-5172 GCA_035718085.1 Acidimicrobiales bacterium | reverse complement strand
GAACACCACGGCCACCGCTCGGCGCAGCGCGTGCAGATCGAGGGTGCGCACGTCGGCGCCGTCGAGGCGCACGCGGCCCGCATCGACGTCGTAGAACCGCGGGACCAGACGGGCCACCGTGGTCTTGCCAGACCCGGTGGGCCCGACCAGGGCGACCGACTCCCCAGGGCGCACGTGCAGGTCGAACCCGTCGAGCACCGGGAAGGCGGGGTCGCCGTAGGCGAAGCGCACCCGCTCGAGATCGATGCCGCCACGGCCCGGCGGCAGTGCCGCAGGCTGCGCTGGGTCGCGCACCGACGGCAGCGCGTCGAGCACCTCGGCCACCCGCTCGGAGGACACCAGCGCCCGTTGTGCCTGGGCGATGGTCATGCCGAGCATCCGCAGCGGCCCGACGAGCATCGAGACGTAGACGTTGAACGCGACCAGACGGCCGATCGAGAGGTGCCCCGCCAAGATCTGGTCGCCGCCGTACCAGAGCACGGCGCCGAGGGCGACCGACGGCAGCACGTCGAGGAAGGGGTTGAAACCACCCCGGATCCGTGCCAGGTGCATGATCCGGTCGAACACCCGGGCGGTCTGGTCTCGCATCCGCTGCCCCTGGGCGGCCTCCGCCCCGAAGCCCTTGATCGCCCGGATCCCGGTGACGCTCTCCTCGACCACGGTCGACAGCACCGACAGCTCCTGTTGGGTCTGCATCGACACGGGGTGCAACGTGGTGGAGAACCGGCGCGCCGCCACGCTGACCAACGGCAGGCAGGCCAGGGCGATGAGCGCCAGCTGCCAGTCGATGACCAGCAGCACGATGGCGACGACGACCAGGGTCAGGAGGTTGGCGATGGTGATCGGGACCACGGTGATGAAGCCGTTGATCTGCTGGAGGTCGGTGGCCGACCGGGCCATCAGCTGACCGGTCTGGGATCGGTCGTGGAACCGGAAGTCGAGCCGCTGGAGGTTGGCGAACATGGCGTCGCGCAGGTGCGTCTCGACGGCGTAGGCCACCTTGAACGCCGAGTAGCGGCGCAACCCGGAGCAGCTGGCCGAGAACAGGCCCAGGCCGAGGATGGCGCAGCCGTAGCCGATGAGGGCGGCGCGGTGGCCGTGGACGACACCGCGGTCGACCGCCGCCCCGGTGAGGCTCGGGATCGTCACCCGGGCGGCCGTCCACGCAATGCCCGTGGCCACGCCGATCACGATCTGGGCGCGCTCGAGGGCGGTCGTGCGCCACAGCAGGTGGGCGCCCCTCCGCGCCGTCTCGGCGGTGGCCGCGGCCGCCGGTGTCCGCAGGTCGTGCCGACCGGCGCCCCCGGCTGCGACGGACGCAGCCGGAGCGGCGTCGCCCGGCGCCGAGCCCGAGCCGGCGGCTGTGGCAGCGGTCACAACGGCAAGCTAGCCGGGCCCCGCAATCGTTTGCACGCGGGCGGCCCGCTCATCGGTGCGCCCGGCGCAGCAGGGGGGGCGCCGGCCCCAGCGAGGCCTCGTCGGCGGCCGCCCGACCGGCGAGCCAGCCCTCGGCGTCGCTGACCCGGCGCCGGCGGCCGGTGCGCAGCCGGGGGAAAAGATCGTCGACGGCGGCATCGACCAGGGCGCGGCGATCGGCCAGCACCGGCAGCATCGACTCCGACCGCTCGGCTTCGACCGCCCGCGTGCCGGCGGCGGCCGCCTCGGCCAGCCGTTCACCGATGCGGCCGGCGAAGGCCAGCAGGAAGGCGTGCCGGTAGGCCCGCAGGGCGCCCCCGCGCCCCCGGTCGGCCGACGGCCGCTCGGCGAGCATCTGCCGGCTGGCCTGCACCAGCAGCGACGTGAAGAGCGCCTCGACCCCCTCGACGTCGGCCGGGAACCCGACGAGGGTCATCGTCGCCAGGTCCGCGTGCCACACGCAGCGCACGTCGTTGGCGGCGCCGATGGCGGCCAGCAGGTTCGACTTGGCGTCGGCGTATGGGTCGTCGACGGCCAGGCGCCGTGGGCTCGGGCGACCCCGGCCATCTCCGGCCCCGCCGGCCCCGGGTGGGTCGACGCCGTCGAGGGCGTGGCGACGGATGAGCTCCTGGGCCTTCGCCGTCAGGGCGGCCGCCTCCGGCGCGAAGGCGGTCGACTCGGCCTTGGCCAGCAGCGCCCGCACCTTCTCGAGGAGGGGATCGCCGCTGCCCTCCGGCGCCACCCACGCGCCCCGCCCCCACGCCGACGGGGGCGGCAGCAGGGGAGCGAGCGCCGGCAGCCCGACGAGCACCCCGAGCGCTTCGATCACCGTGCCGGTCACCTCCACCCAGCTGCCGGCGCCCGCCACCAACAGCGCGAACCATCCGTGGGGTGCGCCCCCGCTGGTCGGCCGCGAGGGTGGCGCCGATGCTCCGTGGGCGCACGCGGCGGCCAGGTCGACGAGCTGGGCCCGCCAGGGTGGCGGGGCGCCGGCAGCCGTGGCCGCCGGGTCGGCGACGACGGCCTCGGTGACCACGGCGGCGTGACGGGGCCCCGATGACCGCCGCACCGCTCGCACCACCTCGGCCGGCTGCCATCCCGATTCCCACAGCCGTTCCAGGGCGGCGGCTGCCGCCCGTGCGGCCGACGGGCCGAGCACCCCCGCTGGGTCGGCGTCGCCGGCGACCCGCACCGCCAGCTCGTCGATGGCGGCGTCGACGCCCCAGGCGTCGCGAGCGGCCGCTGCCCGGGCACCGGCGACGAACAGGGAGGCGAGGTGGTCGGTGCGATCGGGCACTCGGTCAGCCTGCCAGCCGCCTGAGACGGTGCCGGTCGACCCCCGGCGGCACCGATCGTGGCCTTGCAGGCGGCGCGGGTGGGAAGCTGCGGGGGTGCCGTCTGCCTCCGCCGTGGGTGTGCCGCTGGCTTTGGCCGCTGCCGGCGCCCACCACGGCCTGACCCGATTCGCCCACGTCGACGTCGACATCCCGCTGCTGGCGGTGCTGGAGAGCCTGGCGGGGGCGGCCTGCTACGCCACGTCGACGGTGCTCCAGCAGCGGGCTGCCTTCGAGCAGGACGACGAGCTGTCGATGCGGCCCGGCCTGCTGCTCAAGCTGGTGCGGTCGGGGCGCTGGATGCTCGGCAACGTGCTCGACCTGGGGGGCTTCGGCTTCCAGCTGCTCGCCCTCCGCCACGCCGCACTCGCCCTGGTCGTCCCCCTGTTCGTGAGCGGGCTGGTGTTCTCGATCATCGGGGCCGCCTTCGCCTCGGGGCGCCGGCCGACGCGCGCCGAGGTCGGGGCGTCGTCCCTGGTCGTCGCCGGGCTGATCGTGTTCATCTCCGTCTCGCGTCCCGGCCCCGGCCACCCGCACGCCAGTGCCGGCGGGTGGGTCGCGCTGTTCGCGACGACGGTGGTGGTGGTCGGGGCCTGTGTCGTGGTGGCCCACCGCCGCCCCGGGCTGCGGGCCCTGCTGCTCGGCGTCGGCACCGGTGTGCTCTACGGCGTGACCGCCTCGCTCACCGAGCGCACCGGTCACCTGCTCGACCACGGCATCGGCCGCGCCGCCGCATCTTGGACGCCCTACGCCCTCGCGGTCGTCGCCGTGCTCGGCCTGCTGCTCAACCAGAGCGCCTACCAGGCCGGCAACCTCCGCGAGAGCTTGCCGGTGCTGACCGTCGGCGAACCGATCGTCGCCATCCTCATCGGCCAGCTGCTCTACGGCGAGCGCATCGCCACCACGGCCGGGGCCATCGTGGGCGAGGTGGTGGGCCTCGCCGCGGTCACCGTCGGGGTCGTGGTGCTGAGCCGGATGGTCGTGCCAGACCCGGCGGCGTCGCCAGCGACGCCGGCCGACGTGACCTGACGCCACCGGCGCCGACCTCCGACCATCGACCACCGCGTAAGATGCTTAGCGGAACAAAGGTTTCTGCGAGCGGAGGCGCCGATGACGACGACGGGATCAGCCACCAGCGCCCCGAGGGCACCGGCCGCGGCGGTGCCCGACGCCGTGCGTGGCACAGAAGCCGACCCGCGCGGCAGCCGCTACAAGTGGGTGGCGCTGTCGAACACCACGGTCGGCATCCTGCTGGCCACCATCGACGCGTCGATCACCCTGATCGCCATGCCCGACATCTTCGATGGCATCAAGCTCAACCCGCTGACCCCGGGCAACAGCTTCTACCTGCTGTGGATGATCCTCGGCTTCCTCGTCGTGAGCAGCGTCTTGGTGGTGAGCCTCGGGCGGCTGGGCGACATGTTCGGCCGGGTGAAGATGTACAACCTCGGCTTCGTCATCTACACCGCGGCGTCGCTCGTCCTGACCGTCGACTGGATGACCGGCCGGCCCGGCGCCCTCTACCTGATCATCGCCCGCATCCTCCAAGGCGTCGGCGCCGCGTTCCTCATCGCCAACAGCTCTGCCATCCTCACCGACGCTTTCCCCGCCAACCAACGCGGCCTGGCCCTCGGCATCAACAACATCGCCGGCATCAGCGGCTCGTTCATCGGGCTGATCCTCGGGGGTCTGCTGGCGCCGATCAACTGGCGCCTGGTGTTCCTGGTGTCGGTGCCGTTCGGGCTGTTCGGCACGGTGTGGGCGTACTTGAAGCTCGAGGACCGGGGCGTGCGACGGCGGGCGGCGATCGATTGGCCCGGCAACGTCACCTTCGCCCTCGGCCTGATCTTCCTGATGGTCGGCATCACCTACGGCATCCAGCCGTCCGGCGGCCACGACATGGGCTGGACCAGCCCGGCCGTCATCACCGAGCTGGCCATCGCCGTAGTGCTCCTGGGAGCCTTCGCGGTGATCGAGACCCGGGTGCCCGAGCCCATGTTCCGCCTGCCGCTGTTCCGCATCCGGGCGTTCACCTTCGGCACCCTCTCCACCTTCCTGTCCGCGGTCGGTCGCGGCGGGTTGATGTTCATGCTGATCATCTGGTTGCAGGGCATCTGGCTGCCCGAGCACGGCTACAGCTTCACCTCGACGCCCCTGTGGGCCGGCATCTACATGCTGCCCCTGACGGTCGGCTTCCTCGTCGCCGGCCCGGTGTCGGGGTTCCTCTCCGACCGCTACGGGGCGCGCTTCTTCGCCACCGGGGGCATGTCGCTCGCCGCGTTGAGCTTCCTGCTGCTGCTGTTCCTGCCCGTCGACTTCGACTACCGGCTCTTCGCCCTGCTGCTGTTGCTCAACGGCCTGGGCATGGGCATGTTCGCCTCGCCCAACCGCGCCGCGGTCATGAACAGCCTGCCGGCCACCG
>DASTHS010000114.1:0-2836 GCA_035718085.1 Acidimicrobiales bacterium | reverse complement strand
CGCCTGCAGGTTGTTGGGCCGGTCACGGAGCCCCTCGACCACCGGGGGCACCCACATCGCCACCAGGGCGACGACCCCCGCCAGCGCCGCCCGACCGGGCCGCCCGTGCCCGTGCCGGCGCCACCTGACGAGGAGCGCGGCGAGGAGGGCGACCACCACGGGGACGGTGGCCAGGTGGGTCTGCATCTCGTAGCTGCCCACCACCGCCGCCCACACGCCGGCGCCCTGGCCCGTGCGCAGGTCGGTGCGGGGGTCGGTGCGGGGGTCGGCCGCCGCCCACAGCACCACGAACGCAACCATGGGCACGACCACCAGGTACGGGTTCCACGGCTCCCGTAGCGTGCCCGGCCCCAGGCAGACGACGAACAGGTCGAGCGCCACGGCAGCGGCGAGCGCCGCCGGCGGCCCAGCCCGCCGCCAGACGACCGCGACGATGGTCACCAGGGCCGCCAGGTTGATGGCCAGCGCCCCCAGGTACAGGCCCGAGCTCACCGACCGTGCCAGGTCGACGAACGGCGCCAACAGGTAGAACATCGCCGGCCCCGGGTGGTGGACGCCGGTGCGGCTGTAGGGGCCGAGCAGCTGCTCGAAGCGGGCCGCCCGCCGCGTTGCGATGGCGGTCAGGGCACCGTCGCCGTAGAGGGTGACGGCGGCGCCCCCGACCACGATCCGGGCGGCGGCGGTCACCGGGAACAGGGCCACCGTGGCGACGGCGACCCAGCCCACCCAGCGATCGCCCCGCCCTCGCCTTGGCCCGGCCCCGGAGCCGGTCGGGCTAGGAGGCGCGAGCGCCGTCAGGCTGGCCGTGGCGGCTCACCTCGCTGATGCCGACCCCGGGCGCCCCCGGCGTCGTAGCCGCCCCCGCGCTTCGCCGGCGCTGCTCCCATGCGGCCTTCAGCGCCCGGTCGAGGCCGATGCGACCGGTGCCCAGCAAGGCGACCACCACCGCCAGGCAGCACAAGGCCAGGTTGAGCTCGTAGCCGCCGCCGGGCCGGCTCGACGAGATGCCGTTCCCCCAGGTCACGGTGGCCATGGCCATGGCCATGTCGCCCGCGATGGCCGCCGCGGCCACCCGCCCGAGCACGCCGACGGCGAGGGCCAGGCCCCCGAAGAACTGGATGGCGCCGTCGACGAAGGCGAACAAGGCCCCGGGGTGCAGGCCGGCGACGGTGGCGAAGAAGGCCGACGCGCCGTGCACCCCCGGCCCCCCGAACGCCCCGAAGAGGGTGCGGGCCCCGTGGTAGACGAAGATCCACCCCAAGGCGATGCGGGCGACGAGGAGCGCCACGTCACCCGCCGCCGGTGACGGCTCGAGCCGGCGGGAGCGGCGCCAGAGGTCGGTGGTGCGGCCCGGCAGCGCCGTCACCGGTCGAGCCCCGATCGCAGCCTGAGGGGCTGCACGAGCTGGCCGAGCACGACCGCCGGCACGGAGGCGCCGCGCGCCTGCTGCTCGATCGGCACGGGCCGCCCGCCGATGCCGGTGGCGAGCACCTCACGACCATGCGGCAGGGCCGCCGTCCCCCCCACCCGGTCCCAGACGGCCAGCACGAAGCCGAAGTTGACGGCCCGCTTGCCGTCGACGTCGACGCTGGCGTGGTGGAGACGGTGGTAGGCGGGGCTCACCACCCAGCGTCCGAGGGTCCCGTAGCTCCACCGCAGGTTGGCGTGCGGCAGGGCGACGAGGCACCCGTAGGCCACCAGGCAGAACGTCGGCACCGGCCCGCTCGCCGCCAGCACCACCGCCGGCAGCACGGCAGGCACGTAGGAGACGTGGGCCAACGGGTGGGTGCGGAACGTCGTCAGCACGCTCATCTCCTCCTGCGAGTGGTGGAGGGCGTGGAAGCGCCAGAACACCGCCACCCGGTGGTTGGCGACGTGCGCGGCCCAGTTGAGCGCGTCGATGGCGACCAGCACCGCCACCGACACCGCCGCCTGGGGCACCATGTGCGCCCGGGGGAGGCGCAGGAACGGGGCGTAGCGCTCGATCACCAGCGCGAAGCCGGTGTTGAGCAGCGTCACCGCCGGCGCCACCAGCGCGTACACCCCGAGGTAGGCGGCGTCGACGACGTGGCCCCTGGCGGTCACCCGGCGGGGCACGGCGGGCCACAGCCGCTCGGCGGCGAAGACCAGGGCGACCACGGCGACCAGCGCCGGGCCGATCGTCGCACGCTCCGACGCGCTGATCGCCGACGTGAGCACGTGCGCCCGCAGGAGGTCGGACAGGCCCACACCCGTGAGCCACGCTGCGGCCGCCACGAGACCAGCGGCGGCGCACCAGACGGCCCACGCCGCCCGCTCGCCCGCCCGCGCCGCGACGGGTGGCGGTGGCGGTGAGGTGACGAGCACCGGCTCAGTACGACACGCCGCCGCTCGCGGCGGTGCTGGGCGGGGTGGTCTGCACCGGGGCGTTCGAACTTCCCGAGTTGGTCTGGGTCGCGGGGTTGGCGCCCGACGACCCGCACCCTGCCGCCGCGGCAGCGACGCCCACCAGCAGCGCCGATGCCGTCAGCCCCTTCCGTACCGACCAGCGACGACCGTTCACGGCGACCTCTCTCTCCTCGTAGCCCGAAGCGTTGATCGCAATACGACCGCCACCCCCACAGGGATTGCCGGGCCCGGCTACAGCAGATGGCGGCCGTCGGAGATGTCGGCGGGCCAGCGCTGCACGACGGCGGCGTCGGGCCACGGCCCAGACGCCGGCGCCGGTCCAGAGGGAACGGATCGGCCTGTCGGTGGTGGGCAGCGCCGTCGTAGGAGCTGCGGGTCGTCATCGTCCCGGGGCGGCCCGACCGCCGTGCAGTCGTCGCTAGGTGGGTGGCGGAGCGAACGGCGGGTC
>DASTHS010000113.1:0-3093 GCA_035718085.1 Acidimicrobiales bacterium | reverse complement strand
AACGTGATGGTGGCGCTGGTGCTGGTCGCCTGCGGGGCCGCCTACGGCTACGTGCAGTTCCAGTTCGACCAGATCCGCCGCCTCCACATCCTCGGGTTGAACCCCGAGGGCTCGAGCGACCAGAGCAAGGCGCAGGGCTCGTCGATCGCCCCCTTCACCCTGCTCGCCGTCGGCAGCGACACGCGGAACATCCCCGGGGGGAGCCAGTTCCAGGGCACCGGCGCCAACGCCACCACCGGGCAACGCTCCGACAGCATCATCTTGATCCGGGTCAACCCGCAGGCCAAGGCGGTCGGCCTCCTCTCGATCCCCCGGGACACCATCGTGCCGATCCCAGGGGTCGGCACCACCCGCATCAACGAAGCGTTCAACAGCGGCAACGCCAACCTGCTGGTGCAGGTGCTGCACAACGACTTCGGCATCGAGGTCAACCACTACGCCGAGGCGAACTTCGACACCTTCGAGCAGCTGGCCAACGCCGTCGGCGGCGTCAACGTCTGGTTCCCGGCGCCGGCCCGCGACTCGTACTCCCTGTTCAGGGTGGGCCCGGCGACCGACGGGTGGTCGGGGTGCGCCAACCTCACCGGTTCGCTCGCCCTCGGCTTCGTGCGGTCGCGCCACTACGAGTACTACCTGAACGGCTCGTGGCACTCCCAGCTGCTGCCCGAGAGCGACCTGGCCCGGATCCAGCGCCAGCAGACGTTCATCAAGCTGGCCCTGCAGAAGGCCCGCCACATCGCCCCGACCAACGTCACCGAGCTCGACAGCCTCATCTCCAGCGTCACCCAGAACCTGACCCTCGACAGCACCTTCTCGAACTCCGAGCTGCTGTCGCTGGCGGAGACCTTCCGCAGCGCCAACCTGTCGACCATCCCCCAGTACACGTACCCGACGGTGAACTCGGTGAAGGTCAGCGGCGCCCTCGACCCCGACACCAGCGCAGGGCCGGCCGTGGTGCAGCAGTGGCTCGACGTGGGGCAGCCGGCCGGCTCGTCGACGGGCACCACCACCCCGACGAGCGCCCCGACGACCACCGCCGTGTCGCCGTCGTCGGTGGCCATCGAGGTGGCCAACGGCAGCGGCATCGCCGGCCAGGCGGCCAAGGCGGCCGCCGACCTCAGCGGCTTGGGCTACATCACGTCGGTCACCCAGACCTCCTACCGGCCGCGGCAGAGCTCGACCCTGGTGCTCTACGCGCCCACCGAGAAGGCGGCCGCCGAACAGGTCCAGGGCCAGCTCCAGGGCGGGGCAACGCTGCAGTCCGACTCGGCGCTGGCCTCGACCCAGTACCCCGTCGAGGTCGTCACCGGCACCTCCTACGCCGGGGTCACCGGAGGCCACTCGACCGGCTCGACCACGTCGACCACCCGGCCGTCGACCACGCCGACGACGCTCAACGAGGCGATCACCGGGGCGCCGAAGGTCGAGGCCGACTCGTCGTCGTACGCCAACGGGCAGTACATCCCGCCGGGGCGCACGCCGACCCAGACGGTGGGCAGCTGCCAGAACTGACCGCCCCAGCGATCACCCCGGCGGCGGCGCGGCCGCTGGCGGACGGGGTAGCCGCCTCCGGGGCTGCGATCAGCCCGGCGGGGGCGCCGGGAGGGCGGCCACCAGCCGGGCGACCAGCTCCTGGAGGCGGTCGAAGGTGGCCTCGAACGCCCGCATCGGCTGGCCGACCGGGTCGGGCACGTCGACGCTGCGGTCGTAGGCCATGACCTCCTGACGGCTGCGCAGGCCGTGCACGGCGGCCACCCAGCGCTCGAGGGGCATGGCCGCGCCGGCGACGCCCGCCCGCTCGGCCCGCTCCACGAGCTCGACGAGGGTGAAGGTGCGACCCCACGCCGCAGGGGCGAGCACCACCAGGTCGACGAGGTGCTGGCGGGTCATGCAGACGACGAGGTCGACGGCGCCGAGCAGCGCGGCGTCGACCCGGCGCGACCGGTGCCCGGAGATGTCGAGCCCCTCGGCGCGCAGCACCTGCGCCGCCTCGTGCAGGGGCGGCTGGTCGGGCGGCCCGAACCCGGCGGAGCTGACCTCAGGGGCCCCCGGCCGGTCGGCCAGCGCCCGGCGCAGCAGCTCGGCGGCCATCGGTGAGCGGCACCGGTTGGCGGTGCAGACGACCACGATCTCCCCGGTGCCGGTCACGGCGGCACCTTCGCACACTTCCCGGCGAGCGGTGGGCGCCCCCTCACTCGGGCGACTCGACCTCCTCGATCGCCCGCACCAGGCGCAGCAGTTGCTCGGCGCCGCCGCCGCGCGCCCGGCGGGCCGCCTCCTCCACCTCGAGGCGCTGGGTCAGCCAGCGACGGGCGAGCTCGTCGGGCGGCAGGCCGGCTGCGGCCGCGTGGACGCGCAGGCGACGGTCGTCGACCTCGTCGAGGCGCAGCGCCAGCTCGGTGGGACCGGGCTGTGCGGCCGCTGCGGTGCAGGTAGGACGTGTGCCTGCCGGCCCTGCGCCCGGCCGCCTGGGCTCGCGCCCCTCCGGCTCACCGGTCGGTGCGCCGCTGCCCGGGTCGTCACCCATCCTGCCTCCCGGCCACCTCGCTCCGACCGCCCACCATAGGGTCGCCGGCTCGAGGGGCGGCGCCGCCCCGGGCCGGCGCGACCTGCCGAATCCTGCGCGGCCTGCCACGGGAGGCCCTCGAGGTGTTTCGACCCGGAGCTGGCCGGAGTGCGCCGACGACCCAACGGCCCGTCGATCCGGCGCCCGGGCCGGCTCAACCCCCGGCACTCCCGATGGTGCGACTGGCCGGCAGGTCACCATGCCTGCCCGGCGCCCTCGGTCAGATGCCCTCCGGGCCGGCCAGTGCGCCACACCACGGCTCGGCCCGGCGCACGCCCTCTGACGCCCGGCCCACAGAGCGTTCGGCATCAATGACAGCGCCGGGTGGTGACTGCGCCGCACGGGCGTTATGGACTTTAGGGCGCTTTATGGCGACGAGATAAAGCGGCTCTCCTGACCCATCCGTGGGTGGTTGAGGGCGGCTGGTGACGGGCACGCCGCCCCCTGCCTAGCTTTTGGGCTGTCTAGGTCCATGAGCGAGGAGAGGGAGCGGCGTGCTGGGCAAGAAGGTATGGCGACGGCTGCTC
>DASTHS010000112.1:0-5409 GCA_035718085.1 Acidimicrobiales bacterium | reverse complement strand
CGGGCTCGGCGGGCGGCGCCCGCAGGGTCGTCGGCGCAGGCGTTGGCTACATTCGCCGGCGTGCCCGAGCGGCGTCAGGTGCTGGTCGTCGACGACGACGAGGGCGTGCGCACCGGGGCCACCTGGGCGCTGGAGGACCTCACCGCGCGGGCCGAGGAGCTCGACTTCGACTCGGTCTGGACCCTCGACCGGGTGGTCGTGCCCGAGGCGTCCGACCGCACCGAGCTGCAGTTCCCGTTCGGGATGATGACCGACTTCCCGAACATCATGCCGGTCATCGCGCGCGGCAAGTGGTTCCAGGGCATGACCCTCATCCCGTGGCTGGCGGCCAAGACCACCAAGGTGCGCATCGGGATGAGCATCATCGACACCCCCTACCGGTCGCCCGGTGTGCTGGCCGCGGAGCTGGCCACCCAGGACCACCTGAGCAACGGCCGCCTCAACGTGGGCGTCGGCTCGGGGTGGATGCCCGAGGAGTTCGCGGCGTGCAGCGTCACCCACCTCTTCCCCCGCCGCCACGCCCACGTGCGCGAGACCATCGAGATCATGCAGGGCATCTGGACCAACGAGCTGTTCGAGTACCACGGCGAGTTCGCCGACTTCGAGCCGTGCGGCTTCGGCCACAAGCCGATCCAGCAGCCGGGGCCGCCGATCTACTTCTCGGGCCTGAAAGACCCGAAGCGGTCGGCCAAGCGCATCGCCAAGTACGGCCTGCAGGGCTGGATCGGCATCCAGGACTCGCCCGACGACATCAAGCGCTGGAAGGGCGAGATCGAGCACGAGATGGGAGAGCTCGGCAAGGAGCTCCCGGCCGGCTTCGACGTGTGCAGCATGATCTGGTTCACCATCACCGACGAGCCCACCGACATGTCGAACAACGGCAAGGCGTCCAACCTGCTCGCCGGCACCGCGCAGCAGATCGAGGACATGCTCAAGCGCTACCAGGAGGCGGGCATGACCATGCCGCTGCTGTGGCCGCCGTTCCGTGACGTGCCCACCTCCAAGACCCTCGACGACCTCAAGCGCCTGGCCGAGGAGATCATGCCGAAGGTCAACGCCGAGGGCTGACCGCCGCCGGCCGGGGAGGCCGCCGGGCGCTCAGCTCCCGGCGGCCGACCACCCCGTCACGGCGACGACCCGGCACACCAGGATGCGGTGGAAGGGCTTGTCGGCGTACTGGGGCACGGTGCGGGCCAGCCGGTCGGCGAGGTCGTCGACCACGGCGGCGGGCGGGGCGGCGACGTGGCGCAGGCCGGCGCGCACCCACCACAGCCGCGACCAGTCGTCGGCGTCCCAGTGCTCGACGAGCAGCGCCGCCCGGGGGTCGGCGTCCAGGTTGTCTTCGCGCCGGAGCCGGGTCGACGTCTTCGGCTTGACCTTGTCGACGGGCACGCCGAGGTGCCCCTCGTCGGTGACGGCATAGACCACCGGCTGGGGGTCGGGGCCCCGGTCAGGGTGCAGCGTGCAGAGCACGCCGTGCACCCGGGAGGCCAGCCGGGCCCGGCACTCGTCGGCCGCCAGTCGCATCGCGGGAAGGCTACGGACGGCCGAACGGCTATGCCGACCCGTCGGTGCCGTCGGCCGGTGGTGGGGCTCGACGCTGCCAGCCGGGTCAGGGGTGGCGGTAGGCGTCGCGCCGGTGGTCCACGTCGAGCACGAAGACCACGCCGGCTTCCTCGTCGATGCGGTAGCGCACCCGGTAGTCGCCCCGCCGTGCCCGCCACTGTCCGGCGAACGGCGCCCGCAGCGGCGCACCAACCCGACGGGGGTCATCGGACAGAGGGCCGAAGACGAACTCGACGCACGCGGCGGCGGCGGCCTCGGGCAGGTGCTCGGCGAGCTGGCGGGACGCCGTCCGGGTCACCACGACCCGGAAGCTCACTCGCCGGGATCCCGGCGGGGCGACGCCAGGAGGCGACGCACCGCCGACTCGTCGAGGACGTCACCCGAGGCGATCTCCCGCTCGGAGTCGGCGATGCGCGCCTGCGCCGCCGGGTCGGCGAGCAGCTCGAGGGTGGCCTCCAACGACGCCAGGTCGTCAGCAGCGATGAGCACCACGTAGTCGCGTCCGTTCTTGGTGACCTGCACGCGCTCGTGGGTGGCGGCCACCTCTTCGGCGATCTCCGATAGCCGGGCCTTCACCACCGAGAGCGGGAGCGTCGTCATCGACCAGAATTCTAGTCGGCGACCCTCCGAACAGCTGCGACGTGATGCCGTGGACCGACCTGCGGTGGTGGGGCCGACCCCCGCCGGGCGGCGTCGGTCGGGCCGCCGGTACCGTGCAGTGCGTGCTGCTCCTCGTGCGCCACGGCCGGACAGCGCACAACGCATCACGCCGGCTGCTCGGCCGGCTCGACGTGCCCCTCGACGAGCTCGGCGAGCGGCAGGCCGACGCCCTGGCCGCGGTGCCGGCCATCGCCGGCGCCCGACGGGTGGTGACCAGCCCCCTGCTGCGCTGCCGGGCCACCGCCGAGCGGCTCGGGCCGCCGGTGAGCGTCGACGAGCGGTGGGTCGAGGTCGACTACGGGGTGCACGACGGCACCCCCCTCGACGAGGTGCCCGCCGAGCTGTGGGCCTCGTGGCGCGACGACCTGGCGTTCTGCCCGCCCGGCGGCGAGGCCCTCGCCGCGGTGGCGGCCCGGGTGCGCACCGCCTGCGACGAGCTGTGGGCGGAGGCCACCGAGGCCGACGTGGTGGTCGTCACCCACGTGTCGCCGATCAAGGCGGCGGTCGCCTGGGCGCTCGGCGCGCCCGACGAGGCGGTGTGGCGCATGTTCGTGGAGGTGGCCAGCCTGCACCGCATCGGCGGCTCCGGCTCCCGGCCGGTGCTGCACAGCTTCAACGAGGTGGCGCACCGCCCGTCGAGGTGAGCGGGCGGGTACGCTCCGGGCTCCACCGAGCCCCGGGAGGCGGGATGAAGGTCGTCGTCGACTTCGATCTCTGCGAGAGCAACGCCCTCTGCATGCAGTCGGCACCGGAGGTCTTCGAGGTGCGCGACGACGACTTCCTCTACATCCTCCAGGACGAGCCGCCCGAGGCGCTGCGCCCCAAGGTGGAGGAGGCGGCCAAGCGCTGCCCGAAGGGCGCCATCACCGTCGAGGGCTGAGCCCCGCCGCGCTGGCCGGCGTCCCCGATCGCGGCTGCCGGCCCCGTTACGGGGCCGGCCACACCACCTTGCCGTCGTGCTCGACGGCGGCGACGTACTGGGGGGCGACCAGGGCGGACAGGTCGGGCACCGCCGGGATGAGCTTGTCGGCGGCCAGCAGGTCGGCCTCGGGGGTGAACTGGGCCACGCTCTCGGCCCCCACGCCCTGGCCGGGGAGCAGGTGGGCGTCGACCAGGCCGCTCTCGATGCGGAACCGGCGGGCCTCGACGGTCGGGTCGAACTGGCCGCCGGTCGAGAGCTTGGCCTCGTCGGCCAGGCACGACTGCAGGTTGGTGTGGCACCAGTCGTAGGCGTGGAAGGTGGTCCGCAGGAAGTCCTCGAGCGCCTGGGGGTGGGCGGCGGCGAAGGCCTTGTTGGCGACCAGGGTGTTGAAGGTGCCGCCGATGCCGAACGCGTCGGGGTCCCATTCGCGCACGTCGAACCCGCCGGCTTTGAGGGTGGGCACCTCGTTGGACTTGTAGCCGGTGAGGGCCTGCACCTGGCCGCGCGGCAGGATCGTCGGGTCGTAGCCGACCCCGACCTCGTGCACCTTGGCCACGTCGACCCCCGCCTTGTCGAGCATGGCGGTGATCTGCGGCGGCATCTGGCCCTTGTAGCCGAGCGTCTGGCCCTCGAGCTGGTGCAGGTCGGTGGTGGTGGCCATGGTGATCAGGGTGATGATCGGCACGTTGCCGTAGGTGGCCACCGCCAGGGTGGGCACCCCGCCGGCCGCCGCGGTCACGGCGTCGGCGGCGCCGCCCACCTCGGTGATGGTGGTGCGCCCCGACGCCACCGTGGACGTGGCGACGGCCGGGTCGCCGCTGCCGGCGTGCAGGCTGACGTCGAGGCACAGGTCGTGGTACCAGCCGTTGGCGGCGGCGGCGGCCACGTCGACGGTGCCGACGGTGGCGGTCCACTGGAAGCCGCTGAGGTAGGTGATGGTGCCGGCCGCCCGGTTCGCCGCGCAGCGCGACGCGCTGATCAGCCCGGCGGCGGGGGGCTTGCCGGCGGTGGAGGTGCCCCCCGAGCTGCCGCAGGCGGCCAGGGTGGCGCCGGCGGCGACGGCCAGGCCGGCGGCCACGGCGGCACGCGCCCGGCGCCGGCGCGCAGGGGTGGAGGCGGCGTCGCCCCGGCGGGTCATCGGTCGGCCACCCCGCGCCGGCGGCGCACGGTGCGCTCGACGGCGGAGACTGCTGCGGTGACGGCGATGCCAAGCACGGCGAGGCACACTATGGCGGCGTAAACGACAGACAAATTCGAGTAGGCCCGGGCCGTGGTGATGAGGGTGCCGAGCCCCCCGCTCGACCCGGGCGCCACGAACTCGGCGACCACGGCGCCGACCACCGACAGGGGCAGGGCGACCCGCAGGCCGGTGAGCATGGCGGGCACGGCGGCGGGCAGCTGCACCCGCACCAGCAGGTCGGTGCGGGTGGCGTGCAGCACCCGCAGCACGTCGAGCAGCTCGGGGTCGACGCTGCGCAGCCCGGCCCGGGTGGTGGCGAAGACGGTGAAGAACACGATCAGGCCGGTGAGGATGACCTTGGGGCCGATGCCGAAGCCCAAGGCCACGACGAGGGCGGGCCCGACGGCCACCACCGGGGTCACGTTGAGCGCCACGGCGAGGGGCATGACCGCCCCCTCGACCAGGCGCGACTGCACGGTGGCCACGGCCAGGGCGACGGCGACGGCGCCGCCGACGAGCAGGCCGAGGGCGGCCTCGACCACCGTCGCCCGGGCGGTGTCGAGGTAGGTGCCGGGGTGGTCGGCCAGCTGGGCCAGGGTGGCCGACGGGCGGGGCAGCAGGTACGGGTTGGACGCCGCCACCAGCTGCCACGCCGCGGCCAGCACGGCGACGAGCACCAGGGGGGGCACGACCCGCCGGGCGGCGGCGGCCGCCACCGGCTCAGCCGGCACCGGCCACCTCGACGCCCAGGGCGGCGCGCACCGCCCGTTCCACGTCGCGGTGGGCGTCGCTCAGCTCGACGCCCTGGGGGCGGGGGCGGGGGAGGGCGACGTCGACCGACGCCACCACCCGGCCCGGCGACGCCGACAGCACGATCACCCGGTCGGCGAGGGTGACCGCCTCGGTGACCGAGTGGGTGACGAACACGACCGTCGCCTGGTGCGCCTGCCACACGTCGAGGAGCTGGTGGCGCAGGGCCTCGCGGGTGAGCTCGTCGAGCGCGGAGAACGGCTCGTCCATGAGCAGCAGGCCCGGCTCGAGGGCGAAGGCCCGGGCCACCGCCACCCGCTGGCGCATGCCG
>DASTHS010000111.1:0-6129 GCA_035718085.1 Acidimicrobiales bacterium | reverse complement strand
GGTGGCGCCGAGCAGGTCGATCGAGGTGCACGACCCCACCGTCACGGCGGCCGGGCCGGCACCGATCGAGGTCGACCCCCCGCCGCTCGCCACGGTGACCGGGCCGGCCGCCACGGTTGTCGGGGGCAGCACCGGGGGCGTGGTCGGCGAGGTCAGCAGCCCGGTCGGCGGCACCGTCGGTGCGGAGGGAGCCGTGCCCCCGGAGACGGGGGCGACGGGAGTGGCGCCCTGACCGGTCGGGCTCGGACCGGTCGCCCCGGGGCCCCCCGGCGCCAGCCCGGGCGAAGCCACGGAGGTGGGCACGGGCGTCGATGCGGGCGGGGCCACGAACGGGGAGGCCAGCAGCAGGGCCCGCAGCCCGCCGAAGCCCCCGCCGGGCAACCCGAGGAGGCCCGATGCGTCGGCGCCGGGCGTCGAGGCGGGCCGCACCGCGATCCCCCCGGTGACCCCCGTGCGGTCGCCCAGCACCCCGACGCCGATCAGGCCGATGGCGGCGACGGCGCCCGCCGCCGCGGCGAGGGGTCCGGGCGCCCGTTCGGCCAGCCATCGACGCCGCGCGGAGCCACCGCCTCGGGCGGCGTGCGTGCGCCAGGCCGACACCACGACGTCTGTGAGGTCGGGTGGCGACTCCGGGACGAGGGGTGCCAGCAGCGCGCCGAGCGCGGCCGGCTGCTGGTCTGCCCCCTGGTTGCACCTCGACAGGAGGCTGCGCCGCCCCCGGATGGTGAGCTGCAGGGCGACCGCGGGTGAGGTGTCGAGGGCGGCGGCCACGGTGGCCGGCTCCAGGCCTTCGACCTCGTGCAGCCACACGGCGGCGCGCCACCGCTCGGGCAGCGCCCGGAGCCCGGCGAGGGCGGCGGCGTGGTCGAGCGGCAGGGCGGCGGCCCCGGCGCTGGCGTGGGGGAGCGCACCCGGCTGCGCCGCCCGGGCCAGTGCGGCGCGGTAGGTCGCAGCCAGCAGCTGCGAGCGCACCGGCGGCCCGCCGGCACGCTGCCGGCGGGCGGACGCCACCGCCGTGCTCGTGCCGTCGGCCACCGCGGCGAGGGCCTGCCCGGTCACCGGGGTGATGGCGTTCGCCAGCCGCCAGCAGAGAGCACCGTGCCGGGCGACCAGCCCCCGCAGCGCCGCCTCGTCACCCCGCCCGCCGGCGCGCAGCAGCGCCGAGTCGCTCGGCACAGCGGGGGAGGCGGGCATCGTCAGGGTTTTCGGCCGGGAGGGTCTCCGAGGTGAGTCCACCCCCATCGTACGGGGGGCGCGTCGAGTGCGACAGCCCCCCAAAAGCCGCAATCCCCCCGGAACGGCGGAGGGCCTGGCCGGCTGCGAACGCGATCCGCGCGCCGTACGGTGAGGTCATGACCTCCCGTCCCGCCACCCTCGGCCAGCTCCGCGAGTCGGGGTGGCGTTCCGTCCCGGTCAAAGAGGAGGTGCGGCGCAACGCCGCCCGCCGCATCGCCGCCGGTCAGCCGGTGGTCGAGGGCGTGCTCGGCTACGAGGACACCGTGCTGCCCCAGGTGGAGCACGCCCTGCTCGCCGGCCACGACATCATCTTCCTCGGCGAGCGGGGCCAGGCGAAGACCCGCATGATCCGCAGCCTGACGGGGCTGCTCGACGAGTGGCTGCCCATCGTGGCCGGCTCGGAGATCCTCGACGACCCCTACAACCCCGTCTCGCGCCATGCCCGCGACCTCGTGGCCGAGAAGGGCGACGACACGCCGATCGAGTGGGTGCACCGCGACACCCGCTTCGGGGAGAAGCTGGCCACACCGGACACCTCGATCGCCGACCTGATCGGCGAGGTCGACCCGATCAAGGTGGCCGAGGGCCGTTACCTCTCCGACGAGCTCACCATGCACTACGGCCTGGTGCCCCGGACCAACCGCGGCATCTTCGCCATCAACGAGCTGCCCGACCTGGCCGAGCGCATCCAGGTCGGGCTGCTCAACGTGCTCGAGGAGCGCGACGTCCAGGTGCGCGGCTACAAGCTCCGGCTGCCCCTCGACGTGATGCTGGTCGCCTCCGCCAACCCGGAGGACTACACGAACCGTGGCCGCATCATCACCCCCCTCAAAGACCGCTTCGGGGCGCAGATCCGCACGCACTACCCCCTCGACACCGCCACCGAGGTCGCCGTCGTCGAGCAGGAGGCCGTCGTGCCGACCGACCTCGGCGTGCGCATCGAGGTGCCCGACTACATGGCGGAGATCGTCGCCACCCTCTCCCACCTGGCCCGCCAGAGCAGCCAGGTGAACCAGCGCTCCGGCGTGTCGGTGCGCCTCAGCGTCGCCAACTACGAGACGCTCGTCGCCGCCGCCGCCCGCCGGGCGCTGCGCCTCGGTGAGACCGAGGCGGTGCCCCGCATCAGCGACCTCGACGCCCTGGCGGCGTCGACGACGGGCAAGATCGAGGTGGAGACCATCGACGAGGGCCGCGACGGCCAGGTCATCGAGCGGCTGGTCAAGGGCGCCGTGCTGACGGTGTTCAAGGAGCGGGTGCCGATGGACCGCCTGCGCGACGCGGTGACCGCCTTCGACGACGGCACCGTCGTGCACGCCGGTGACGATGTGGCCTCCGGGCGGCTGGTCGAGGCGCTCGTCGCCGTGCCCAGCCTGAGGGCGACGGTCACCGAGGTCGCCGGGTCCGAGTCGCCGGCGGCGTTGGCCGCCGCTGCGGAGTTCGTCCTCGAGGGGCTGCACCTGTCGAAGCGGCTCAACAAAGACGGCGCCGGCGGCCGCGCCACCTACCGGGCCCGGTAGCCCAGGCCGGCCAGGCCGGTCAGGCCGGCCAGGGCGGCTGGCAGGCCTCGCAGGCGTAAGCCCAGCGTCCGGCGAGGTCCCAGCGCCGAATCTCCACCTCCGGGTGACGGGCGCAGCGCTCCTGCTTGTAGACGTAGCGGCTGCGGCCGTCGGTGACGGTCTCGTCGTGGCGATCGACCGTCACGATCGACCGGGTGCGAACGCCTGCCCGCAGCATGCGCACGAGGGTCTGCCAGATGGGCTGCCACTCGTCCGGGCCGACCGTCGACGCCGGTCGGGCGGGGTGCATGCCGTGCACGTAGAGCGCCTCCGCCCGGTACACGTTGCCCACCCCGGCGACGACCGACTGGTCGAGCAGGGCCGCCCCGATCGACGTGTGGCGCCGGGCCAGCTTGGGCACCACCAGGCCGCCGTCGGCGTCGGTGCGGATCGGGTCGGGCCCGAGGCGGGAGACGATCGCCGCCCGGGCGGGTGGGTCGAGCACCTCGCAGGCGATGGGCCCGGTCAGCTCGAAACCCCGGGTCGCGCCGGTGAGGCGCAGCCGCACCTGCCGGTGGGTGGGTGGTGCCGGCGGGGTGAACGGCCAGAACTTGCCGTACAGGCCGAGGTGCACGTGGAGGAGGCGCTCCCCGGCGAAGCGGTAGAAGAGGTGCTTGCCCCACGCCTCGACGCCCTCGAGCACCGAGCCGTCGAGCAGGGCGGCGCCGTCGGCGAAGCGGCCCTGCGGGCTCTCCACGGCGAGGGCCTGCCCGGCCAGCGCCTTGGTGTGGTCGCGGGCGATGCGGTGGATGGTGTGGCCTTCGGGCACCGGGCGAGCCTGCCGCAGCTGCGGCACCAAGCGGCCCCGGGGCGCGCGTTCGCGTCACCCGCGCCTTGCTCCGGGCCGGACGTAGCCTCGGGCATGGCCCGCTTCTCGTACTCGCGCTGGGACGGTACCCAGGTCGGCTTCGACTTCGCCGCCGACGACGTCTTCGAGGAGCTCACCGACGAGTTGCTCCAGCACGGCGACGTGAACCAGGCGTTGCGCCGCCTGTTGCAGCGGGGGTTCACCGACCGCAACGACCAGCGCGTCGAGGGCATGCGCGAGCTGCTCGAGCGTCTGCGCCAGCGCCGCCAGGAGCTGCTCGACACCCACGACCTGGGCGGGGCCTACGAAGACATCGCCCGGCGCCTGCGCGAGGTGGTCGACGAGGAGCGCGCCGCCATCGACGCCATCGAGCGCACCGCCGAGGAGTCGGGCGACCGGCGGCGGGCCGAGATCGCCCACGACGCCGCCGCCGAGCGGCGCATGTCGCTCGACCTGCTGCCACCGGACCTGCCGGGCATGGTGCAGTCGCTGCAGGCCCACGACTGGGCCAGCTCCGAGGCGCAGCAGCACTTCGAGGAGCTGCTCGACGAGCTGCGCAAGGAGATGCTCCAAAGCCAGTTCAACCAGATGTCCGAGGCCATGGCGAACGTGTCGCCCGAGTCGTTGGCGCGGATGAAAGACATGTTCAACGAGCTGAACCGCATGCTCGAGGCCAAGGAGGCCGGCCAGGACACCGAGCGGATGTTCGAGGAGTTCATGGATCGCTTCGGCGACATGTTCCCCGGCCGGCCCGAGACCCTCGACCAGCTGCTCGAGCAGATGGCGGCGCAGATGGCGGCCATGAGCCAGATGCTGGCCTCAATGAGCCCGGAGCAGCGGGCCCAGCTGCAGGCCCTGTCCGACGCGCTGCTCGACGACATGGATCTGCAGTGGCAGGTGCAACGCCTCGGCGCCAACCTGCGCAGCGCCTTCCCGCAGATGGGCTGGGACCAGGGCCGCGGCTTCAACGGGAACGACCCGCTGGGCTTCGCCGAGGCGGCCGCCATGATGAACGAGCTCGGCGACCTCGACGCCCTCGAGCAGATGCTCTCCCAAGCCGCGAACCCCGGCGCGCTGGCGGATGTCGACGTCGAGCGGGCCTCCCAGCTCCTCGGCCCCGACGCAGCCCGGAGCCTGGAACAGCTGGCCCGCATGGCCAAGCAGCTGCAGGATGCCGGGCTGATCGACACCCGCGAGGGACGCCTGGAGCTCACCCCCAGGGGATTGCGCCAGATCGGTCGCAACGCCCTCTCCGACCTGTTCTCCCGACTGGTGAAAGACCGGATGGGCCGGCACAGCGTCGAGCGCATCGGCATCGGCCACGAGCGCACCTACGAGACGAAGGCCTACGAGTGGGGTGACCCGTTCAACCTGTCGATCGAGCGCACGGTGCGCAACGCCGTCGGGCGCGCCGGGGCGGGCACCCCGGTGCGGCTGTCGCCCGACGACTTCGAGGTGGAGCGCACCGAGACCTTGACGCGGACCTCCACGGTGCTGTTGGTCGACCTGTCGCTGTCGATGCCGATGCGCGACAACTTCCTCGCCGCCAAGAAGACGGCGATGGCGCTGCACTCGCTGATCACCACGCAGTACCCCCGTGACTACCTGGGCCTGGTGGGCTTCGGTGAGCTGGCCCGGGAGCTGCGCGCCGCCGACCTGCCGGAGGTCTCGTGGGACTACACCTACGGCACGAACATGCAGCACGCCCTGGTGCTGGCCCGGCGCATGCTGGCCCACCAGGGGGGCACCAAGCAGGTGATCATGATCACCGACGGTGAGCCGACCGCCCACCTGCTGGCCGACGGTGAGCCGTTCTTCTCGTACCCGCCTGCCCCCGAGACGGTGCAGCTCACCCTCGAGGAGGTCGTGCGCGCCACGCGCGACGGCATCACGATCAACACCTTCATGCTGGACGCGACCGGCTACCTGCGGGCCTTCGTCGAGAAGATGACCCAGCTCAACCGTGGTCGCGCCTTCTTCACCACGCCGGAGACGCTGGGTGACTACGTGCTGGTCGACTTCCTCGACTCCAAGCGCTCCCAGCACCAGCGGGGCGGTCGCCGCCCCGCCTGACCGTCGGGTGGGGCGGCTCCCGATGGCCGTGGCAGGATGGCCGCCGTGCACGTCATCGTCGTCGGCTGTGGCCGGGTGGGCTCGGAGCTCGCCGACCGGCTGAGTCGGGAGGGCCACGAGGTGGTCATCGTCGACAAGCGCCCCGACTCGTTCCGACGCCTGCCCGAGGCCTTCGCCGGGCGCAGCCTGGCCGGCACCGGCATCGACCGCGACGTGCTGGTCGAGGCGGGCATCGGCGGGGCCGGCGCCCTCGCCGCGGTGACCAGCGGCGACAACACGAACATCCTGGTCGCCCGCATCGCCCGCGAGACCTTCGAGGTGCCTCGGGTGGTCGCCCGCATCTACGACCCGCGGCGGGCGCTCATCTACCAGCGCCTGGGCATCCCCACCGTGGCGACCGTCAGCTGGACCGTCGACCAGGTCGCCCGGCGCCTGCTCCCCGAGCACACCGCGAGC
>DASTHS010000110.1:0-10176 GCA_035718085.1 Acidimicrobiales bacterium | reverse complement strand
CGGGCTGGTGCCGATGTCGCCGTAGACGATGCCCAGCGCCCCCACGACCAGCGCCGCCATGCCGGAGGTCGACGCCGCCGCCGCCGGTCGGCCGTGGTGGCGTCGCACCGCCCGTGTCTACCTCTCGTGCGGCGATGTGCGCGGCCGCAGCCCCCCTTCGGGCGTGGGCGTCGGAGGCCCCACTGCGCCACCGCGCCAGGGCGGCTACGGCCGCGCACACCGCCGCCACGGGTGGTTGGCGACGGTCCGAGTGGAGAGGACAGGAGGGTCCGTGCATGCGTGCACGCCCCCCGACGTCGACAGAGGAGATCCGTGAGCAAGGTCTGGTTCATCACCGGTGCATCGAAGGGCTTCGGCCGCGAGTGGGCGGAGGCCGCCCTCGAGCGCGGCGACCAGGTGGCCGCCACGGCACGCAAGCCCGAGACCCTCGACGCCCTGGTCGACGAGCACGGCGGGAACGTGCTGGCGCTGAAGCTCGACGTCACCGACCGCGCCGCCGACCGGGCGGCGGTCGAGCGGGCCGCCGAGCACTTCGGCCGGCTCGACGTGGTGGTCAACAACGCCGGCTACGGCCACTTCGGCATGGTCGAGGAGCTCACCGAGGCCGAGCTGCGCGACCAGTTGGAGACGAACCTGTTCGGCGCCGTGTGGGTGACCCAGGCGGCGCTGCCGATCATGCGGCGGCAGGGGTCGGGCCACATCATCCAGGTGTCGAGCATCGGGGGGATCAGCGCCTTCCCGACCGTCGGCGCCTACCACGCGTCGAAGTGGGCGTTGGAAGGTCTGTCGCAATCGCTCGCCCAAGAGGTCGCCGGCTTCGGCATCCACGTCACCCTGATCGAGCCCGGCGGCTACTCCACCGACTGGTCGGGGCCGTCCGCGCAGCGCAGCACCGAGAACCCGGCCTACGCCGAGGTCCGCGAGGCGGCCAAGAAGCGCCCGTCGGCCAACAACCCCGGCGACCCCACCGCCACCCGGGAGGCGATCCTCGAGGTCGTCGACGCCGAGCCGCCCCCGCTGCGGGTGTTCTTCGGCAAGGCGCCGCTCGACATCGCCACCAAGGACTACGAGGCGCGACTGGCGACCTGGCGGGAGTGGCAGCCCCTGGCGGTTCGGGCCCACGGCTCCTGACCGCAGGAGGGGGCCGGTCACCGCACCCGCTGGTCACGCAGCGGCGCAGAGCGAAGGCGGGTCGCCTGAGTGCCCGCAGGGTCGGCGGCTCCTGTCGGACCTACGATCGGGAGCGGGGGCGGTCGCCCCCGGTCTGGGGGACCATGGCGCTGAACGGCACGGGCGGCACGACGGTCGGGGCGCCCACGGTGACGCTCACCTTCGACAACGGCCCCGTGGCCGGCGTGACCGACCACGTGCTCGACGTGCTGGCCGACGCCGGCGCCCCGGCGGTGTTCTTCGTCGTCGGTGACTGCGTGGCCCGGCCCGGCGGCGCCGACCTGGTGCGCCGGGCGCTGGCCGAGGGCCACCGGGTGGGCAGCCACACCGCCACCCACACCCAGCTGCTCGGGCTAGCCGCCGACCCGGCCGGCGCGGTGGCGGCGGAGATGGCCGGCCCGGCGACGGTGGTGGGGGCGCTGGGCGGCGAGGAGCGCCTGCACCGCCCCTACGCGGCGGGCGGGGTGCTCGACCGGCGGGTGCTCAACCAGCAGGCCGTCGACCACATGGTGGCCCGGCGCTGGACCTGCGCCCTGTGGACGTGCGTCCCGCACGACTGGGACGACCCCGACGGCTGGGCCGACCGGGCGCTGGCCCATGTCGAGGTCACCCCGTGGAGCGTGATCGTGCTCCACGACGTGGCCGCCGCCCCCGTCGCCCACCTGCCGAGGGTGCTCGCCGCCCTCGCCGAGCGCGGCGCCCGGCTCAGCGCCGACCTGCCGGCCGCCGTCACCCCGATCCGGGACGGGGAGGTCGTCGCCGACCTCTCGGCCCTGCTGCCCGTGCCATCGACCCTGGAGGAGACCCAATGACCAGCACCGACCACCTGCCGCTCCGGCTGCACCACAACGCCTTCATCACCGACGACCAGGAGGCGACCCGCGCCTTCTACGAGGACGTGGTGGGCATGCCGCTGGTCGCCACGTGGTGCGAGCAGGACGAGCTGTTCGGCGCCGTGCGCACCTACTGCCACACGTTCTTCGCCCTGGCCGACGGCAGCGCCCTGGCGTTCTTCCAGTTCGCCGACCCCGCCGACCAGGCGCTGTTCAAGACCACCCTCGAGCCGTCGCCGTTCCGCCACATCGCCCTCGCCGTCGACGCCGACACCCAAGACGGCATCGCCAAGCGCCTGGCCGACGCCGGGGTGCCGGGCAGCTTCGTGCTCGAGCACGGCTACTGCCGGTCGCTGTATGTCACCGACCCCAACGGCCTGCTGGTCGAGTTCACCCTCGACCACCCCGACGCCGAGCGCATCAACGCCGAGCGGCGGGGCACGGCGGCCGCCGACCTGCGGCGCTGGCTGGGCGGCGACCACACCTCCAACAACACCTACCGCTGACCGGCCGGCCCCGCCCCCGGGGCACTGAGCGAACTCTCAGCTGATCGTGCGGATGTGGCCAGGTTCGCCCCGTACCGTGCCCGACATGACCACCACACCATCCCCAGCACCCTCGCCCGAGCAGCCCCACGCACGGTCGCCGAGACGCCGCTCCGGGGCCGCCAAGGCGGCCAAGATGGCCCTCGTCGCCGGGGTGGCCGCCGGGGCGTCGTTCGCCGCCGTCACCGGGGTGTCGGCCGCCTCCGGCACCACCGCCAGCTCGGGCTCGTCGAGCGCCACCGGTGCGGCGGCCCCCGCCGCCGGCGCACCGGGCGGCCCCGGCGGCCCGATGGGCCGGCCCGGCGCCATGGGCCCCCACGGGCGGGGCGGCCCCGGCGGGCCGGGCGCCGGCGGCACGATCACCGCCATCAACGGGTCGACGCTCACGCTGCGCACCGAGGACGGCACCCAGACCGTCGACACCTCCTCCACGACCACCTACACCAAGGAGCGCACGACCATCACCGCCGGCGACCTGCACGTCGGCGACGTGGTGCGGGTGGTCGCCACCCGACCCTCGACGTCGTCGGGGGCCACCACGCCGCCGGCGCCGGGCACCGGCACCGTCGACGCCCAGAAGGTGACCGTGGTCGAGCCGACCTTCGCCGGCCGGGTCGACAACATCACCGGCAGCACCTACGAGCTCGTCGGCCGCGACGGCCAGCTGCTGACGGTGACCACCACCCCCTCGACCCGCTTCTACGACGGCGCCGCCACGGCATCGTCGTCGGCCATCACCGTCGGCAGCCACGTCGTCGCCGAGGGCACCCAGACCGGGATCACCACCCTGACCGCCGACGTGCTGGCCGTGGGCCCCGCCCGGCCCGCCGGGCCCCCGACCGGCGGGTCGGGGGCGCCGACGGCCCCGTCGGGTGCCGCGCCCACCGTCTCGGGCTGAGCCACCCCCGCCGGGTCCCGCTGGGCACCTCCCGGCCGGCGGGGTCAGCGCCCGGCGGCGGGCAGCAGGTCGGCGAGCAGCTGCTGCACCCGCCGGTCGATCTCGTCGACGATGGGCCGCACCGCGTCGACGGGGAGGCCGGCGGGGTCGGCGAGGTCCCAGTCGAGGTAGCGGGTGCCGGGATGCCACGGGCAGGTGTCGCCGCAGCCCATGGTCACCACCACGTCGGCGGCCCGGGCGTCGTCGTCGGTGAGCGGCTTGGGGAACTCCCTGGTGGTGTCGAGGCCCCGTTCGCGCAGCACGGCGACCACCGCGGGGTTGAGCCGGTCGCCGGGCTCGGAGCCGGCGGAGCGCACCTCGACCCGGCCGGCGGCGTGGTGGTCGAGCAGCACCTTGGCGGCCAGGCTGCGCCCGGCGTTGTGCACGCAGAGGAACAGCACGACGGGCGGGGCGCTCATCGCCGCCCCGCCGCCGGCGCGCCGGCACCCCCGCGGGCGGCGGCGCCGGGGGTGTAGCTGCGCCGGGCCCACAGGGCGACGTAGACCAGGGCGACGAGCACCGGCACCTCGATGAGCGGCCCGACGACCCCGGCCAGCGCCTCACCGGAGGTCACGCCGAAGACGCCGATGCAGACGGCGATGGCCAGCTCGAAGTTGTTGCCGGCGGCGGTGAAGGCCAGGGTGGCGGTGCGCTCGTAGGGCAGGCCGAGCGCCCGGCCGAGGGCGAACGCCCCGAACCACATCACCGCGAAGTAGGCGAGCAGCGGCAGGGCGATGCGGGCCACGGCGGCGGGCCGGGCGGTGATGGCGTGGCCCTGGAGGGCGAAGAGGACGACGATGGTGAACAGCAGCCCGTAGAGGGCGAAGGGGCCGAGGCGGGGCAGCAGCCGCTGCTCGTACCACTCGCGGCCCCGGGCGCGCTCGCCGAGGGTGCGGGTGAGGAACCCGGCGACCAGCGGGACGCCGAGGAAGACGAGCACGGTCTGGGCGATGCGCCACACCGACAGGTGGATGCCCACCGTCGACAGGCCCAGCCAGCCGGGCAGCACCCGGAGGTAGAAGAAGCCGAGGAAGGCGAACGCGGCGATCTGGAACAGCGAGTTGATGGCCACGAGCACGGCGGCGGCCTCCCGGTCGCCACAGGAGAGGTCGTTCCAGATCAGCACCATGGCGATGCAGCGGGCCAGGCCGACGATGATCAGCCCGGTGCGGTAGGCGGGCTGGTCGGGGAGCAGCAGCCAGGCCAGGGCGAACATGACCGCCGGGCCGACGAGCCAGTTGAGCGCGAGCGACGACGCCAGCATGCGCCGGTCGCGGGTGACCGAGCCCAGCTGGCCGTAGCGCACCTTGGCCAGCACCGGGTACATCATCACCAGCAGGCCGACGAAGATCGGCAGCGACGTGCCCGAGGTGACCTGCACGGCGTCGAGGTGGCGGTTGAGGCTGGGCACGGCCCGCCCGAGGATGATGCCGGTCGCCATGGCGGCGACGATCCACACCGGCAGGAACCGGTCGAGGAACGACAGGCGGGCGACGACCGCGGTGGTCTCGTCGGTGCCCGGCGCCGGTCGCTCGGCGACGACGTCGCTCATGCGTCGGCCAGCACGGTGTAGACCTCCCACGGCTCGCCGTCAGGGGCGTCGACCCAGACCTTGTCCTGGAGGGCGTAGCAGCAGGTGGTCTGCTCCTCGACGGAGGTGGCCAGCCCGCCGGCGGCCAGACGGGCCTGCGCAGCGGCCACCTCCTCGCTGGTCGCCACCTCGACGCCGAGGTGGTTCAGCGTGCCGGGCGTCTGGGCGGCGTCCTCGATCAGCACCAGCTTGAGGGGCGGGTCGGCGACCGAGAAGTTCGCGTAGCCGGGCCGCACCTTGGCCGGCGGGGTGGCGAACAGCGCGGAGTAGAAGGCGACGGCCTCGTCGAGGTCGGCGACGTTCAGGGCCAGTTGCACACGGGACACGGCGCGCACCTCCAGGTAGCATCGACGGTGGCCGATGCGACATCATCGCCGGTACATCGATGGATGTCAATGGGAGGTGGGCGTGGCGCAGCGCCGCGGGGCGGTCGAGGAGCTGGCGGCAGACGGGTGCTGCCCGTCGGTGCTCGGCGCCCCCCTCGCCCCCGACGACGCCCGCGACCTGGCGCAAGGCTTCACCGCCCTCGCCGACCCGGTGCGGCTCCGGGTGCTGTCGATGCTGGCCGCCGCCCCCGGGGGCGAGGTGTGCGTGTGCGACTTCGTGGCCCCCCTGGGCAAGTCGCAGCCCACGATCTCCCACCACCTGAAGGTGCTCGGTGACGCCGGTCTGGTGCACGGCGACCGGCGGGGCAGATGGGTGTGGTACTCCCTCGACCGGGACCGTCTGGCCAGCCTGCGCGCCGCCCTCGGCGCCGAGGCCGAGCCAAGAGCATCGGGCGACACGGCCGGGAACTTGACGGTCCCGACCGGCCGGCACCATTGATGCGAAATCGGTGACGGAACCCGCCACCGCACTTCGGGACGGCCGCTCGGGAGGCGAGAACTTGTCGTAGTGAGGTGCCACGACGAGTTCACGGAGAGAAGGCGCGCAGTGGGCGACGGTCCGGTCAGCATGAACACGGCGGAGGCCGTCGACCCCGGCGAGGCCATGGCCCTGCGCCTCGGCGACGCCGCCAGCCGGCAGCTGCGCACCCACGCCGCCGCCCTCGGGATGCCGGCCGACGACCTGGTGCGGATCTGGGTGCTGCAGCGCCTGGAGGTGGAGGAGGCGGCCCGTCGGGGCCGCGGTGGGGGAGCCGAGCAGCTGCTGCGGCTGGTGCAGGCCATCGACCACGTCGACCTGCCCGCGTAGCCCCGACGTGTGCTACACCATGCGATCGGCCGGAGATCGGGGGAACGGATGGGGCAGCAGAACGACACGGTGATCACCGCGCTGGCGGTGTCCGGGGCGGCCTTCGGGGTCGTGGCCGCGGTGGCGCCGGCGGCGCTCCTGGCCACCTACGGCATGCCGGGCGAGCCGGGCATGCGGTGGGCGATGCGGGGCTGGGGCACGCGCACGGCGGCGCTCGGCGCGCTGGGGTTGACGGCGAAGGGCGAGGGCCGGCGGGCGGTGCTCTCGGCCGTGGCCGCCCTGAGCGCGGCCGACGTGGTCATCGCCGCGGTGGCCGCCCCCGGCCTGTCGACCCGGGCGCGGCTGCAGGCTGCGGTCACCTCGGGCGCCTTCGCCACGATCGCTGCCCTGGTGCGCTCCGCCGCCTGACCGCCTTCCTCGACCGAGCACGGCCGAGGAAGGGTCACACCGCCGTCGTAGCGTCGCCGGCGCCGCACCCCGCTCGCACGGGGGGCGCGCCTCGCCGCCCGCTGCGCTTCGCCGCGCTCGTCGGCCGGCCGACGGGTTCTCTCGGAGGAGCGGCGCATGACGTCGAGCAGCGAAGGGCGCCGGGGCCGCCGGCGGGCGGCCGGGCAGGGCGCACCGGCAGGGTCGAGGGCCGGATCGCCGGCGCCGCCCCCGGTGGGCGCGGGCCGGCGGGTGGCCGACCTGCTCGAGGAGTGGCTGCGGGTGGCCATCGACGACGGCGACCACCGCCCCTCGACGGTGGCGGCCTACCGCATGGTGGTGGCCCGCCACATCGGGCCTGCACTCGGCGATGTCGAGCTCGGCCGGCTGAGCGCCTACGACCTCGACCGCTACTACGCCGCCAAACGGGCCGAGGGCCTGGCGCCCCGCACGATCAAGTTGCACCACGCCGTGCTCTCCTCCGCCCTGAGCCGGGCGGTGCGCTGGGGGTGGCTGGCCCGCAGCCCCGCCCTCGACGCCGCCCCGCCCCGGGTGCCTCGCGCCGAGCAGGCGGCGCCGACGGTGGCGGAGGTGCGGGCACTGCTCGACACCGCCGCCGCCGAGGGCGACGTCGACCTGGTCACCCTGGTGGCCCTGGCTGCCATCACCGGCGCCCGCCGCGGCGAGCTGGCCGGCCTGCGCTGGGCCGACGTCGACCTCGACGCCGGCACGGTCACCATCGCCCGCCAGCGGCTGCCGCTACGCGGCGGTGACCGCACCGGCCCGCTCAAGCACGGCGACCGGCGGCGGGTGGCCATCGACGCCGCCACGGTGGCGCTGCTGCGCCGCTACCGGGCCCGCCAGGCCGAGCGGGCGGTGGCGGCGGGCGAGCCCGCGCCCGGCGACGGCTGGTTGCTGTCGCGGGACTGGGGGGCGACCCCGTGGCGGGCGCTCGCCCTGAACGAGGCGGTCCGGGCGCTCGGCGAGCGGGCAGGGGTGGTCGTCACCCCCCACCGCCTCCGCCACTTCGCCGCCACCCAGATGGTCGCCGCCGGCATCGACCCGGTCACCGCCGCCCGCCGGCTGGGCCACACGCCGGAGGTGATGCTGCGCACCTACGCCTACCACCTGCCCGAGCGCGACCGCGACGCGGCGCGCATGCTCGAGGCCGGCGTGCTCGGTGCCGCCCCGCCCGGCGCAACGACGCCGTGACGGTGAGCCCTTGCCAGCGGTGGGCGGCGCGGGTCGGGAGGGTGCCGCCGGGCGCACCGGACACCGGGGAGCGCTACGCGGCCTCGAGCACGAAGTCGTAGACGCACTCGTCGCCGTCCATGCCCACGGCCAGCGCGGGGCGCACCCCGAACACGGCGTCGCGCTCGAGCCAGGGTGACGCTCCGTCGAAGAGGTGGGTGACGAGGGGCTTGAACCCGTCGGCGGTGATCATGAAGTGCACGTGGGCGGGACGCCACGAGTGCCGCCCCGTGGCGCGCAGCATCGTGCCGACGGGACCGTCGTCGGGGATGGTGTAGTCGACGGGACGGACCGTGGCGAAGCGGTACCGGCCGTCGGCCCCGGTCTCGAACCTCGACCGGAGGTTGCGCTTCGAAGGGTCGTCCTCGATGTCGTAGCGGCCGCTGGGCTGCACCTGCCACACGTCCAGGCTGGCGCCGGACACCGGCCGGCCGCCGAGGTCTCTCACCGTCCCGGTCATGACCAGCGGCGTGCCGCCCGTCGCCGGGTCGGTGACGATCGAGTCGCCGAAGCCGCGCAGGGGAGCGCCCGGCACGTAGAACGGCCCGAGCACGGTCGGCTCGGACGCGCCTGGTGCGGGGGCGGCGTTGACCATCTCCAGCAACGTCGACACGCCGAGCGTGTCGGAGAGGAGGATGAACTCCTGGCGCACGTCGTCGCAGCGGGCGCCGACGGCGGTGAGGAAGCGGATGGCCGCCAGCCATTCGTCCCGGGTGAGGGCCACCTCCTCGACGAGCGCATGGGCGTGGCGCACCACCGCCTGCATGACCTCGGCCAGCCGCGGGTCGCCTGCCGCGGCGAACGAGGCGCACACCTGCCGGCCGTGGTCGCCGATCGGCGTCGTCATCTCCTGGGCCAACGCGTCCCCCCGACCGCCGCCCGATGGCTGCCCTGCGGCGGAACCAGTATGGCAGCCACCGTGGCCGGCCGGCCGGTCGACCCCAGCTTCGTCGAGCGGTTCCGGGCCGGCCGCCGCACGGCCACGGCCACGGTGGACGGTGGAGCAGCCTCGCGCCGGCGGGGCGTCGCGTCGAAGAGCGGCCCGTCCTGGTCGAGCCACCGACGACTCGCCGCGGATCGCACGGCCCGCACCCCGGGTCACCGACCGGGGGCCTGCGGGCGCGGCGAATCGGCCTGCGCCCAGGGTTGGGCGCAGGCCTGCCGGCCTGGGACGGTCAGGCTGCTCGGGGGGGTGGGTGGCCAGGGTGGACGTCGAGGTAGTCGTCGTCGAAGGGGCCACCTTCGGGGTCGCCGGGCCTGCCGTAGGGCGGGGGCTCGTAGTGCCAGTGGCCAGGGGGGCCGGTGAGGGTGGCGCCGTGGTAGGTGATCTCGTCGTGGTGCCAGGGGCAGATGCGGGCGAGGTTGTCGAGGAACGTGTCACCGCCGTCGGCGACCGCCTCGAGGTGGTGGAACTCGAGGTTGGTGGTGCGCCCGCAGCGCGGCACGACACAGCTGGGGTCGCGGGCGATGACCGCCAAGCGGAGGGCCCGGGGCATGGCCCGGCCGGCGAGGCGGAGGTCGATGATGCGTTCGCCGTCGGTGAGGAGGGCCGCCAACGTGGCTTGGGCCCACATGGATCTGGCGATCCACACGGGTATGGGGCCGAGGCCGTCGATGCTGCAGTGCTCGCCGGGCATGGTGTGGCCGCGGGCGAGGGCGGCGAGGTCGACGCGCACGAACATCGTCGGCCGGATGCCCCGCTCCGTCCCGCCGGTCGACACGGTCGACTCGCCCGCCGCACCCTCAGAGGGGGCGCCGGCGGCGGCGGCCATGGCGGCGAGGGCGGTGAGGGCGTCGGCGGCGAGGGCGTCGGCGCGTTCGCGCCGGCCGGCGGCGCGGGCGTGTTTGAACAGGTCTTCGCCGATGGCGTCGAGCACGGCTTTGACCTTGGCACCGGCGGCGGCGGTCAGCCGGAATGAGCCGTGGAACGCCCCTTCGGGGTTGGACCAGGTGCGCAGGTAGCGGCTGTCGTGGATGCGGGCCTGGGCGGCGTGCTCGTCGTCGGGTTTGGCGGCGGCCTGCACCTGGCGGCTGCGGCGGCGGAGCTGCTCGACGTTGGTGCGTTTGGATTCCTCGAGCAGCGACTGTTCGGAGGAGGGGTCAGCCTTGGCGGCGGCGGTGATGGCGGCGGCCTGCTGTTCGGAGAGCACGCCGGCGCGCAGCGCTTCTTCGGTGCCGGGCGCGGCGCCGAGGTTGCGGGAGGTCTTCAAGGTGTCGGCGGCCTCGGCC
>DASTHS010000109.1:0-7602 GCA_035718085.1 Acidimicrobiales bacterium | reverse complement strand
TCGACGGCGCTGTCGAGGCCGGCGGCGTAGGTGCCGTCCTCGGCGGAGTAGGCGAAGAAGCCCGCCCAGTCGAGCTGCGCCTCGCCGAGGAAGGCGAGGAGGGCGTCGTGGTCGTCCTCGGTCTCGCCGGGGTAGCCGACGATGAACGACGAGCGGAGGGCGGCGTCGGGCCAACGGCGGCGGATGGCCTCGATCCGGCGGAGGAAGACATCGCCGCCGCCCCAGCGCCGCATGCGTCGCAGGAGCGGACGGGCCACGTGCTGCAGCGACAGGTCGTAGTACGCGCACCCCGTGGCACCGATCACGTCGATCAGACCGTCGGAGAGCTCGGATGGGTACAGGTAGAGCAGCCGGACCCGGTCGGTGCGGGCCGCCACCGCCTCGACCAGGGCGGCCAGGCGCTTGGCCCCGGGGCCGCCGGGGGCGGTGAGGTCACGGCCGTAGCTGGCCAGGTCCTGGGCGACGAGCACCACCTCGGCCACGCCGAGCGCCTCGACCTCGGCGACGACGGCGTCGATCGAACGGGACCGCTGCGGGCCCCGGAAGCTCGGGATGGCGCAGAACCCGCAGCGCCGGTCACACCCCTCGGCCACCTTCACGTAGGCCCACGGGGTGGTCGCTGCCGGCCGGGGGAGCTCGAGGAGGTCGAAGCGCTCGAGCGACGAGGCCGCCGGCATCCCGGCGGTGGCCGGGCCCGCCGGTTTGGGGCCGAGGGTGACCGGCACCCCGAAGCCGGCGACGCGATCGACTTCCGGCAACGCCTCGGCGAGCTCGTCGCCGTAGCGCTCGGCCATGCACCCGGTGACGACCAGCCGGGCGCCGTCGCGGCGGCGGTCGGCGAGCGCCAGCACCGTGTCGATCGACTCCTGGCGGGCCGCCTCGATGAAGGCGCAGGTGTTCACCACCACCAGGTCGGCGTCGTCGGGGCGGGTCGCCGCCTCGTAGCCATCGGCACGCAACGTGCCGACCAGCTTGTCGGAGTCGACGGCGTTCTTCGGGCACCCGAGCGTCTCGACCCAGTACCGCAGCACCGACGCAGCCTACCGGGCGCTCCGGGCGGCCCCGCCCCGGTCGGCGACCGGGGCGGGCTGCCCACCGGGCCGGCGCAGCTCGGCCGACCCCGGCAGGGCCGGTCTACTTCTTGGAGCCGAGCATCCTGTTCATCTTCGTGCCGCACACCGGGCAGGTGCCCTGGGCGGCCGGGCGCCCGTTGGCCAGCTGCACCTCCTGGCCGTCGAACTCCCGCTTCTCTTTGCACTTCACGCAGTAGCCCTCGTAGGTCGCCATGGCCGGCCACCCTACCGAGGTCACCCGGCGGAGACCGTGACCCCGCCGTGGTCGGCCTCGAGCACGGCCACCTCGGCGGCGTCGGCGCCGAGGGCGGCGGCGGCCGCCTCGGCGACCGCAGGGGCCCCGGCCGCGGTGGCCACCCCGAGCATCGTCGGCCCCGCGCCCGACCAGCACGCGCCCAGGGCGCCGGCGTCGACCATGGCGGCCAGCACGGCGGTCGAGGCGGGGAACAGCGCCGTGCGGGCCGTCTGGTGCAGCCGGTCGGCGAAGGCGGCCGGGCCGAGCAGCCGGTGGTCGGCCAGGCCGGCGACGAGCAGGCCGAGACGCCCGAGGTTGAAGGTGGCGTCGGCGAAGGGCACGGTCGCCGGCAGCGCCTGGCGGGCTTCGCGGGTGGCGAGCTCGACGGCCGGCACGGCGACCACGAAGCGCAGGGCCGGGTCGAGCGGGAGCCGGCGCACCACCGGGACGCCGTCGACGGTGGCGGCCGCGACCAGGCCGCCCACCGCGGACGCCGCCGCGTTCTCGGGGTGGCCGTCGACCCGGGCGCCGGTGGCGAGGGGATCGGCACCGCCGGCGGCGGCGGCGGTGGCGACGGCGAGGGCGGCCGAGCTGCCGAGACCCCGGCCGAGGGGGATGTCGCTGTGCACCCGGATCGCCAGCCGGTCGTGGCCGACCACGGCGCTGGCGACCTCGACGGCCAGGTGCCCGGCGTCGACCGGCAGGTGGGCGCCGTGCCCGCTCGACTCGACGCTGAGGCGGTCGGCTTCGACGACCTCCACCTCCACGTAGAGGGCGAGGGCCACGGCGAGCACGTCGAAGCCTGGCCCGAGGTTGGCCGACGATGCAGGGGCCCGGGCGCGCACCGCCGGAACCTAGCGCCCGGCCACTGGTGCCACGTGGTGCAGCCGCGCTGTGACTCACGAGACCGCTCGATGTCCTCGCGCTGTGAGTCACCCGTACGGGGCTGACTCACACGACCGCCGGACGTGCCGGCGTTGTGCGTTGCCGGAGCCCTCGCCCGGCTCATCCTTGCCCGGCGGCGGCCCGGTCGGCGGCCCGGTCGGCGGCGGCCCGGTCGGCGGCCCGGCGGCGGCCCGGTCGGCGGCGGCCCGGCGGCCTCAGGCCTGGGCGCCGGGGTCCTGGCGGCCCTCGAGCTCCTCGACCGTCATCAGCACCGCGCGGGCCTTCGAGCCCTCCGACGGCCCCACCACGCCGCGCTGCTCGAGGAGGTCCATCAGCCGGCCGGCCCGGGCGAAGCCGACCCGCAGCTTGCGCTGCAGCATCGACGTGGAGCCCAGCTGCGAGCGCACGACGAGGTCCATCGCCACCTCGAGCATGTCGTCGTCGTCACCGGCGTCGCCACCCCCGCCGGGCCCGGCGCCGGGGCCGGCGTCGTCGCCGCCCTCCACACCCTCGACGTAGCGGGGCTCGCTCTGCCGGCGCCAGTGGGCGACCACGGCGCGGACCTCGTCCTCGTCGACCCAGGACCCTTGGATGCGCCGGGCCACGCTCGAGCTGGCCGTGAGCAGCAGCATGTCGCCCTTGCCGATGAGGCGCTCGGCGCCGGGCTGGTCGAGGATGACCCGGCTGTCGGCCAGCGACGACACCGCGAACGCCAGGCGGCTGGGGATGTTCGCCTTGATGACGCCGGTGATCACGTCGACCGACGGCCGCTGCGTGGCGATCACCAGGTGGATGCCCACGGCTCGGGCCATCTGGGCGATGCGCACGATCGACTCCTCGACGTCGCGCTTGGCCACCATCATCAGGTCGTTCAGCTCGTCGATGACGATGAGCACGAACGGCAGCCGCTCGTAGACCCGGGGCTCGGCGCCGAGCTCGGGCTCGACGTTCAGGTCGCCCCGGTCGAACGCCTCGTTGTAGCCGGTGATGTCGCGCACGCCGACCTCGGCGAGGAGGTCGTAGCGCCGCTCCATCTCGTGCACCGCCCACGACAGGGCGTTGGCCGCCTTCTTCGGGTTGGTGACGACCTGGGTGAGCAGGTGCGGCAAGCCGTTGTACTGGCCCAACTCCACCCGCTTGGGGTCGACCAAGATCAGGCGCACCTGGTCGGGCGTGGCCCGCACCAGCAGCGACGTCAGCACCGAGTTGATGCAGCTCGACTTTCCCGCCCCGGTGGCACCCGCCACCAAGATGTGGGGCATCGTCGCCAGGTTGGCCATGACCGCCCGCCCGGCGATGTCGCGGCCCATGGCCACCTCGAGGGGGTGGGTGACCTCGCCCGCCTCGGTGGAGGTGAGGATGTCGCCGACCGACACCAGCTGGCGCTGGGCGTTGGGCACCTCGATGCCGATGGCCGAGCGCCCGGGGATCGGCGCCAGGATGCGCACGTCGGCCGCGGCCATGGCGTAGGCGATGTCTTTCTGGAGGCTGGTCACCCGGGCCACCTTCACGCTCGGGCCGAGCTCCAGCTCGTAGCGGGTCACCGAGGGGCCGACGGTCATGCCGACCAGCCGGGTCTCGACCCCGTGGGCGGCGAGGGCGTCCTCGAGCACCTGGCCTTGGCGCTCGATGGCCCGCCGGTCGATCTCGGTGGCCTTCGACCGCTTGAGCAGCGCCAGCGGTGGCAACCGCCACGGGCTGTGGGCGGCGGCGGGCAGGGCGATCTCGAGGTGCTCGGGGTCGACGTCGGGGGGCGGGGGCGGCAGGCTGATGCGCACCGGCTGGCGGGGCGGGTCGGCGTCGACGTCCGCGCTGTCGGCGTCGACCACCGCCTCGGCGGCCGGCTCGTCGGCGGCCGCGTCGGGGTCGGGCCGCCGCCGGCGGGGCCGGGCAGGGGCGTCGAGGGCGGTGGTGGCCGGGTGGCGCTCGGCGGCGGCGTCGCGCTCGTGGCGGTCGCCGTCGAGCAGCCACGCCCACACGGTGGCGCCCCCCGCCCACGCCGCCCGAAGGGCCGCCGCCGTGCGCCCGGCGACGTCGCGGGCCGGTGTCCCCGTGGCGATCATGGCGCCGACGGCGAGCAGCGCCAGCAGCACCAGCGTCGATCCCCAGAGCGCCAGCCCGGCCCGCAGGCCGCGTGCGAGGGCGTCGCCGACGAGGCCGCCCGCGCCGGCGAGCCGGCCGACGTGGCCGGCGAAGGCGGCCGGGCCCCAGGCGTCATCGGCCAGCCCGCTGAGGGCGAGCAGCCCGAGGGCGACGCCGATGGCCACGCGCGCCACCCGGTGGGTGGGCGGTGCCGACGGGCGCGGCTGGCGGTGGCCCTCGCCGATCAGCACGGCGCCGAGCAGCACCAGCGCCGGGGGGAGCAGCCAGCGCACCCGCCCGACCAGGTCGCCGGTGACGTGGTCGACCCCCCGGCCGGCGGGCCCGGCGAGGTCGCTGTAGGTGCCCAGCGCCAACAGGGCGGCCACCACGAGGCAGGCGACGCCCCACACGTCGTCGGTCTGGCGGCCGAGCACCTCCCGCAGGCGAGCGCCCGTGGTCGGGCGGCGCGACGGCGCCCCCCGCTTGGCGGAGGGCTTCCGGGTGGCCGCCCGGCTCGGTGGACGTCGGGTCGGCGCAGCCACAGCAGTCACAACGCTACCAGTGGCCACTCCAGCCACAGGGGAGGGCGCTACTCTCCTGCCGTCACCCCCAGGGGTGGTCGCCCTTGATCACGAAGTACGAGCCCCGGATCGTGCCCGCCAGCTTCGAGCGCTGCCGGGCGAACTTGAACGCCGACAGCTCCTCGGGCACGTCCATGCCGTCGGAGAGCTTGAACCCGACCGCCCGCTTCCCGGCGTCGTCGAGCGCCCACATGACGTTGATCGCCAGACCGCTCTCGTAGAAGACGTAGGCCATGCGCAGGCCCTGCACCTCGAACGTCGACGCCTCCAGCGGCGGCGAGGCGATCACGATGCCGCGCTCGGCGGCGAGGATGCCGTGCACCCAGTCGATGGTGCCGGCCGCCTCGGCGGCGGGCTCGACGGTGAAGGCGTGGTCGTACTTGTTCCTGTAGTAGCGGGCCTCGTTGGCGCGCAGGCCGGCGAGGGCGTCGGCGACCGGCGACGACTCGAGGCCGGCGGTCGACACCTCGACGAAGTCGACGACGGAGCCCACGCCCTCAGACCTCCATGACGACCGGCACGATCATCGGCCGGCGGCGGGTGCGTTCGGTGACGAAGCGCCCGAGCGCCGAGCGGGCCCGGCGCTTGATGGTCTCGTAGTCGGCCTTCCCGGAGGCGGTGGCCTCCTCGACCCCGGCGATCACCGCGGCGCGCGCCTCTTCGAGCAGCGACTCCGCTTCGGGGGCGTAGACCCATCCCTTGGTGATGATCTCGGGGCCGGTGAGCACCTCGCCGGTGCGGGCATCGACGGTCAGGCTGACGATGACGACGCCCTCTTCGGCCAGCACCCGCCGGTCACGCAGCACCCCGCGGCCCACGTCGCCGACGATGCCGTCGACGTAGAGGTAGCCGGCGGGCACCTCGCCGGCGAAGTCGATGCCGTCGTCGGTGAGCTCGAGGACGTCGCCGTCCTCGGCCAGCAAGATCCGGGACGGGTCGACGCCCATCTGCCGGGCCAGCCGGGTGTGGTGGCTGAGGTGGCGGAACTCGCCGTGCACGGGGGTGAAGCAGTCGGGCCGGGCCAGCGACAGCAGCGTCTTGAGCTCCTCGCGGCGGGCGTGGCCCGACACGTGCACCTTGGCCAGCCCCGAGTGCACCACCTCGGCGCCGAGGCGCACCAGCCCGTCGATGACCTTGCCGACGCTGGTCTCGTTGCCGGGGATGGCGTGGCTGGAGAGCACCACCAGGTCGCCGTCGCCGACGGTGAGCCACTTGTTCTCGCCGGCTGCCATGAGCGACAGCGCCGACATCGGCTCACCCTGGCTGCCGGTGGAGATGACGCACACCCGTCGCGGGTCGAGCGAGCCGACCTTCTCGATGTCGACGAGGCGGTCGTCGGGGATGCGCAGCAGCCCCATCGACCGGGCGAGGGCGACGTTCTTGCCCATCGAGCGGCCGAGGGTGGCCACCGTCCGGCCGTTGGCGACGGCGGCGTCGGCGATCTGCTGGATGCGGTGGATGTGGCTGGCGAAGCAGGCCACGATCACCCGCTTGTCGGGGTGGGCGACGAAGAGGTCCTTGAGCACCTGGCCGACGGAGCTCTCGCTGTCGGTGTGCCCCTCCTCCTCAGCGTTGGTGGAGTCGGCGAGCAGCAGGCGGACCCCGTGCTCGGAGGAGAGCGCCCCGATGCGCGCCAGGTCGGTGCGCCGGCCGTCGACGGGCATCAGGTCGATCTTGAAGTCGCCCGAGTGCAAGATGGTGCCCTGCGGGGTGTGGAAGGCGGTGGCGAAGCCGTGGGGCACCGAGTGGGTGACCGGGATGAACTCCACGTCGAACACCCCGATGCGGCGCCGTTCCCCGTCAGCCACCGGCACCATGGTCACCCGGCCGAGCAGCCCGGCTTCCTCGATGCGGCTGCGGGCCAGGCCCAGGCTGAGCGCGGAGCCGTAGATGTCGAGGTGGCGCAGCTCGCGCAGCAGGAAGCTGATGCCGCCGCAGTGGTCTTCGTGGCCGTGGGTCACGATGAGGCCCTCGATGCGGTCCTTGCGCTCGAGCAGCCAGGTGAAGTCGGGCAGCACCAGGTCGACGCCGGGCATGTCGGCTTCGGGGAACATGATCCCGCAGTCGAGGATCATGATGCGACCGTCGATCTCGATCGCCGCGCAGTTGCGCCCGATCTCGCCGAGGCCGCCGAGGAACACGACGCGGACGGGATCAGCCACGGGTCACCCCCATGGTGGCGACGAGCTCGGCGGCGGCCCGGTCGAGCTCGTCAGGTGCGGGGCCCATCGGCAGGCGGCACTGCCCGGCGGGCAGGCCGAGCGCGCGCATCACCGCCTTGGCGGGCAGGGGGTTCGGCCAGGCGTCGCTCGACTGGAACCGGTGGCTGGCGAGCAGCGATGCGTTCAAGTCGCGGGCGGCGGCCACGTCGCCCTTCCAGAACGAGCGACACATCTCGCCGAGGGTGCCGGCCGCCCAGTGGGCCTCGACCGAGATCACGCCGCAGGCGCCCACCGCGAGCAGCGGGAGGGTGTCGCCGTCGTTGCCGCTGATCAGCTCGAAGCCGTCGGGGGCGCCGGCCAGGAGGGCGGCGGCCCCGGCGGGGTCGGCGGTGGCGTCTTTCACCCCCGCCACCACGCCGTCGGCGGCCAGGCGCCAGACGGTGTCGGGCGCGAGGCGCCGCCCGGCGCGCACCGGGATGTCGTAGAGCCACACCGGCAGGTCTCCCGCCGCCTCCTTCACCGCCCGCACGTGCGCCTCGATGCCGGCCTGGCTCGGACGGTTGTAGTACGGGGTCACCGCCAGG
>DASTHS010000108.1:0-11297 GCA_035718085.1 Acidimicrobiales bacterium | reverse complement strand
CCAGGTGCCGCGGGTCGAGGGCGTGGATCTCGCCGCCCACGGCGTCGAAGAACGACCGCAGCGCCGACGCGGCCGCCGACTCGCTGGGGCACGTGAGGCCCTGGAAGCAGGCGGAGCCGGTGAGGCCCGCTGCGCACGTCGACGCCTCCGCCTCGTTCATCGGTTCCCACATGGCCAGGGCCGGCGAGCTCTCGAAGTGGGCGACTGCGTCTTGCACGTAGGTCCAATACGACAGGGGCGTCGCCCCCGTCGGGTCGACGACGTCGCGGTAGCCGCCCTGGTACCAGTCGAGGCCGTGCCACGACGAGTCGTCGCACGTGCCGGCCTGGTCGCCGAGCGACAGCACGATGTAGTCGCCGTGGGCGGCCGCCGCCGAGAACACCCGGTCGAGCGGCGCCCAGTCGATCTGGTGGGTGGCCGCTGTGGTGCCGATGCTGCCCTGGAAGCCCCAGATCCGCACCAGTGAGGCGGGCGGGAGCGACGCGAAGAAGGCGCTGAGCTGGCTGTCGCTGGCCATGCCGCCGCAGCCGGTGTTCACGCCCCAGTCGGTGCCGAGCTGGTAGGCGTCGACCCCGACGAACTGGTGCCGCACGCCGTCGAGGGTGAGGGCCGTGCCCGAGCGGCCGACCGCCGGGGCGGTGGTCCGGTGGTAGGCGGCGGTGGTGGCCGTCGCCGGCGGCGCGGTCGCCGGCACCGTGGTCCCGGCAGCGGGGGCGGCCACCGCGACGGCGGCGGGGGAGGGCGCGGGACTCCCGGCGCGGGGCGCCACGGCGGCGGCGGCCGTCGTCGGCGACGAGCCGGCCGCCGGCCGGCCAGCCGGCGCGATCGTCCGGGGCCCGGAGGGCGCCAGCGCGGCGGGTGCGGCCGACGGGCCGGCGGCAGCGGCCGGCGAGGTGGCCGACGTGGTGGCTGCGCTGCCCGCCCGCACGGCCGTGGCGGCCCCCCCGGCACCGACCGCGGCCAGGGCCACGGCCGACGCCCCGGCGAGGGCGGCGACCGCACCCCACGACGCCGCCGCCCGCCGGCGTCCGCCCTGCGGTGCCGGCTGCCGTCGCTGCGTGCTCCCCACCGTGCCCTCCTCGTCGCGGTCGACTCCCGACCCGCCGGGGGGCACCCTAGGACCGCAGCAATGTCCCACGATGCCGTTCTGCCCAGATTGGGCAGTGTGACCGGGCGAATGACCCGATCGGGTGAGCGGGGCGCCGTCGACAGGGTGGCCCGACGGGGCCACCCGTATGATCGGGCGATGGCCGACGACGCTGATGTGCTGCCCGCGGGGTTCGACGGCGGACTGCTCGAGACGCTGGCCGGGTTCGTGACCGAGCTGCGCCGCGCCGGCATCCCGGTCAGCCTGACCGAGAACCTCGACGCCATGGAGGCGATCCGCCACATCCCGATCGAGGACCGTGGTGCGTTCAAGTATGCGCTGGCGGCGACGATGGTCAAGAACAACGCCCACTGGAAGTCGTTCGAGACGGTGTTCGAGGTGTACTTCTCCCACCGCGGCTCGCAGTTCACCATCGGCGACGACGCCGACGGCACCCGTGACGTCGAGTCGATGCTCGACCAGCTGGTCGGCAACCGGGAGGGCGAGGGCGGCGCCCAGGGCGAGGGCCTCACCCCCGAGGAGCTGGCCCAGATGCTCTACAAGGCGCTCATGGACGGCAACGACACGTTGCTGCGGGCCCTGGCCCGGGCCGCGGTGACCCGGTACGCCGGCATGGAGCCGGGCCGCCCGGTGGGGGGCACCTACTACCTCTACCGCACCCTCCGGCAGCTCGACCTCGAGGGGATGCTCGAGAAGATGATGGGCGAGGCGCAGCGGCAGGTGCCCGACGCCACCTTCACCGACCTCGAGGAGCGCCTGACCCGCGAGGAGTACCAGGGGCGGCTCGACAAGCTCCGCCAGGAGATCGAGGCGGAGATCCGCCGCCGGCTGGTGGCCGACCGGGGTGCCGAAGCGGTGGCCAAGTCGGTGCGCAAGCCGCTGCCGGAGGACATCGACTTCATGCACGCCAGCCGCGACGAGCTGGTGATGTTGCGCCGGGCCATCGCCCCGCTGACCCGCAAGCTCGCCGTGCGCCTGGCCCGCAAGCGCCGCCACGGCCGCCGCGGGCCGCTCGACTTCAGGGCGACGGTGCGCCACTCGCTGTCGACCGGCGGCGTGCCGGTCGACCCGAAGTTCCGCTACCCCCGGCCGAGCAAGCCGGAGATCATGGTGGTCGCCGACATCTCAGGGTCGGTGGCGGCCTTCGCCCGCTTCACCCTGCAGTTGGTCTACGCCATCAGCAACCAGTTCAGCCGGGTGCGGTCGTTCGTGTTCATCGACGGCATCGACGAGGTCACCGACTACTTCAAGTCGACCGAGGACATCAGCCAGGCCATCCACCGGATCAACACCGAGGCCGACGTCATCTGGGTCGACGGCCACTCCGACTACGGCCACGCCTTCGAGGCCTTCTGGGACCGGTGGGGCCGGGAGATCACCGGGAAGACCACGGTGCTCCTGCTCGGCGACGCCCGGAACAACTACCACGCCTCGCAGGCGTGGGTGGTGGGCGAGATGGCCAAACGGGCCCGCCACGTCTACTGGCTCAACCCCGAGCCGCGCAGCTACTGGGACACCGGCGACTCGATCGTCAGCCAGTACGCCGCCCACTGCGACGGCGCCTACGAGTGCCGCAACCTCAAGCAGCTCGAGCGCTTCGTCGAGCAGCTGGGCTGACCTCGGCCGATCCCGGCGGGCGGCCGGCCCGCCCCCGGGGGCGGCCGCCGGAGCACTGCCGCTCAGTGCGTCGGGGCGGCCGGGCTCGCCGGGGTCGGAGCTGGCGCCGGGGCCGGAGCTGGCGCGGGGGCCGGGGTGGCGGCCGGCGGGCCGGGCGGCACCATGCCCGGGCCCGGCACGCCGGGCTGGGGTGCGGAGGGCCCGGTCGGCTCGGTCCCTGGCGGCGCCGGGGTGGTGCCGGCGGGGGCGGGAAGGCCGATGGCCAGCAGCCGCTGGGGGATCGCCCAGTCGAGCATCTTCTTGTAGAGGGACAGGATCTCCAGGCCGTAGGCCCGGTTGGACGCCCAGGTGCCTGCCAGCGACGTCCAGGTGGCACAGCAGCCGCCGACGCCGACCTTGCCGATGAGCGGCGTGGCCACCGGGGTCGGTGACGCGTAGGCCTCCAGCAGCTGCATCTGGGCGGTGACCCCGGTGAGGGCGTCGGGGAACGACCAGCCGTGGGCGCACGTGTCGCAGGCGCCGATCCCGGCGAAGTTGTTGTCGGCGCCGGTCAGCTGCCCACCGGCGGGGAAGTCGAAGTAGCCGGTCTCGATCACCGACTGGGCGAACGCCAGGTCGGCGCGCACCCCGGTGGTGGTGCCCGCCTGCAGGTAGGCCTGGGCCAGCTGGCCGATGGGCACCGTGGTGTTCGCCTGCCGGCCGGTGGAGAGGAACCAGGCGGCCAGTTCGGGGGCGGTGAGCACCGGCGGCCCGAGCACCGTCGGGCCCCCGCCGGTCACGATGGCGGGCTCGGTGGTGGCGGCGGGGTGGCGGCCGCCCTTGGCCGCGGCTGCCAGCTGGGCCGACATCTGCTGGGCGAAGGCGGCGCCGGGCACGGTGGCCGCCTGCACGTCGGCCACCAGGGCGGCTTGGGCCGAGGCGACCTGCGCCTGGGCGGCGCCGACGGCCTGACCGGCGGTGGCCACGGCGGCGGCGGCGGCGGCGTCGGTGGCCTGGGCGGCGTGCATGCCGTGCTGTGCCCGGTCGTAGGCCTGCTTGGTGTGCTCGACGATCACCCCGAGCAGCACCCCCGCCTCTTGGGCGGTGTCGGCCGCGGCCGCCGCCGCTGCGCTCGTCACCGTGCCGTCGGCGCCGGCGCCCTGGCCGCTGCCGGGCACGCCGTAGGCCTCGCCGGTGTAGGCGGCCAGCGCCAGGTGGGCCATGGCGTCGCGGGCGGCGGCCAGCGAGGTGGCCGCCCCGCTGAGGCGTGCCTGGGTGGCGGAGCGCCGCTGCTGGGCGGCGACCAGGGTGGCCGTGGCCGCCGCGACCTGCGACTGGGCGGCCGGCACGGCCTGCTGCGCCCCCGCGTAGTCGGAGATGGCGGCCAGCTGGTCGAGGTCGGCGTTGACGGCATCGATGACCGGCCCCACGTTCACCGGCGGTGGCACGGTGGTGGGCACGCCCGGCGGGGCGGTGGTGGTCGGCCCGCCGCCGGTGGGCACGTTCGGCACCCCGCCGCCCGAGGTCGGGGCGCCCGGTCCCGTGCCGGTGGCGGCCGGGGCGGTGGCCGGCGGCGCTGTCGTGGCGGGGGCGGTGGTGGCGGGTGCCGTGGTCGCCGGCGCCGACGTGGTCGGCGGCGCCGTCGTCGGCGGGGCCGTGGTCGACGCCACCGTCGGGGGCGGGGCGATCTGCGCGGCGGCCCGTGGGGCGACGCCGGCCACCCCGGCCAGGGCGGCGACTGCCACGGCGGCAGCCGTCAGCGCGACGTGACGGGAGCGGCGTGGCGGTGCGCTGGGCATGACGGGAAGCAGATCGTCACCTCGGGCGACCCGGCTGAGGCGGGAACCGACGCCGACCGCCCGGTGGGCGACGCCCACGCTAGACCTCGCGGACCCCAGTGGGGGCCGCAACCGCGCCCGCAACCGAGGGCGCAGCCGGCCCCGATCAGGTGTGCAGCCCGCACTCCGTCTTGGCGCGCCCCGCCCACCGGCCCGAGCGGGGGTCGGCGCTGTCGGCCACCGGCGAGGTGCAGGGCTGGCACCCGATCGACGGGTAGCCGCGAGCCAGCAGCGGGTTCACGGGCACCTCGTGGTCGCGGACGTAGCTGGCCACGTCGTCGTCGGTCCAGGTGGCGATCGGGTTCACCTTGACCAGGCCGCGGAGGTCGCGCGCCACGATCGGCGCCGCGGCCCGGGTGGCGGCCTCGGCGCGCCGCAGCCCGCTCATCCAGGCCAGCTTGCCGGCCAGGGCCCGGTCGAGCTGCTCGACCTTGGCCGCCGAGCAGCAGCGCTCGGGGTCGGCCTTCCAGAGCTCGACGGGCTGGGGGGCCACCGTGAGCACCCGCAGGTTGAGCCCGTAGTGGCGGCGGACCACCTCCACGGTCTCGAGGGTCTCGGGGAAGTGGTAGCCGGTGTCGATGAAGACCACCTCGATCGACGGCTCGACCGAGACGGCCAGGTCGATGAGCACCGCGTCGGTCATCGACGCGGTCAGGCACAGGTGCGGGTGGAACTGCTCGACGGCCCACTCGATGACGGCGCCGGCCGGGGCCTTCTCGAACCCGCGGCTCACCTCGGTGAGCTCGGCCTGCGACCACTCGGGCACCATCAGGTGCGGGTCGGACGGCAGCAGTGTGGTCATCGGGTCACATCTCCCCAGCGGCCGGGCCGCACAGTCGGGCGCAGATCAGGTGGTCGCGGCGGCGTGGCCGTCAGCCGGCGGCGCACTCGCCCTGGCCGACCTCGGCGACGTAGGGGCCGGTCTCGTCGAAGTCCACGTAGAACTCCGGCCGCTCGTCGGGGTCCGGCCAGAAGTCGAGGTCTTTCAGGTCGGCGGCGACCGCCTTGGGGCCGCCCGCCCGCTCCAGCCAGCCGTCGAAGCGCTCGCCGACCTGCCGCTCGTCGGCGTAGCGACCGACGAGGCGCACGGTGGCCTCGGCCGCCGCCTTGGCGGGCAGGCGCAGCGCCCGCTGGCCGAACTCGATCTCGGTGTCGCCCACCCGGCCACCGAGCAGCAGCTGGTAGCCGGGCGCCGGCCGCCCGTGGGCCCGGCGCTCGGCACCGTGGAACCCGATGTCGGCGATGTGGTGCTGGCCGCAGCTGTTGGTGCAGCCGCTGATGTTGATGCGCACCCCGCCGATGTCGGCCAGGCCGGCGTCCTCGAGGGCACGGCCGATGTCGTCGGCGAGCCCGCGGCTCTGGGTGACGGCCAGGTTGCAGGTGTCGGCCCCGGGGCAGCTGACGACGTCGCGGGCCAGCTCGGCGCCGGGCTCGGCCATGCCGATGGCGTCGAGGCGGGCGTGCAGGTCGGGCAGCTGCTCGGCGGTGAGGTCACGGAACGCCAGGTTCTGGCGGTTGGTGACCCGCACGGTGGCGCCGAAGTCGCGCACGATGTCGGCGAGGCGGTGGAACTGCTCGGCGGTGATGTCGCCGAGCTTGGCGTAGGCGATCGCCGACACGGTGCCCTTGGCGGCGCCCACCACGACGTTGGCCGACTCCCAGCGGGCGTAGTCGCTCACCGAGCCCTTCCCCTTCACCTTGAAGGTGACCGGGGTGCCCACCGGCGTCGAGTCGCCCGTCGGGGCGATGCCGGCCGGCTCGTCGCCGAGCTCCTCGACCAGCGGCGGGATGCCGCCGGGGTAGCTGGAGCTGGCCAGCAGGAGCTGCCGCTCGCGCAGCACCCGGCGGCGCAGCTCGTCGATGCCGATCTGGTCGACGACCCACTTGAGGCGTGCCCGCAGCTTGTTGTCACGGTTGCCGTAGTGGTCGAAGGTGCGCAGCACCGCCTCGATGGTGGCCAGCAGGTCTTCACGGCGGGTGAACGGCTCGAGGGCCTGGGCCGGGTGGGGGTTGGCGCCGAGGCCGCCGGCGATGAACACCCGGAACCCGGCCTCCAAGGTGCCGTCGGCGTTGGGCTGCTGCACGGCCACGACGCCCACGTCGTTGAACATGGCCTGGCCGCAGTCGGTGACGCAGCCGGAGAAGTTGATCTTGAACTTGCGGGGCAGGCGCTGCGCGTAGGGGTGGTGCAGGAAGTGGCGGAAGGTGGCCTCGGCCCACGGCGAGATGTCGAGCACCTCGTAGGGGCAGGCGCCGGCGAGGTGGCAGCCCATCACGTTGCGCACCGTGTCGCCGCAGGCCTCCCGGGTGGTGAGCCCGACGTCGGCCAGGTCGCGCAGCAGGTCGGGCACCCGCTCGAGCTGCACGAAGTGGAACTGCACGTTCTGGCGGGTGGTGAAGTGCCCCCACCCCCGGCTGTAGGTGGTGGCGATGTCGCCCAGCCGGTCGAGCTGCTCCGCCGAGACCGAGCCGTAGGGGAACTTGACCCGCACCATCTGGTTGTGGCCGCCCTGGCGCTGGCCGTAGATGCCGTTGTTCAGGCGGAACACCCGGAAGGCGTCCTCGTCGACCTGCCCGGCGAGGTGGGCGGCGAGCAGGCGCTCGAACTTCTCGATGTCCGCGGCGACCTCGGGGTCGGCGGAGATGGGGGGGTGCGAGACGACGGCCACGGTCCCAGTCAACCATAAAGCCGACTGGTTTGATCAACTAGGTCGCCAATCGGCGCCTGCTACCGCTGGGCCCTCAGCAGCTCCGCGACGCGGAAGGCCAAGTCGAGCGATTGCCGGCCGTTCAGGCGCGGGTCGCAGGTGGTGGTGTAGCGCAGCTCGAGTTGGTCCTCGAAGATCTCCTCGGCGCCGCCCAGGCACTCGGTCACGCTGTCGCCGGTCAGCTCCACGTGCACGCCCCCCGGCCAGACCGACTCGTCGCGGCAGACGGAGAAGAACTCGCGGATCTCGGCCAGCACGTCGTCGAAGCGGCGGGTCTTGCGCCCGTCCGCGGCGGTGAAGGTGTTCCCGTGCATCGGGTCGCACGCCCAGACGACGGGGTGCCCCGCGGCGCGCACGGCCCGCAGCAGGGCCGGCAGCCGCCCGGCGACCTTCCCCCGCCCCATCCGCGCGATCAGCGTGAGGCGCCCGGGGGTGCGGTCGGGGTCGAGGGCGCTGCAGAGGGCGAGCACCTCCTCGGGCGTGGCCGTCGGGCCGACCTTCGCCCCCACCGGGTTGCCGATCCCGGAGAGGAACTCGAGGTGGGCACCGCCCGGCTGGCGGGTGCGCTCGCCCACCCACAGCATGTGGGCCGAGGTGTCGTACCAGCCGCCGGTCAGCGAGTCGCGGCGGGTCATGGCCTCGTCGTAGCCGAGCACCAGCGCCTCGTGGGAGGTCCAGAAGTCGACCTGGTGCAACGAGGTCTCGCGGGTGAGGTCGATGCCGCACGCCTGCATGAACCGCAGCGCCCGGTCGATCTCGCCGGCGATGGCCTCGTAGCGGCGACCTTCGGTCGAGCTGAGCACGAACTCCTGGTTCCAGTGGTGCACCTGCGACAGGTCGGCGAAGCCGCCCTTGGTGAACGCCCGCAGGAGGTTCAAGGTGGCCGCCGACTGCTGGTACACCGTCACCATGCGGGCCGGGTCGGGGCGCCGGCCCTCGACGGTCGGCGCGTCGTCGTTGACCATGTGGCCGAGGAAGCTGGGCAGCTCGACCCCGCCCACGACCTCGGTGGGCGACGAGCGCGGCTTGGCGTACTGCCCGGCGATGCGGCCGACCTTGACCACAGGGGTGCCGGTGCCGTAGGTCAGCACCACCGCCATCTGCAGGATCACCTTGAGCTTGTCGCGGATGGTGTCGGCGGCGAAGTCGGCGAAGCTCTCGGCGCAGTCACCCGCCTGCAGCAGGAAGGCCTGCCCGGCGGCGACCTCGGCGAGCGCGGCCCGCAGGTTGCGGGCCTCGCCGGCGAACACCAGCGGCGGCATGGCCGAGAGCACCTTCTCGGCCTGCTCGACGGCGTACGCGTCGGGCCAGTCGGGCTGGTGCTTGGCCGGACGCTCGCGCCAGCTGCCGGGGTGCCAGGGGCGGGCCTCGTCCACGGGAGAAGGATAGGGGTGGGCGCCCCCAAGTAGGGTCCGGCCGATGGCCGAGCGGATCGGGGTGTTCGGCGGCACCTTCGACCCCGTGCACGTCGGCCACCTCGTCGCCGCCGTCAACGCCCGCAACGCCGCCCGCCTCGACCGCGTCGTGCTCATGGTGGCCAACGTCCCCTGGCAGAAGGCCGGCCTGCGGCGGGTCACCCCCGCCGACGACCGCTTCGCCCTGGTCGAGGCCGCCGTGGGCGAGGTGCCCGGCCTCGAGGCCGGTCGCCTCGAGATCGAACGCGGCGGCGACAGCTACACCGCCGACACCCTGCGAGAGCTGGCCGCGCTGCACCCCGGCGCCGAGCTGCACCTGATCATCGGGTGGGACGTCGCCCCCGCCCTGCCGTCGTGGGGCCGCATCGAGGAGGTCAAGAGCCTGGCCACCCTGATCGTGGTCAACCGGCCCGGCGTCCGCCGGCCCCGCGAGCTGGAGGAGCAGGGCTGGCGCGTCGTCGAGGTCACCGTGCCGAACCTGGAGATCTCGAGCACCGACCTGCGCGAGCGGGCGGCCGACGGCCGGCCCCTCGACTACCTCGTGCCCCAGGCGGCCGTCCACTGCATGCGGGCACGCGGTCTGTACGCTGGCTGACAGATGACGACGGTCCACCCGGTGACCCGACGCCCGCAGCCCCCGGCCCCGCCGGCCGGTGAGCAGGCCGGTCCCGACCCGGACGCCGGCGTCCCCGCCCCGCAGGCCGAGCCCCTCGCCGAGGGTCCCGACCCGCGGCGGCTGCGACGGGAGCAGCTCGCCCTCGTCGCAGTCCTGGTCGCCGTGCTGGCGGCCACCCTCGGCCTGCTCGCCATGCAGTGGCTCACCGCCGCACCGGCGACGAGCGCCGTGCCCGTCGCCTTCGGAGGAGGATCCACGTGATCGTTGCCGCACCCGCCCAGCACCGGAAGCCAACGGCGCAAGCCGGACGCTGCCCCTGCCCCTGCGGAGCAGAGTGCCGCTAGTGGCCGGCGCGTCGCTGGAGCAGGTCCGGGGGTGGTGCGCCGTCGCGGCCCGGGCCGCCGACGCCAAGCAGGGTGACGACACCGTGGTGCTCGCGGTCGGCGGGGTGCTGGCGATCACCGACGCCTTCGTGATCACCAGCGGGCGCAACCCTCGCCAGGTGCGCACGATCGCCGACGAGGTCGAGGAGCAGCTCAAGCGGGCGGGAGGCCCCGCACCCCGGCGGGTCGAGGGGCTCGACGACGCCCGGTGGGTGCTGCTCGACTACGGCGACTTCGTGGTGCACGTGCTGCTCGACGAGGCCCGGGCCTTCTACGAGCTCGAGCGGCTGTGGGCTGACGCCGAGACCTGGTCGTGGCGCGCCGAGGGCGCGGACACGGTCGGCGCGGGCGCCGACCTTGCGGTCGAACGGGCGGCGTCGGGCGCCTAGCACCGGCGCCGCCGGCCGCCCCGGGCAGGGCGCCGGCGACGGGCTCAGCGCCGGGCGCCACCGCCGCCGCCCCGGCGGTCCAGGTCGACGTCGCCGCTGCGCCCGGTGAGGAGCAACGCCCGCAGCAGCGCGCTGCTCGGGTGGGTCACGGTCAGGCGCACCGATGCCGCCGAGGCCTGGCGCCCGGCGGCGATCAGGCTCCGGATGCCCGAGACGTCGATGAACTCCACCGCCGAGCAGTCGATGGCCACGGTGGTGCACCCCCGGGAGATCGCCACCTGCACGGCCGATCGGAGCAGGGGAGCGGCGGCCAGGTCGACGTCGCCGGTCACGGCCAGGGTGACCACGTCGGGCACCTCCGGCCCGACGACCTCGGTCACGGAGATGCCCGGCGGCAGACCTCCTCGCGAGATCACCGCGTCACCGCTCCGGCGATCGACCACGAAGCGGCCAGGCTGCGGCGCAGGCCGTGGTGCACCTGCGCCACGCTCACGCCGATCACCGCGGCGGCCTCGGTGGGGCTGCGACCGGTCACGACCAGCGCCAGGGCCTCGTAGCCCTCCCAGGCGCAGTCGCCGGTGGTCCCGGCAGCGGCGAGGGCCGGCGTCAGCCGGCGGCGCAGGTGCCGGCCGGCGACGGCGTGCCAGACGTCGCCGCCATCGTCGGGGTGCGGGTCGCAGGTCGTGTCCCTCACGGCGGCGATGACCGCCGACTCCGCTGCTGAGGCATCGCCTCCGCACCCGAGCCAGGCGAGCACCCACAGCGCCTCGAGGTACTCCCGGCACAGCTGGGTCCTCGGGTTCGCCCGGCACGGGCGCTGCGCGAGACGGCGGCTCATCGCCCCACCCGCGGCTGGCGGCCCGAGCTGACGTCGCGCAGGTGCCGGAGGCACCGGCGGTAGGAGTCGGCCAGGGTCGTCTCGCAGTAGGTGAGCCCGTTGGCGGCGCAGAAGCTCTGCACATGGGGCCTCGCTTCCCGCAGGTTCGGTCGGGGCATCGTCGGGAAGAGGTGGTGTTCGATCTGGAGGTCGAGCCCGCCGAGCAGGAACGTCGTCAGGCGGCCGCCGCGGATGTCCCGGGCGGTGAGCACCTGGCGCTCCACCACGCCGAGGGGTGTCGACACGTCGAGCAGGGGCATCCCCGTGTGGTTCGGTGCGAAGGCGCCGCCGAGGTAGAGCCCGAAGGCGCCCTGCTGCACGGCGACGAACGCCAGGGCGCGGGCCGGGGAGAGCACCCACGCGACGA
>DASTHS010000107.1:0-4090 GCA_035718085.1 Acidimicrobiales bacterium | reverse complement strand
CTTCACCCGTCGCTCTCGAGCTGGCGGCGGCGCTGGTCGGCGAGCAGGGCCTCGACGATCTCGTCGAGCTCCCCGAGGAGCACCTTGTCGAGCTTGTAGATGGTGAGGCCGATGCGGTGGTCGGTGACCCGGTTCTCCTTGTAGTTGTAGGTGCGGATCTTCTCGCTGCGCCCGCCGGTGCCGACCTGGGCCTTGCGGGTGGAGCTCAGCTCGGCGGCCTGGCGGTCCTGCTCGGCCTTGAGCAGCCGGGCCCGCAGCACGAGCATGGCCTTGGCCCGGTTCTGGATCTGGCTCTTCTCGTCCTGCATGGCCACGACGGTGCCGGTGGGCAGGTGGGTGATGCGCACGGCCGAGTCGGTGGTGTTGACCGACTGGCCGCCCGGGCCCGTCGAGCGGTAGACGTCGACCTTCAGGTCCTTCTCCTCGATGTGCACGTCGACCTCCTCCGCCTCCGGCAGCACCGTCACCGTGGCGCTGGAGGTGTGCACGCGGCCCTGGCTCTCGGTGACCGGCACCCGCTGCACCCGGTGCACGCCGCCCTCGTACTTGAGGTCGGCCCACGCCTGGTCACCCTTCACGAGCACCGTCACGGCGTTGAAGCCGCCCATGTCGCTCGGGTCGGCCTCGATGAGCTCGTGCTTCAGGCCCCGCCGGTCGGCGAAGCGGGTGAGCATCTCGTAGAGGTCCTTGGCGAAGAGGTTGGCCTCTTCCCCGCCTTCGGCACCGCGGATGTCCAGGATGACGTTCTTGCCGTCGTTGGGGTCCTTCGGCAGCAGCAGCAGCTTGAGCTCGGCCTCGAGGCGCTGGAGGTCGCCTTCGGCCTGGCGCTGCTCGGCCTCCATCGCCTTGCGGTCGTCACCCGTGGCGTCCGGGTCGGCCAACATCTCGCGGGCCGCGGCCAGGTCGTCGGCCGCCCGCTGGTAGGCGTCGTAGGCGGCGACCACCGGCTCGAGCTCGTGGTGGCGACGGCTCACCTCCCGCAGCTTGCGGTTGTCGCCCAGCACGGCCGGGTCCGACAGCTGGGCGATCACGGTCTCGTACTCCGAGCGCAGACCCGCCAGCCGATCGAGCACGGCTGGTGATGCTACCGGTGGCCCCCGTCGCGCCGGCCGGGCACAGCAGCGGCGGGGGGGTGCGGGCTCGACGGTGCGAGGGGCGAGGGGCGGGCTCGAGCGGCGGGGGGCGGGGGCGAGGGTGCGGGCTCGACCCTGGGCCAGGCGACTGCGGCCGGCACCACCTGTGACCGGCACGGAACTCGGAACAGGGAGCATCCGTGCCGGTCATCCACGCTCAGCCACGTGCGCGAAGCCAACACGGAACCCCCGCCTCCTGTGGTTCCGTGCTGGCTCCCCCTCCGCGAGGGGCGGCGCAAGAAGAGCTCAGCGAGCCCAGGGGCGCTGCCGGCCGCGCAGCACCGCCGCCTCGAGGGCGCGGGCCACGAGGTCGACGACCCAGTCGGGGGTGAACACCACGTCGTGCCAGGTCACCCTGATCACCATCCACCCGCACACGGTGATCTCGTTCTGCCGGCGGGCATCGCGCTCGGCGGCGGTGGCCCCGTGCCAGCGGCGGCTGTCGACCTCGGTGGCGACGCCGTGGTCGCGCCAGCCGAAGTCCGCGTGGAAGGCGGTGCCGTTGGCGACGATCTCGACTTGGCGGTCGGGCACCGGTAGCCCGCCGGCTCGCACCACCTGCAAGAACCTCGTCTCGGCGTCGCTCCCGGTCGGCGGGGCGCCGACGGGCCGGCGCGCCATGACCTCCCGCAGCACGGCGCCGCCCCGACGGCGGTGGGTGAGCGCCGGTGACCGGAGCGCCTGCTCGGTGGTCAGGCGCCGACGCAGGGCGGACTCCATCGCCCGTTCGACCAGGTCGGCGCGGGTGCTGCGACCGAGCCCGGCTAGCGCGCTGGCCGCAGCGAGGACCCGCACCCCGTCGATCTCGACCACGTCGTGCGCCCGGGCATCGAGGCGCTGCACGCCGAGACGGGCGTGGCGGCCCCGGGGGACGGCGACCTCGACGAGGCCGGTGAAGCCCTCGTCGCCGGGCACGAAGCCGTCGAGCCCGTGGACCGCGGCGGCCGATCGCCCGACCACGACAGCACGGGGGCCGGCAGCGGACACCGCCCTGGCGAAGGCCGAGCGCCACCCTTCCGGGTCGGCGCAGCGCCAGCGCCCCGGCGACGTCGGGACGAGCAGCCCGGCGCCCACCTGGGCGGCCACCACCGAGGGCGTCAGCCCGTAGGTCGCCAGCTCACGTGCCGTGAAGACCCGCACCTTGAGAGCATCTCATGCACTCTCACTCGGCAGCAAGGGCCGCCTGCCAGTCCCTGGGCACCGCGAGCACTTGGGCCGGCCGGGCCAGCGCGGCGGCCAGGGTGCGCGTCACCGGGAGGTCGTCGCCTTCGGGCAGCACCACCAGCAGCTCGGCGTCTGGGGCGTGCAGCAGGCGCACGTCGGCGGCGGTGGGCACCAGGTCGAGGTCGACGCCGACCGAGCAGACGACCACCAGCGGGCCGCCGGTCGACGCAGAGGTGCCGAGGGCGGCCGCTGGGGTGGCGTCGCGCAGGTCGGTCGTGGGCACCGGCACGGGCAAGGGGGCGAGCGACCGGGCTCCGACCCGCTCGGGGGCGGCGACGAGCAGCGATCGCAGCCACCGCTCGCGCGAGAGGGTGTTGGCCGGGTGGCGGAGGCCGCCGGGGCGCCGCCACTGGCGCACGAGGGCGACCACCTCGTCGAGGGCGTCGCCCGGCGGTTGGTCGGGGCGTAGCTGCTCCCGTGCGTCGCGGTCGTGGCGGCCCACCCCGGCGGCCAGCCGCCAGCCCCCATTCGTTTCGGGCACGGCGCGGGCGACCTCCAGGCCGAGCACCTCGCCGCGCAGCACCCCGTGCTCGACGATCGGGTCGGCGCCGTGGCGGGCGAGCTCGGCGGCGAAGCGGTCGAGGTCGCCCGGCGGCAGCTCGGGCTCGCCCGCCGCCACTGCGTCGCCGGCGACAATGGGCCGCAGCTCGGTGCCGGCCACCGCCCACACCGTCGGGGCGGGTGCGAACTCCGCCGCGCGCCTGGCGACGACTGCGGCGGCGTCGACCCGGGGCCCGTCGCCGGGCCGCGACGCCGACCGGGCCGGCGCGGTCTCGACGAGCACCTCGAGGCCGGCGCGCGGCAGGCGCTCGCGCACCGACCAGGCCAGTGCGGCGCCGAGGCCGGCCACCGCCCCGTCGTCGACGAGCACCCAGCCGCGGGCGGAGTCGGCGCTGCGCATCGCGGCCCCGCCGGGCAGCGCGCCGTCGACGGCGCCCTCGGGCAGCGTGCCGCCGAGGCGGCCGTCGCGCACGAGGGCCTTGAGCTTGGCCCGCCGCAGCGACCCGAGCCGCTCGTCAGCCACGGCGGCCACCGCCGGGCATGCGCGCCGGCGCGCCGGCGCAGCAACGCTGCACCGGCGCCGCCTGCAGGGTGGTGATGGGCGTGGGGCCTACTTCTTGCCGCCGCGCCGGCCGTAACGGCGCTCGAAGCGCTCGACGCGGCCACCGGTGTCGACCAGCTTCTGCTTGCCCGTGTAGAAGGGGTGGCACTCGTTGCACAGCTCGGTGGTGAGCGTCGGCTTGGTCGACCGGGTCGTGAAGGTGTTGCCGCACGAGCAGGTGACCGTGGCCGTGTCGTACTGCGGGTGGATGTCGGTCTTCATAGGGAGTCCTTTCAGGGTGCCGTCGGTTCCCTACACCGACGGTGCCGTGGACGAGCCGAAGCTCTGCAGCAGCTGCTCGATTGGGGTCGCCGCCCCGGTGTCGCCCTCCTCGGAGGCCGCACCGGACCGGATCTTCTGGCGCAGGGCCACGACCTCGTCGAGGTCGTCACCGAGCAACCGATCGTCGTTGATGGTGCCAGATGCAGCCACGTCGATGGGCGGGTGCACCCGGCGTTCGGCGAGCGAGTGGTCGAGGCGGATCTCGGTGGTCACCACCTCGCGCAGTTCGTCGAGGATGGCATCGTCGATCTTGCTCCCGGTCCCGACCGCTGCGGTCGCCAGGATGGTCAACGACCCGGCGTCCTCGGTATTCCGGGCCGCGCCGAGGAAGCGCTTGGCCAGTTGGATG
>DASTHS010000106.1:0-3524 GCA_035718085.1 Acidimicrobiales bacterium | reverse complement strand
TGGCTGCACCGAGAGCACCCGACCCAGCTGGGGGGCGTCGACCACACCGGTGACGGCCACCGGGTCGCCGTCGGGGTCGACCCCGCTGGTGGGCACGGGGATGGTGATGGTGCCGCCGGCCACCACGCGGGCCTCGAGGGCGTCGGGGGTCGGAGGCTGGTCGGGGTGCTGGGGCCCGGGGGGCGGCGTGACCGTCACGACGAGCTGGCCGGAGGTGCGGTAGCCGGACGTGTCCTGCACCACGTAGGTGGCGGTGACATCGGTGGCGGTGGTGACCGTCGCCGGGGCGGCGTAGCGCAGCAGGGAGCCGTCGACGCCGACGGTGCCCACCCCGACGGGCGAGAGCGCCGTGCCGGTGGGCAGCAGGGTCAGGGGCTCGCCGGCCGGGTCGCTGGCGGCCGCGAGCACCGGGACGTCGACGACGTTGCCGGCCCGGACGACGGCGACGACGGTGTGGGTGATGGGGGCGCCCGGCTGGGGTGCCGGCACCCAGGTGACGATCACCTGCCCGGTGACCGGTGCGGTCACCCCGTTGGTGACGCTGTAGGTGACCACCTGCTGGCCGCTGAGGCTGGCGGCGGTGGCGGCCAGGCGCAGGGAACGGCCGCCCACGACGGTGGCGGAGATGCCGGCCGGGGCCGACGCGCCCGTCACGGTCAGGAGGCCGCCGGCCGGGTCGTAGTCGTTGGCCACCACGTCGACGGTCACGGGCAGCTGGCCGTGCAGCAGCACCGAGGTCGGCAGGGTGACGGGGGTCGACACGGAGGTGACCGGCGGTCGGGCGGTGACCAGGATCTGCCCGGACGCCAGGGGTGCCGACCCGAAGGCCGCCTGGTAGGTGAGGGCGTACACGCCCGGGGCGCTGGCGGTGACGGTGAGCGTGCCGTCGGTCATGTTGGTGGCCACCGTGACCTGGGGCAGGCCGGCCACCGGCCCGGCGAGGGCCAGGGCCGCCGTGGGGTGCAGCGGATCGGCGCCGGGCACGTCGTTGGCCAGCGGCTTGACCTGGGTGGCCGCGCCGACCACCACGTTGGCGACGTCGGCGACGGCGATGGCCGGCCGGGCCGAGGTGTCGCCCCGGCCGAGCACGGTGATGGGCAGGGTGCCCGCCACTGGGGCGCTCAGGCCGTCGGTCACCCGGTAGGTGATGGTCACGACCGTGTCGGCGGTGACGACGGGGGCGGTGAAGGTGACGACCCCGTCGCTGGTGGCGCTGACCGACCCCGACGGTGCCGAAGCGTCGACGAGGCTGATCGGGTCGCCCTCGTCGTCGCGCCAGTCGCCGAGCACTGCGTAGTGGCCGGTGCCACCGGAGATGACCGAGTAGGCGGGCGTGGCGGCACCGGGGCGGAGGTGCGGGGGGGTCTCCCCGACCACGGGGTCGACGGTGACGGTGGCGGAAGCCGACCGGCCGTGGGCGTCGACGATGGTGTAGCCGAAGTGCACCGGCGTGGTGACGCCGCTGTCGAGGCGGATGACCGCGGTCTCGGTGTCAGGGGTGATCGTGGTCGCCCAGCCGGTGCCGGCGGCGTTCGACAGCGACGAGATCGACAGCACGTCGCCGTTGGGGTCGGAGTCGGCGTCGAGGATGTGCAGCACCGTGCTGCGCCCGCTGCGGGCCTTGAACTCCTCGTCGACGGCCTTGGGCTTCTGGTCCTGGCGGGCGGCGTCGGCCGGGTTGTCGGAGGTGGCCGCGCTCTGCTGCTGGTTCTGCTGTTGGGCGGCGAGCACCTTGCGCCAGTCGCCGTTGTTGACCGAGAGCGCGGGCCGCGCCGTGAGATCCCACGCCGCACCGTCGCTGGCGTCGTTCAACACGACGCGGTGGTGGTTGACCCGGAACACCGGGTTGCGGGCGGTCGGGCCGAGCGGCACCCCCGCCGCACCCGGGGCGGCGCCGTCGCACGACTGTGCGTAGGTGCCCGGCGAGCCCGACCAGGCTGCGTAGCTGCAGCGGTCGAGGCGCACCGGGGCAGCCGGGTCACCGCCGGGCGACGTGGCCAGCTTGGTGGGGGCGGCGCCGGTGAGCGGCACCGACCACAGGGCCGTGCCGGTGGCCACCAGCACGTCGGCGGCTGTCGGGCCGGGCTGCTGGAGCACGGCCTTCTGGCCGGCGCCCGGCACGGCGGTGCGGCGCCCGTCGGGCAGGGTGACCGCCCCGGCGGTGGTGTCGAGCACGACCGCCTGGCCGCCGACGGTGGTCACCGCCACCGAGTCGGAGGCCGGCAGGCCGAGGGGGCGGGTGACCGGCTTGGCGAGGCTGTTGCCGGTGCGGGCGATGCGCACGACGGCCGCCGGGGCGGCGATCACCACGTCACCGTTCTGGGAGACGGCGAGGGCGTGGGCACCGGCGACGGTGGCGGTCGGGTGCCCGGTCAGGCCCAGCCCCGAGAGGTCGAGGCCGCTGCCACTGGCGTGGGCCCACACCTTGCCGGTGGTGCCGTCGAGCACCGCCACCGTGCCCGCTGCGGTGGCGACGGCGCCGTGCTGGCCGCCGGGGAGCACGACACCCTGACCGGCGACCTTGTCGGCGGTCGTGTCGATCGCCCACATCTCCCCCCGGTCCCGGTCGACGGCGAGCACGTCGGAGCCGCTCTGGGCCACGTCGAGGTGGTAGGTGGCGGCGAAGCCGGCGGGGGCGCTGACGAGCGCCTGCATCTGGCCGATGGCGTCGTTGAAGTGGGCGTAGGCGCCGTCGGCGTTGTCGGTCAGCCAGATGCTGGCGTCGTCGGCCTGGAGGTGGCTCACCGGCGCACCGGTGCTGAGCGAGGCGGCGACGACCAGGGCCGCCACGGAGGCGGACAGGAAGGTGGTCGATCCGGCGGCGCCCCAGCGCGTGCGCAGGAGGGAGGGGAACTTCACGCGGGCGTCTCCGGGGTAGCGGGCCTGAGCGAGCGGGGACTGGTGGCGGCGCCGGTCATCCGCCGCACACCGGGTCGGAGAGGTCGGAGCTGGCCGAGCCGTCGCCACGGCCGACCTGCACCTGGATGCAGACCTGGTGGCCCACCGGGTCGGCCACGTCGGCGAACGGGGTGGAGGTCACCGTGAAGCCCTGACCGGGCTGCTGCCAGCGGTATTGGTCGCCCGGCTGCGCGCCGGAGTAGGTCCAGCTGAACCGGACGGTGGTCGGGTCGACCCGAGACCAGGTGAGGGCGGGGGTGCCGATGGCCGGGGCGGCGACGGGGGTCGCCGATGCGTCGGCCGGCTCGAGGGCGGGGGGCAGGCCTGCGTGGGCGGGCTTCGCCCCGCCGCCGATGGCGAGCGTCGCGCCGACGGCGACGGCGACCACCACGCCTGCGGCGAGGCCTGCGATCATCAGCCGCCGACGTGGCCGCCGCCCGGCGGCGGCATCCACCGCCACGTCGGGGGCGCCTTGCTCGACGACCGCCGGGCGCCGCACGGTCGCCTGGGCACCGGATGCCGAGGGGGCGCCGGCTGCTGCCTCGGGCCCCCGCCCGGCCGATGCCGGCGGGCCGCCAGCGCGCCGCTCCCCCGCCATCGGTCGTGCCGCCACCGGCGCCGACTGG
>DASTHS010000105.1:0-8202 GCA_035718085.1 Acidimicrobiales bacterium | reverse complement strand
GTGCCCGCCGGCGGCCGGGCCGTGCTGCCGCTCACCACCGCCTCGCCGGCCCTCGCCGGGCTGCTGGTGCAGTCGAGCACGCCGGTGTTCCTGAGCACCGAGTTGGCCGCGTCCGCCCCGCAGCCATCCTTCGAGATATTGCAGCTCGGGGTGCCGCTCGGCTGAGCAGCCGGCTGGTCGCACTGGCCGGCGCGGGCGCCCGCCGGCCCGGCCGGCGGGTCAGCCGGCGGGCGGCTGGTCGTCGCGGTCGAGCTGGAGGCGGCTCGGCACACCGATGCCGGTGGTGGCGCCCCCGCCGGGGGTCGCCTCGGGGTCGGGCCGCCCGTCGGCTGCCGGGTCGGCGAAGGTCGGCACCACCTCGGCCCCCGCCTCGTGCACGGGCCGCCCGTAGGCGCCGTCGACGAGCCGGCCGACCTCGGAGCCGGGGATGGTCTCCTTCTCGAGGAGGGCGTAGGCGACGGCGGTCAGACCCCGCCGGTGCTCGGTCAGCAGCCGGGTGGCGCGGGCCTCCTGCTCGCGGAGGATGCGCTCGACCTCCTCGTCGATGACCCGGGAGGTCACGTCGGAGTAGTCGCGCGCCGCGTGCATGAGGTCTTCCCCCAGGAACACCTGGCCCTCCTGGCCCCACGCCATGGGCCCGACCCGGTCGCTCATGCCGAACTCGCGGACCATCTTGCGGGCCAGCTCGGTGGCCCGTTGCAGGTCGTTGGAGGCGCCCGTCGAGAGGCTGCCGAGCACCAGCTGCTCGGCGCAGCGGCCGCCCATCATCACGCAGACGGCGTCTTCGATGTACTCCCGCCAGTAGGTGTGCCGCTCCTCGATGGGCAGCTGCTGGGTGACCCCGAGGGCCATGCCCGTGGGCAGGATCGTCACCTTGTGCACCGGGTCGGCGTCGGGGAGCACGTAGGCCAGCACGGCGTGGCCGCCCTCGTGGTAGGCGGTGGCCTCCTTCTCCTTGTCGGAGAGCACCGTCGACTCGCGCCGCTGGCCCATGAGCACCCGGTCGCGGGCCGCCTCGAAGTCGACCATCTCGATGGCCCGCGCCCCGCGGCGCACGGCGTGGAGGGCGGCCTCGTTGACCAGGTTGGCCAAGTCGGCGCCGCTCATGCCCGGCGTGCCGCGGGCCACCACGTGCAGGTCGACGTCGGGGGCGACCCGCTTGTCGCGGGTGTGCACCGCCAGGATGGGCAGCCGTTCTTCGAGGTCCGGCAAGGGCACCACGACCTGCCGGTCGAAGCGGCCGGGGCGCAGCAGGGCGGGGTCGAGGATGTCGGGACGGTTGGTGGCGGCGATCATGACGACGCCCTCGGTGGCCTCGAAGCCGTCCATCTCTGCGAGCATCTGGTTGAGCGTCTGCTCGCGCTCGTCGTGGCCGCCGCCGAGGCCGGCGCCGCGCTTGCGGCCGATGGAGTCGATCTCGTCGATGAAGATGATGGCCGGCGCCTGCTTGCGCGCCGTCTGGAACAGGTCGCGCACCCGGGAGGCGCCCACCCCGACGAACATCTCCATGAAGTCGGAGCCGGTGACCGACATGAACGGCACCCCCGCCTCGCCGGCGACGGCCCGGGCGAGCAGCGTCTTGCCGGTGCCGGGGGGGCCGACGAGCAGGACGCCCTTGGGGATCTTGGCGCCGATCTCCTTGAACCGCCCGGCGCTGCGGAGGAACTCGACCACCTCGCGGATCTCGAGCTTCACGCCGTCGTAGCCGGCGACGTCGGCGAAGGTCGTGCGGGGTCGCTCGGTCGTGTAGACCTTCGCCTTGGAGCGGCCGATCGACATGATGTTGCCCATCTGGCCCTGCGCCCGGCGGGTGATGAAGAAGAACACGCCGACGATGAGCAGCAGGTAGACGGCGTAGGGGGCGATCGACGCCACCAGACTGGTGGTGCCGGTGGTGTACTGCAGCCCGGCGGCGGGGATGTCGTCGGCGTACTGCTGGTACTGCGCGACGTCGATCTCGCTCGGCCCCTGCACGGTGAACGACTGGCCGGCCGTGGTGGTGTAGGTCAGCTTGCCGGTGTCTTTGTTGATCTTCGCCGACGCCACCTGGTGGGAGGTCAGGGCCTTCTCGAACTGGCCGAAGGGCTGGGCGGGGGCGTTGTTGGCGTGCAGGGGGTTGGTGACGACCACCGCGAGCACCAGCACGACGGCGACGACCACGAGGATCCAGCGCCAGTTCGTGCCCCCGCTCTGCTGTTGGCCCTGCCCCCGCTCCGGCCCACCAGGGCGCAGATCACCTGGTTGGCGACTCATGCGCAGATCGTAGGCGGTGGCCGCCCGTTAGCACGGGCAGGCCATCCGCGCCAGGGGTGCCGCCCGGCGGTACCGTGGCCGGCGTGACCGGGACACCGCACTGCGCGCGCCCGGGGTGCGCGCAGCCGGCGGTGGCGTGGCTGACCTACGACTACGCCGGCAGCTGCGTGTGGCTCGACGATGCGCCGGGCGCCGCCGGCGACCAGTGGGGCATGTGCGCCGACCACGCCGGCCGGCTGCGGCCGCCGCGCGGGTGGGGCCTGGTCGACCGGCGCGTGGCGCGCCGGGTGCCCGGGCTCAGCGAGCGCCTCGTCTCCTGAGGAGAGGGCCGACCGCGCTCAAGGGCCGGCCGGCGATGCCGATGCCAAGGGGGCGGGCGCAGCGGCGGCCGCACGCGCCCACCCCGGGCGCACGACCCGAGAGGTGACCCGGCCATGCGCTGCCCCACGTGCCAGACCCGCCAGCTCGTCGTGATCGACATGCACCTGCACGGTGAGGCCGTGCGCATGGCCAGCTGCTCGGCCTGCGACGCCCGCTGGTGGGAGGCGGCCGGAGGCGCCCTCCCCCTCGCCGACGTGCTGGAGCTCGCCGCCCAGCGCTGAGGCGCCGTCCGCGCCCACTGCACCCACTGGCGGAGGGGCACCGGGCAGGATGTGCGGCCGTGGACGCCCCCGACCACCGGCCGGCCGACGACCTGGTCGTGCCCGACGCGCGCCCGGCCGACGTCCAGGGCGGCGCCGAACGCCTGGCGGTGCTCGCCCCGCCCGGTGCCGCGCGCCCCGCCGGGGCACCTGCACCCGACGACGTCGTCGACACCGCTCCCCCCTCGACGGCCGAGCACGGCGGCGCCCCGGCGGAGGGCGCCGGGGCGGGCGACGGGCCGCCCCACGGGGACGGCGGTGACGGGGACGGCGACGACCTGCCCATGCCGGAGCGGTGGTGGGAGCGGCGCGGCGCGCGGGTCGTGGCGGCGCTGTCGGCCCGCACCTGGCCGGAGGCGGTCACCACCTTCGGCGTCGTGGTCGCCTGCGTGGTGTTCACCTTCGTGGAGCTGAAGCCGTCGCTGCTGTTCGCCAACACCACGCCGGCGGGCGGCGACATGGGTGCCCACGTGTGGCTGCCCGCCTTCGTCAAGGCGCACCTCATCCCGTCGCTGCGCCTCACCGGCTGGGCGCCCGACTGGTACGCCGGCTTCCCGGCACTGACCTACTACTTCCCCCTGCCCATGTTCGCGATCGCGTTCGTGAGCTACGTGGTGCCCTACGACATCGCCTTCAAGCTCGTGTCGGTCGCCGGCCTGGTCACCCTCCCCGTGGCCGCCTGGGCCCTCGGACGGTTGTCGAGGTCGCGCTTCCCCGTGCCGGCGTGCCTGGCGCTGGCCTCGGTCGCCTACCTCTTCAGCCGGGACTTCACCATCTACGGCGGCAACATCGCCTCGACGATGGCCGGCGAGTTCTCCTTCTCGATCAGCCTGTCGCTGGCCGTGCTGTTCCTCGGCCTGGTGGCCCGGGGGCTGCGCACCGGGCGGGGCCGCGCGGTCGCCGCCGCCGTGCTGGCCGCCTGCGCCGTGTCGCACGTGCTGCCCCTCTTCTTCGCCGCCGGCGGCGCGGCGGTCATGGCCGCGGTGGAGCCGGGCCGCCGTCGCAGCGCCCGCTTCCTCGTGCCGGTGCTGGTCGTCGCCGGGCTGGTCGTGGCGGTGTGGGCGCTCCCGTTCGAGCTGCGCCTGCCCTACGCCACCAACATGGGGTACGGGAAGATCACCACCTACCTCACGACCCTGTTCCCGAAGAGCGACACCTGGTTGTTCGGCCTGGCCGCCGTCGGCGCCGCCCTGGCGTTCGCCCGCCGCAACCGCCTCGGGGTGTGGCTGGCGTGGATGGCCGTCGCGTGCGCCGTGGTGTTCCGCTACGCCCCCGACGCCCGGCTCTGGAACGCCCGCGTGCTGCCGTTCTGGTTCCTCAGCCTCTACCTGCTCGTCGGTGTGGCCGCCGCCGAGCTCGGCACGCTGGCGGTGCGCTCGGCGCGGCTGCGCCCGCTGCTGCGGCGCAGCCTGCTCCCGGTGCCCTTGGCGTTCCTGCTGGTCACCTACGTCTGGGTGGCCTACCCGCTGCGCCAGCTGCCGGGCGGCCACACCGTCGCCGGGGGCCGTTGGAGCTGGGCCGGCATCTCGTCGGCGGCCGCGTCGTACGTGCCCGACTGGGTGAGCTGGAACTACTCCGGCTACGAGTCGCCCGGCAAGGCGCGCCGGGCGGAGTTCTTCGCCCTCATCGCCAAGATGCGCCAGCTCGGCAACGACCCCGCCTACGGCTGCGGCCGGGCCATGTGGGAGTACGAGCCGTCGCTCGACCAGATGGGCACCCCCGACGCCCTCATGCTGCTGCCCTACTTCACCCACGGGTGCATCGGGTCGATGGAGGGCCTCTACTACGAGTCGTCGGCCACGACGCCCTACCACTTCCTCGACGCGGCCGAGCTCTCCGACCAGCCCTCCGACCCCATGCGCGGGCTGCAGTACCCCTCGTCGCCGAACGTGCCGCTCGGCGTGCAGCACCTGCAGATGCTCGGCGTGAAGTGGTTCATGGCCATCACCCCCGACATCGAGCAGGCGGCCGACGTCGACCCGTCGCTGCGGCTGGCCGCCACCGTCGGCCCCTTCCCGGTGAGCGAGACCACCAACAACCAGACCAGCACGGTGCAGCGCACCTGGAAGATCTACGAGGTGCTCGACGCCCCGATGGTGAGCCCGATGGTCGACCAGCCGGTCGTGGCCACCGGCTTCGGCGATCCCGGCGCCGGCTGGCTCAAGCTCTCGCAGGCCTGGTACCTCGACCCCTCCCGTTGGGACGTCGTCGAGACGGCGTCCGGGCCGCGGTCGTGGGCCCGGGTGCCCGCATCCGACACCACGCCGCCCCGGGTGCCGCTGCCACCGGTGCAGGTCAGCGCCGTGCGGCAGGGCACCGACACCATCAGCTTCGACGTCGACCGGCCGGGCGTGCCGGTGCTGGTGCGCACCTCCTACTTCCCGAACTGGCAGGCGAGCGGGGCCGGCCAGGTGTACCGGGCCACGCCCAACCTCATGGTGGTGGTGCCCGACGCCACCCACGTCACCTTGCACTACGGCTACACGAGCGTCGACTGGGCCGGCTTCGTGATGACCCTGGTCGGCCTCGGTGGCCTGGTCGTGCTCGCCCGCCCCCAGCTGCTCGACGTGGCGCGGCGCCGGCGGCCCGCCCCCCGCCACGCGGCCGGGGCGGCGGCGGGGGCCTGATCGCCGCCTGGTACGTTCCAGGCCGCCATGGCTGCCCTCGACGCCATCTTCAAGGCCTACGACATCCGGGGCACGGTGCCCGACCAGCTCGACGCCGAGCTGTGCCGCCGCGTCGGTAGGGCGTTCGCGGACTTCGCCGGCGCGTCGACCGTGCTGGTCGCCCGCGACATGCGACCGAGCGGCGTCGAGCTCGTGGCGGCCTTCGCGGCCGGCGTCACCGCCGCCGGCGTCGACGTCGTCGACCTCGGCATGACCTCGACCGACGAGCTCTACTTCGCGGCGGGGGCACTCGACGCCCCCGGGGCCATGTTCACCGCCTCGCACAACCCGGCCCGGTACAACGGCATCAAGCTGTGCCTGGCCGGCGCCCGGCCGGTCGGCATCGAGTCGGGGCTGGCCGACATCCGCGACGCCGTCGCCGGCCCGGAGCCCGCGCCCGCCAGCCGCACCGGGCGCGTCACCACGCGCGACGTGCTGGCCGACTACGCCACCAAGGTGCGGTCGTTCGTCGACACCGCCGCCCTGCGCCCGCTCAAGGTGGTCGCCGACACCGCGAACGGCATGGGGGGCCTGGTGGTGCCCGCCGTCTTCGACGGCCTGCCGTTCGCCCTCGAGGTGCTCTTCGGCGAGCTCGACGGCACCTTCCCCAACCACCCTGCCGACCCGATCCAGCCCGCCAACCTCGTCGCCCTCCGGGCGGAGGTCACCGCCACCGGGGCCGACGTCGGCCTGGCCTTCGACGGCGACGCCGACCGCTGCTTCCTGGTCGACGACCGGGGCGAGCCGGTGTCGGGCTCGACCACCACCGCGATGGTCGCCGCCGCCATGCTCGACAAGCACCCCGGGTCGACGGTGCTGCACAACCTCATCTGCTCGAAGGCGGTGCCCGAGGTGGTGCGCGAACGGGGGGGCACCCCGGTGCGCACCCGGGTCGGCCACTCGTTCATCAAGGCCGAGATGGCCCGCACCGGCGCCGTGTTCGGCGGCGAGCACTCCGGCCACTACTACTTCCGCGACAACCACCGGGCCGACTCCGGTTGCATCGCCGCGCTGGTCGTGCTCGAGCTGCTGTCGCGCGACCACCGGCCGCTGTCGGAGATCCGGCGCGACTTCGAGCGCTACGCCGGCTCCGGTGAGATCAACACCGAGGTCGCCGACCCCGCCGCCGTGATCGAGGCCGTCGCCCGCGCCTTCAGCGCATCGCACCCCGACGCCACCGTCGACCGCCTCGACGGCCTGACCGTCGACCTCGGCGACTGGTGGTTCAACCTCCGCCCGTCGAACACCGAGCCGCTGCTGCGCCTCAACCTCGAGGCTCCCACCGCGCCGGAGTGCGCGGCGCGCACCGACGAGGTCGTCGCCCTGATCAAGGACCTCTCCGCATGAGCCTCGACCCCGCCCTCCTCGAGATCCTCGCCTGCCCCGACGACAAGGGCCCGCTGCTGTACTTCGCCGACGAGGGGTTCCTCTACAACCCTCGCCTGCGCCGGCGCTACGACGTCGTCGACGGGATCCCGAACATGCTCATCGACGAGGCCACCACCGTCGACGCCGACGAGGCGGCCCGGCTGGAGGCCCTCGCCGCGGAGCGGGGCATCCGGCCGACCTTCGACCCCGCCGGCGGCGCGGCATGAGCGTGCTCGACACCGTCGGGATGTTCGCCCTCGCCGAACAGTTCCCCGAGCAGGCGGAGGCCGCCGTCGCCCGGTCGCGAGGGGTGGAGGGCCTGCCGGCCCGCGAGGACGTCGAGTCGGTGGTCGTCATCGGCATGGGCGGCAGCGGCGCCGCCGGTGACGTGGTGCACGCCGTGGCCTCCACGCTGCTGCCGGTGCCGGTGCTCACCGTGAAGGGCTACGAGTGCCCCGCGTTCGTCGGTGACGGGTGCCTGGTGTTCGCCATCTCGGCGTCGGGCAACACCGAGGAGACGATCCAGGCCGCGTCCGACGCGGCGGTGAGCGGGGCCCGCATGGTGGTGGTGACCTCGGGCGGCGAGCTGCGCCACCTCGGCGACAGCTGGGGAGCACCCGTGATCGAGGTGCCCGCCGACATCCCGCAGCCACGCGCCGCGCTGCCCTCGATGGCCTTCCCCCCGCTGGTCGTGCTCGAGGAGATCGGCCTGCTGCCCGGCGGCTCGTACTGGGTCGACGCCGCCCTCGACCAGCTGCGCCGTCGTCGTGACGAGCTGGCCGTCGCCGGCGACACGTCGGCCGCCGCCGACGTGGCCCGCCGCATCGGCCGCACCATCCCCCTCGTGCACGGCGGCGGTTCGATCGGCGCCACCGCGGCCCGGCGCTGGCAGACCCAGGTCAACGAGAACGCCAAGGCGCCCGCGTTCTCCGCCGCACAGCCCGAGCTGTGCCACAACGAGGTGTGCGGCTGGGGACAGCACGGCGACGTGACCCGCCAGGTGCTCACCGCGGTGGCCCTGCGCCACGACGGCGAGCACCCCCAGGTCGGCCGGCGCTTCGAGCTGGTGGGCGAGCTGCTGCGCGAGGTGGTCGCCGACGTGGTCGAGGTGCACGCCGCCGGCGACGGCGACCTCGCCCAGCTGATGGACCTCATCCTCTTCGGCGACTACGTGTCGCTGTGGATGGCCGCCGAGGCCGGCATCGACCCGGGCCCGGTGCCGGTGCTGGTCGACCTCAAGCGCCAGCTGACCTCGTAGCCCGACCGGTAGGATC
>DASTHS010000104.1:0-11129 GCA_035718085.1 Acidimicrobiales bacterium | reverse complement strand
CGAGCACCCCCTCGTCGCCGCTGAGGGCGTCGTGGGCGGCGCCGGCGGCGGCGCGGTGCTCCTCCGCTCCGCTCAGGCGGCTCTCCTCGGCGGCCAGGCCGTCGTCCTCGTCGGCGTCGTCGATGCCGGCGGCGTCGATCTCGCCGACCTGGAAGCGCAGCAGGTCGACCTCCCGGGCCCGTGAGCGCTCGTCGCCCCCGACCTCGGCGATCGCGTGGTCGAGGTCGGCGACGCGCCGGCGGGCGGCGGCGAGCGGCGCCAGGTCGACCCCGCCGGCCCGGTCGAGCGCGGCGCGCTGGGCGGCCGGCGAGAAGAGGGCCTGGGCGGCGTGCTGACCGTGGAGGTCGACGAGGGCGCCACCGGCCTCAGCCAGGGCGGCGAGGGGGGCCATCCGGCCGTCGACGTAGGCACGCGACCGGCCGGACGCGGGCACCACCCGGGCGAGCACGACGTCGTCTGCGTCGGGGGCGAGCCCGTCGAAGCGTCCCTCGACGACGGCCTCGACGGCCCCGGGGCGCACGAGGAGCGGGTCGGCCCGGCCGCCGAGCAGGAGGCTGATCGCCTCCACGATGAGCGTCTTGCCGGCGCCGGTCTCGCCGGTCAGGGCGGTCATCCCCGGGCCCAGCAGCACGGTCAGGTCGTCGATGACCCCGAGGTCGCGCACGCGCAGCTCGCGCAGCACGGCCCTACGGCCCGTCGAGGGCGAACTTGCCCTTCAAGATGCGGTGGAAGTCACGTTCGCCGAAGGTCACCAGCAGGGCGTCGCGGACCCCCGCCCGGCACGTCACCCGCGAGCCCGGCCCGACGGCGATCGGCTCCCAGCCGTCGACCACCAGCTCCGCCTGGCCGTCGCCGGTCGGCACCAGCTCCACCTCGTCGTTCGGGGAGAGCACCAGCGACCGGTCGAAGAGGCTGTGGGCGGCCACCGGGGTCACCACGATGACCCTCGTGTCGGGCGACACGATCGGCCCGCGCGCCGAGAGGTTGTACGCGGTCGACCCGGTCGGCGTCGCCACGATCAGCGAGTCGGCGGTGTAGGTGAGGAACGGCTGGCCGCGGAGGCGGAGGGCGGCGCGCACGGTGTGGCCGGCCTGCACCCGCTGCAGCACCACGTCGTTCAGGGCCCGCCGCTCGGGGTGGCCGCCGGGCCCGGTGACCCGGACGTCGAGGGTCATGCGGGCCTCGATGCGGTGCTCGCCGGCGAAGAACCGCTCGAGGGCATCCTCGAGGCCGGTCGGTTCCACGGCGGTCAGGTAGCCGAGGTGGCCGAAGTTCACGCCGAGCACCGGGACGTCGGCGCCGCGCACGGCGTCGACGACGCGCAGCATGGTGCCGTCACCGCCGAGGCTGACGGCCAGGTCCAGCTCGCCGGCGTCACACGCCAGGCCCTCGGTGTCGATGGCGCGGGTGGTGTGACCCCGTGCCGCCAGCCACTCGCTGATGCGCCGGGCCTGGGCGACGGCTTCGGCCCGGCCGGGGTGCACGCCGAGCCCGACGACCGCCACGCTCAGGCCGGCCCGGCGGCGGCCACGACCGCGTCGAGGGCGTCGGGCCCGATGCCGGGTCCGGGGGCGATGCGCAGGTGGGCGAGGAACTCGACGTTGCCGTCGGCGCCGCGCAGGGGGGACACCACGACCCCCATCATGGTCGCTCCCTGCCCCGCCCACGCGGAGCCCACCTCGGCGAGCACCCGGCGCCACACCGCCGGGTCGCGCACGACGCCCCGCCCGGCCGACACCTCGGCGCGCCCCGCCTCGAACTGCGGCTTGACCAGCACGACGAGGTCGCCGCCGGGGGCAGCCAACCCGGTGAGGGCGGGGGCGACGGTGGTCAGCGAGATGAACGACAGGTCGGCCACGACCAGGGCGAAAGGCGCCCCGGGGAGGTCGGAGGGGCCCAGGGAGCGCACGTTGGTGCGTTCGCGCACATCGACGCGCGGGTCGGCCCGCAGCCGTTCGTGCAGCTGGCCGTGACCCACGTCGACGGCGACGACGCGCGCCGCGCCGCGCTGGAGCAGGCAGTCGGTGAACCCGCCCGTCGAGGCGCCGGCGTCGAGGGCGGTGACGCCCGCCGGGTCGACACCGAAGGCATCGAGGCCGGCGGCGAGCTTCTCGCCGCCCCGGCCCACGAACCGGGGCCGGGGGCCGTCGAGCTCCACCGGCTCGCCGGCCCCCACCAGACGAGCCGGCTTGTCGGCGTAGGCGCCCCCCACCCGCACGGCGCCGGCGGCGATGAGCGCCTGCGCCTGCGCCCGGGTGGGGGCCAGGCCACGGCGCACCAGTTCCGCGTCGAGGCGGCGGCGGGGGGTCAGCTGGCGGGCGTGGTCGGCGTCGACGTGCCGGTGGCCTTGGTCGCCTTCTTGGCGGCGGGGCTCGCCTTGGCCGGTGCGGCGGTCGACTTGGTCGCAGCGGCGGTCGCCTTGCCCGGTGAGGTGGCCGCCTTGGCGGGCGAGGCCACAGGGGCGGCCTTGCGGCCGCCGGTCGACGCGGTCGCCGTCGCCTTCTTGGCCGGGGCCGCCTTGGTGGCGCTCTTGCGGGCCGCCGGCGGCACCGGCGTGGCGGGCACCTTGGCCGCCGGGGCCTTCGCGGCCGGTCGCTTCGCCGCCGGGGACTTGGCCGCCGGTGACTTGGCCGCCGGTGACTTGGCCGCCGGTGACTTGGCCGCCGGGGATTTGGCCGCCGGGGCGGCAGAGCCCGGCGTGGTGGGCCGGCCAGCCGTCGCCGGCTGGTCGGCCGGGGCGCCGGCCCGGCCGCCGGTCAGACGGGCGACGAGGGCTTCCAGGTCGGCGCGCGAGCCGATGCCCACCTGTGCCAGCTGGGTGGACACCTCGCGGCGCACGACCTCGAGGAGGGCTTCGGTCGTGCGCCTCCCGGTCTCGACCAGGTCGGTCACCCGGCCGGAGGCCTGGTTGGTCGAGCCCTGGCCCACCTTGGTGACCTCGCGCAGCAGCTCGACCATGCGGCTGGCCACCGCCTCGACGAACTCCTCCCCCGCCTCGGAGTACTGCCGGAACCTGTCGTCGCTGGGCATGGCCCTATCCTACTTGGTCCGTCGTACCGCTGCTTGCTACAGCAAGCACTCAGCCGAGGGGGCGACGGGCCCCGCCGTCGGTGTGGGCGTCGAGCACGGCGGCGACCGCCGCAGCCAGGTCGTCGGCCACCAGCGCGGGAGGGGCGTCGGGGTCGATGTCGGCGCGGCCGCTCACGCCCGTCAGCACCAAGGCGAACGGGGCCCCCACCGCAGCGGCGAAGGCGCCGTCGGTGTCGAGGCGGTCACCGACCACCATGCCCGCTCCCCCGAAGCGGTCGCGCACCAGCGCCGCCACCGGCGGGTGCGGCTTGCCGGCCACCTCGGGCGCACGGCCGGCGGCGGTGGCCAGGTAGGCGATCACCGCGCCGGCGCCCGGCAGCAGGCCCTCGGGGGTCGGGAAGGTCGAGTCGGTGTTGGTGGCGACGAACCGGGCGCCGCCCCGGATGGCGGTGGCGGCGGCGGCCAGCTCGTCGTAGTCGAGGCGGGGGGCCCGCCCGACGACGACGGCGGCCGGGTGGTCGGCGGCGCCGACGACGTGCACGCCGCGGGCGGTGAGCGCTTCGGGGATGCCGTCGCCGCCCACGTACGCCGCCGTCGACCCCGGCGCCAGCATGGCGGCGGCCGCCTGGGCGGAGCTGACCACCTCGCCGGGCTCGGCGTCCACCCCGGCGTGGGCGAGGGCGGCGACGTGGTCGGCGACGGTGGGCCCCGCGTTGTTGGTCACGAACGCCACCTGCTCCCCCGCCGCGCGCAGCCGGGCCACCGCCTCGGGCGACCCGGGGATCGGGCGCCCCGCGAGCCACACCACGCCGTCGAGGTCGAGCACCCAGAGCACCCGCCGATCTTGCCCGCTGCCGAGCGCCTGGAGCAGCCTGGGGCGTGCCCCGCTTCGAGCCGTTCGCCGGCCTGCGCTACTCGCTCGCCCACGTGGGCTCCCTCGACGCGGTGGTGTGCCCGCCCTATGACGTGATCGACGACGACGAGCGCGAGGTCCTGCTCAGCCGCAGCGCCTACAACGTGGTGCGCCTCGAGCTCCCGGTGGCGCCCGGCCACGACGCGGCCGGGTCGACCCCCTACGAGGGCGCCGCCGCCCTGCTCGACTCCTGGCGCGACGGCGGGGTGCTGGCCCGTGACCACGAGCCGGCGTTCTACGGCTACCGGATGCAGAGCACCGATGACAGCGGTGCGGTGCGCTCGACGGTCGGGGTGATCGGGGCCCTGGTGCTCGAGGCCCCCGGCCGGGGAATCCTGCCGCACGAGGAGACGACCCCGAAGGCCAAGTCAGACCGGCTGCAACTGCTGCGGGCGCTGCGGGTCAACACCTCCCCGATCTGGGCGCTCACGGCGCGCACCGGCCTGGCCGACCTGGCCGGTGACCCGGTGCAGCCGGCGGCCCACACCGTCGCCGACGGGGTGGTGCACGAGCTGTGGCCGATCACCGACCCGGCCAAGGTGGCCGCCATCCGCGAGCTCGTCGGCGCTGAGCCGGTGCTGGTCGCCGACGGCCACCACCGCTACGAGACCGGCCTGGCCTACCACCGGGAGGCGGGCGGCGGCCCCGAGGGGTCCGGTGCGGTGATGGCCCTGGTCGTCGAGCTCGACGACACCCAGCTGGCCGTGCAGGCGATCCACCGGGTGGTGTCCGGGGTCGGGGCGGCGGAGCTGCTCGAGGTGCTCGGGCGGCACTTCACGCTCACGCCGTCGGGCGCGCCCGACGCAGGCGTCCTCGGGCGCATGCGGGAGGCCGGCGCGCTCGCCGTGGTCACCGCCGAGGGCACGTGGCTGGCCGAGCCGACGGCGACGACGACCGCGGCGGCGACCCACGACCTCGACTCGAGCCGCCTCGACGTCGCCCTGGCCGACCTGCCCGACGCCGACGTGCGCTACCAGCACGGCTGGGACCTCGCCGCCGGGGCGGTGACCGCCGGCACGGCCGCCGCTGCGGTGCTGCTGCGCCCGGCGACGGTGGCCCAGATCGCCGCCATCAGCAGGGGCGGGGTGCGCATGCCACCGAAGACGACGTTCTTCTGGCCCAAGCCCCGCACCGGGATGGTGCTCCGGGAGCTCGCCGGCTGAGAGCAGCTCAGGGCAGCAGCAGCACCTTGCCGGTGGTGCTCCGCCCCTGCAGCGCCTCGTGGGCGGCGCGCGCGTCGGCCAGCGGGAAGGTGGCGCCGATGCGCACGTCGAGCTCGCCTGCGGCGATCAGGCCGAACAGCTCGCCGCTGCGGGCCAGCAGCTCGTCGCGGGTGGCCGTGTAGCTGCGCAGGGTCGGGCGCGTCACGAACAGCGAGCCGCCGGCCGACAGCCGGGTGAGCTCGAACGGCGGCACCGGGCCCGACGCCGCGCCGTAGAGGGCGAGCAGGCCCCGGGGCCGCAGGCAGGCCAGGCTGGCGTCGAAGGTCGCCGCCCCCACCCCGTCGTAGACGACGTGGGCGCCGGCGCCGTCGCCGGCGGCCCGCACGGCGGCGCCGAAGTCGTCGTAGTCGCTGACCACGTCGGCCCCGGCGGCCCGAGCCAGCGCCGCCTTCTCGCCGTCGGGGCCGCCCGACACGGTGGCGACCACGGTGCCGCCCCGGCGCTTGACCAGCTGGGTGAGCAGCAGGCCGACGCCGCCGGCGGCGGCGTGCACGACCGTGACGTCGCCCGGGGCCACCGGGTGGGTGTCGGTGCAGAGGTAGTGGGCGGTCATGCCCTGCAGCAGCACGGCGGCGGCGACCTCGACCGCAACCCCGTCGGGCACCGGCACCGCCACCGCGGCGGGCACGACGGCGAGCTCGGCGTAGCTGCCGGGAGCCCCCGACCACGCCACCAGGTCACCGACGGCGACGTCGACGACACCCGCGCCCACCGCCCGCACCCGGCCGGCGCCCTCGCCACCCGGCACCCATGGCAGCGGCCCGACGTAGGGGGGCACCCCCTCGCGCCCGTAGGTGTCCATGTAGTTCACGCCGGCGGCCGCCACCTCGACCAGGAGCTCCGCCGGCCCCGGCTCGGGGTCGGGCCCATCGACGAGGTGGAGGACTTCGGGGCCGCCGTGGCGGTCGACGAGGATGGCGCGCATGACGCCACGCTAGGGCCACGCCGCGGTCGCCCGGGCGGGCCGCGCCCGGACGACCGGACGTCGGCTACGAGCGGCCCTGGGCGGCGTCGCGGAGGCGGTCGAGCGGCGCCGACACGGCGCCGGCGACCTTCGTGCCGGTGCCCTCGTCGGGGGCGTGCGGGTGCGGGCGGGTGGGCGCCGAGGTCTTCGCCTTCTCCAGGGTGGCGCCCAGGTCGTCGAGCTCGGTCTGGCTGAGCGCGGCGCGCAGGGCGGGGAAGATCTCGCCCTCCTCCTCCTGCACGTGGGTGCGCACCTCGGAGATCAGCGACGCCAGCAGCGTGGCCAGGCCCTCGGTGCCGCTCGGGCGCTTGTCGACCTTCACCAGGGTGGTGGCGATCTCGTTGTGCTCGTCGACGCTGCGGTCCGACCAGCGGTCACCGTCGGGGAGCCGCTCGCGCAGCACCGGGTAGAGGTGCTCGCGCTCGATGGCGTCGTGGATCGAGAGCTCTTTGACGATGCGGTCGAGCAGGTCCTGGTCGGGGGCGTCCTGGCCCTCGATCTGGCTGAAGAGGCCGTCCACGGCCCGGTGGTCGGTGGTGAGCACGGTGATGGCGTCGGTCATGCCGGCGCGCTACCCAGGCCGGTGGCCGCCACGCAGCCGCCGACGGGTCAGCGGGCCAGGCGCAGGCCGCTGAACGCCCACCGGGCGGCGGGCGGGAAGAAGTTGCGGTAGGTGAGCCGGGCATGCCCCGGCGGGGTGACGCACGCCGAGCCGCGCAGCACGTGCTGGCCGCACATGAACTTGCCGTTGTACTCGCCGACCAGCCCCGGGGCGGGCCGGAACCCCGGGTAGGGCAGGTAGGCGCTGGCCGTCCACTGCCACACCTGCCCCCACCAGCCGCCGTCGGCGCCGGCTGCGGGGTGCATGCCGATCGGGCGCACCGGGGGGTCGGGCGCCCACCGGCGGGCGGCGACCTCCCACTCCACCTCGGTCGGTAGGCGGGCGCCCGCCCAATGGGCGAACGCCTCGGCCTCGTGGTAGCTGACGTGCACGACCGGCTCGGCGGGGTCGACGGGCCGGTGGCCCTCGAGGGTGTGCACGATCCACCCCGACCCGTCGGGGGCGGCATCCCAGTACAGCGGGGCGCGTCGGCCCTCGGCGCGCACCGCGGCCCACCCGTCGGAGAGCCACAGGCCGGGCTGTTCGTAGCCGCCGTCGGCCATGAACTCCAGCCAGTCGCCGGCGCTCACCAGCCGGTCGGCCACCTCGAACGGCTCGACCCACGCCCGGTGCACGGGGGTCTCGTTGTCGAAGGTGAACGGCCCGTCGGGCGGCGCCCCCACCTCGACGACGCCGCCGTCGACCGGCAGCCAGCCGAGCGGCCGGGCACCGCCTCGCGCCGGCCGGGCCGCCGCATAGGCGGGCCGGAAGGGGTTGGTGCCGAGCACGTGCTTGATGTCCATGAGCAGCAGTTCCTGGTGCTGCTGCTCGTGGTGCAGCCCGAGCTCGACGGTGGCATCGACCGCCGGGTCACCCTGCCGGCGGGCGAGCAGCGCGGCGACGGCCTCGTCGACGCGCGCCCGGTAGTCGGCGACCTCGGCGCAGCCGGGGCGGGTGAGCAGCCCGCGCTCGGCGCGAGGGTGCCGGGGGCCGGCGCCCTCGTAGTAGCTGTTGAACAGGTAGAGGTAGCGCTCGTCGACCGGCTCGTAGCCCGGCGACGCGACCAGCAGCAGGAACTGCTCGAAGAACCAGGTGGTGTGCGCCCGGTGCCACTTGGTGGGGCTGACGTCGGGCATCGACGACACGGTCTGGTCCTCCGCCGACAGCGGCGCCGCCAGGCCCTCGGTGGCGGCCCGCACGGCGACGAAGGCGTCGAGAGTCGCCCCGGCGGCCACGACCGTCACCTGGCCACCCGCTCGGCGAGGGTGACGGCGAAGTCGCCGCCCGGTTCCACCGGCTGGGGGTCGGTGAACCAGCCCCGCACGGCGAAGCCGTGGGCGGCGAGCTCCCGGCCGATGCCGGCCCGTCGGAACTTGGCGGACACCTCGGTGCCGATCTCCTCGCCGTCGGCCAGGTCGACGGTGAGGTCGAGCGCCCCGACGTGGACCCGCTGGGCCCCGATCGACCGGAGACCCATCTCGATGCGCTCCAGGTCGGCGTTCCAGCGGGCGACGTAGGCGAAGCGGTCGAGCGCGAAGTCGGCGTCGAGCTCGCGGTTGACCACGGCCAGCACGTTGCGCTCGAACGCGGCGGTCACCCCGGAGGCGTCGTCGTAGGCGGCGACCAGCCGGGACGGGTCTTTGACCAGGTCGGTGCCGAGCAGCAGCCACTCGCCGGGTGCGAGCACGTCGGCGAGGGTGGCGAGGAACGCCAGACGGTGCGGCTCGTCGAAGTTGCCGACCGTGCCGCCGAGGAAGGCGACCATGCGCCGGCCGGCGCCGGCCGGGATGCGGTCGAGGTGGGCGGCGAAGTCGCCGACGACCCCGGCGACCTCCAGGCCGGGGCGGCTGGCCGCCAGGTCAGCGAGGGCGGCGCGCAGGGTGGCCTCGGCCACGTCGACCGCCACGAACCGGCGCAGCGACCCGCCGGCGAGCAGCGCGTCGATGAGCAGCCGGGTCTTCTCCGACGTGCCCGAGCCGAGCTCGACGAGCACCTCGGCGGGGGCGGCGGCGGCGATGTCGGCAGCAGACGCGGCCAGCACGGCCCGCTCGGCGCGGGTCGGGTAGTACTCCGGCAGCTCGGTGATGGCCTCGAAGAGCGCGCAGCCGCGCTCGTCGTAGAGCCACTTCGCCGGCAGCCACCTCCCCGGAGCGCCGAGGCCCCGGCGGACGTCGTCGGCCAGCGCGGCGGCCACCTCCGCGGGGGTGAGGTGGACGTCGACCTCGATGGGCGCGGTGATCGGCATGGGGCTCCTCCCGGTCGGGAGCAACCCTACGAGCGGCGCGCCGCTAGGGGGTGACGGTCCAGGTGGCGCCCGAGTGCAGCAGCGCCTCGAGGTCGCCGGGGCCCTTCGCCTCCGACGCCCGCAGCACCTGGTCGTTGACCAGCGTGCCGTAGTCCGGCCGCTCGACGGCCCGGAACACGCCGACCGGGGTCGGCATCACCGGGCCGGTCGACAGCCGGGACAGGGCGAAGGCCACGCTCGGGTCGGGGCGGGTCTCGTCGTGCACGGCGAGGGCGTCCTCACCGACGTCGGCCACCGCCACGACCCGGGCGCCCTCGGCGTCGACGACGACGCCCCACTCGCCCTCGGCGCCGAAGCGGATCGGCTGACCGTGCTTGAGGTCGATGAGCATCCGGGGGCGGGCGTCCTTGCTGAGGATCTGCTCGAACGCCCCGTCGTTGAAGACGTTGCAGTTCTGGTACACCTCGACGAGGGCCGCCCCCTTGTGCTCGTAGGCCCGCTTGATGGTGGCCATCATGTGCTTGCGGTCCATGTCGTGGGTGCGGGCCACGAAGCTGGCCTCGGCGCCGAGCGCCAGGCTCACCGGGTTGTAGGGCTGGTCGAGGCTGCCGAACGGCGTCGACTTGGTGACCTTGCCGGTCTCCGACGTGGGCGAGTACTGGCCCTTCGTCAGCCCGTAGATCTGGTTGTTGAACAGCAGGATCGTCAGGTTGACGTTGCGGCGCAGGGCGTGGAGCAGGTGGTTGCCACCGATCGACAGGGCGTCGCCGTCGCCGGTGATGACCCACACGTGCAGGTCGGGCCGGGCCACGGCCACGCCGGTGGCGATGGCCGGCGCCCGCCCGTGGATGGAGTGCATGCCGTAGGTCGACATGTAGTAGGGGAAGCGGGAGGAGCAGCCGATGCCGGAGACGAACACCGTGTCTTCCCGCTTGGCGCCGAGCTCGGGCATGAGCATCTGCACGGCGGTGAGGATCGAGTAGTCACCACAGCCGGGGCACCAGCGGATCTCCTGGTCGGAGGTCCAGTCTTTCTTGGTGGTGACAGGCACGGCCACGTCGGTCATCTACTGCTCTCCGTTCAGCATGGCCAGCACGGCCCGCTCGATCTCGCCGGCCCGGAAGGGCTGGCCCGACATCTTGTTCAGCCCGACGGCGTCGACGAGGAACTCGGCCCGCACCAGCGTGCGCAGCTGGCCGAGGTTCATCTCCGGCACCAGCACCCGCCGGTAGCGCCCCAGCACCTCGCCGGTGTTGGCCGGGAAGGGGTTGAGGTGGCGCAGGTGGGCGTGGGCCGCCTTGTGCCCGGCGCTGCGCACCCGGCGCAGCCCGGCGGCGATGGCCCCGTAGGTCGACCCCCACCCGAGCACCAGCACCTCGGCGTCGCCGTCGGGGTCGTCGACCTCGAGGGGCGCCACGTCACGGGCGATGCCGGCGACCTTGTCGACGCGCAGGTGGGTCATCTTCTCGTGGTTGGCCGGGTCGTAGCTCACCGTGCCCGCCCCGTCGGCCTTCTCGAGCCCGCCGATGCGATGCTCGAGGCCGGGGGTGCCGGGGATCGCCCACGGCCGGGCCAGGGTCTCGGGGTCGCGCAGGTACGGCCAGAACTCCTCGCCGCCGTCGGCCCGGGTGTGGTTGGGCTCGGTGGCGAACTCGACGCTGATGTCGGGCAGGGTGGCCACGTCGGGGATCTTCCACGGCTCGGCCGAGTTGGCCAGGTAGCCGTCGGAGAGCAGGAACACCGGGGTGCGGTACTTGAGGGCGATGCGCGCCGCCTCGATGGCGGCGTGGAAGCAGTCGCCGGGGGTGCGCGGGGCGACGACGGGCACCGGTGCCTCGCCGTGGCGGCCGAAGACGGCCTGGAGGAGGTCGGCCTGCTCGGTCTTGGTGGGCAGGCCCGTCGACGGGCCGCCGCGCTGGATGTCGACGATCAGCAGCGGCAGCTCGAGGTTGACGGCCAGGCCGATGGCCTCGGTCTTCAGGTCGATGCCGGGGCCCGAGGTGGTGGTCACTCCGAGGTTGCCGGCGTAGGCGGCGCCGATCGCGGCGCCGACGCCGGCGATCTCGTCTTCGGCCTGGACGGTGCGCACCCCGAAGTTCTTGTGCTTGGAGAGCTCGTGGAGGATGTCGGACGCCGGCGTGATCGGGTAGCTG
>DASTHS010000103.1:0-6286 GCA_035718085.1 Acidimicrobiales bacterium | reverse complement strand
CGAGCCCCCCTACCTGCTCGCCGACATGGCCGACGACGCCGTCGCCGTGCTCGACGACCTGGGCGTCGCCGCCGCCCACGTCGTCGGGGCGTCGATGGGCGGCATGATCGCCCAGGCGATCGCCGTCGGCCACCCCGACCGGGTGCGCACCCTGACCTCCATCATGTCGACCACGGGGGCGCCGGGCGTCGGCGCCCCGCACCCCGACGTGCTCCCCCTGCTCACCCGGCCGGCGCCGGCCGATGCGGCCGCGGCCGTCGAAGCGTCGGTCGCGTCGGCGCGGGTCGTGGCCTCGCCCGGCTTCCCGTTCGACGAGGCCAGGGTGCGAGCCCAGGCCGAGGCGGCCGCCGAGCGGGCGTTCCACCCCGCCGGCGTCGCCCGGCAGCTCGTCGCCATCGTGGCGTCCCCCGACCGCACCCCTGGCCTGCGCCGGCTCCAGGTGCCGACCCTGGTCATCCACGGGGATGACGACCCCCTCGTCGACGTGAGCGGCGGCCGGGCCACCGCGGAGGCGGTGCCGGGCGCCCGGCTGGTGACCATCCCGGGCATGGGCCACGACCTGCCCCCGGCGCTCTACGACCGGGTGGCCGACCTCATCGCAGACCTGGCCGCCGGCGGCCCTGCCGCCTGACCCGGTCACACGGGGGGAAGGTGCTGTCGCGACGTCCCCGTCGCGACGGCACCTTCCACCGCTTGGTGCCCCCGGGAGGATTCGAACCTCCGCCACCGGCTCCGGAGGCCGGTGCTCTATCCCCTGAGCTACGAGGGCGGGACGGCGCAGGCTAGCGCCTACGCTGGCCGGGTGAGTGGCGGCAAGACCGTGCTGGTCGTCGACGACGACCCGGTGATCGTGACGCTGCTGCGCGTCAACTTCGAGATGGAGGGCTACGTCGTGCTGACCGCCGGCGACGGCCAGGAGGGCGTCGAGGTCGCCCGGCGCGAGCACCCCGACCTGGTGCTGCTCGACGTGATGATGCCCAAGCTCGACGGCATCGGCGCCGCCCGGGCCATCCGGGACGACCCGGAGCTGGCCGGCACCCCGATCATCCTCTGCTCGGCGAAGGCGCAGTCGGCGGATGTCGTCGCCGGCCTCGAGGTCGCCGACGACTACGTGACCAAGCCGTTCGAACCGCTCGACCTGCTCGACCGGGTGGCGCGGCTGCTCGCCGGCCGGTGAGCGGCCCGGTCCCCCTCCACCTGCTGCCCGACACCTCGGAGGTCGGCGGCGACGGCCGCCTGGCCATCGGCGGGGTCGACGTGCTCGACCTGTGCGCCGAGGTGGGGACGCCGGTGTTCGTCTACGACGAGGCGCACCTGCGGGCCCGGGCGGCGGCTGCGGTCGCCGCGTTCGGACCCGACGTCGCCTACGCGTCCAAGGCGTTCCTCTGCTCGGCGATGGCCCGCCTGGTCGCGGAGGAGGGCATGCGCATCGACGTGTCGACCGGCGGCGAGCTGCACGTCGCCCTGCACGCCGGCGTCGCCGCCGAACGGTTGGTGCTGCACGGCAACAACAAGGGCGACGACGAGCTGGCGACGGCCCTCGACGCCGGGGTGGGCCGCATCGTGGTCGACAGCTTCGACGAGATCGACCGCCTCGAGCGGCTGTGCGCCGAGCGAGGCGCAGCACCGGCGGTGCTGGTCCGCGTGACCCCGGGCATCGAGGCCCACACCCACGAATACGTCCGCACCGGTCAGGAAGACTCCAAGTTCGGCTTCGGCCTGCAGTCGGGCGACGCCGCCCGGGCGGTCGACCGCCTGGGTCGGCTGGCCGCGGCGCGACCCGGCGGAGCGCCACGCCTGGTCGGGGTGCACGCCCACATCGGCTCGCAGATCTTCGCCGTCGACAGCTTCGCCCGGGCGGTCGAGGCGTTGGCGCCCTTCGTCGCCGCCCTCGACGTGGAGGAGCTCTGCGTCGGCGGCGGCCTCGGCGTCGGCTACGTCGCCGGGGAGCCCACCCCCGACATCGCCGGCTGGGCGACGACGGTGCGCGCCGCGGTCGCCGCCGCCGGGCTCGGCCACCTGCGCCTGTCGGCCGAACCAGGCCGCGCCGTCGTCGCCGCCGCTGCGGTCACCTGCTACACGGTCGGCACCGTCAAGGAGGTGCCCGGGGTGCGCACGTACGTGAGCGTGGACGGGGGCATGAGCGACAACCCCCGGCCGGTGCTCTACGGCAGCGGCTACGAGGCCTTCCTGCCGCGGGCCGCCGACGCGCCGCGGCCGCGCACCGTCACGGTCGTCGGCAAGCACTGCGAGTCGGGTGACGTCGTGGTCCGTGACGCCTGCGTGCCCGCCGACCTGGCCGTCGGCGACGTGCTGGCGACGCCGGTCACCGGCGCCTACGGCCACTCGATGGCCTCCAACTACAACAAGGTGCCCCGCCCCCCGGTCGTGTTCGTGCGAGACGGGCGGGCCACCACCGTCGTGCGGCGCGAGACCTTCGCCGACCTGGTCGCCCGGGACCTGTGACCGGTGGCCACTACCGTGGGCGGGATGGCTGACTCGGATGACTGACGGGGGCGCCCTGCGCGTCGGCGTGCTCGGCTGCGGCATCGTCGGCGGCGCCCTGGTGCACCTGCTCGTCGACGACGCCGACCGCATCGCCACCCGCACGGGCACCCGCCTCGAGGTGGGCGCCGTCGCCGTGCGCTCTGCGTCGCGCGAGCGGCCGGCACCCGTGCCCCCCGGCGTGCTGACCACCGACGCCGCCGCGGTGGTGGTGCGCGACGACATCGACCTGGTGGTCGAGGTGATGGGCGGCATCGAGCCGGCCCGCACGCTGATCCTGGCCGCCCTCAAGGCGGGCAAGCCGGTGGTCACCGCCAACAAGGAGCTCGTCGCCAACTGCGGCGCCGAGCTGTGGGAAGCGGCCGCCACCGCGGGCGTCGACCTGCTCTTCGAGGCGTCGGTCGCCGGCGCCATCCCCCTCATCCGCCCACTGCGGGAGTCGCTCGCGGGCGAGCGGGTGCGCCGGGTGATGGGCATCGTCAACGGCACGACCAACTTCATCCTCACCCGGATGAGCGAGGCGGGCTCCAGCTACACCGACGCCCTCTCCGAGGCCCAGAGCCTCGGCTACGCCGAGCGTGACCCGACCGCCGACGTCGAGGGCTTCGACGCCGCCGCCAAGGCCGCCATCCTCGCCAACGTGGCCTTCGGCGCCCGGGTGGTCGCCGGTGACGTCTATCGGGAGGGCATCAGCGGCATCACCCCCGCCGACATCGCCGTGGCCCACCGCCTCGGCTACGTCATCAAGCTGCTCGCCATCGTCGACCAGGCCGAGGTCGGCGGCCCCGTCGGGGTCCGCGTCCACCCGGCGATGCTGCCGGGCACCCACCCGCTGGCCGCCGTGCGCGACTCGTTCAACGCGGTGTTCGTCGAGGGCGACGCCGCCGGCCAGCTCATGCTCCTCGGTCGGGGGGCGGGCGGCATGCCGACCGCGAGCGCCGTGCTCGGCGACCTCCTCGACGCCGCCCACAACCTCACCGTCGGCGGGGCCGGCCGCAGCGTCGCCCTCCAGTCGGTGCCGCTGCGCCCCATCGACCACCTGGTGTCCGCCTACTACCTGGACCTCCACGTCGCCGACCGGCCCGGGGTGCTCCACGCCGTCGCCGGCGTGCTGGGCCGTCACTCCGTGTCGATCCGGTCGATGGAGCAGGAGGGCGTGCACGGCGGGGGCGCCCAGCTGGTGTTCGTCACCCACCCGGCGCTCGAGGCCGATGTGCAGGCGTGCCTCCACGAGCTGCGCCAGCTCGACGTGGTGGGCAACGTCGGTGCCGTGATCCGGGTGATCGGGGTCGACTGATGCCGCCGGGCTGGCGAGGCCTGATCGAGGAGTATCGGGAGCACCTGCCGGTCAGCGCCTCCACCCCCGTGGTCACCCTGCTCGAGGGCGGCACGCCGCTGGTACCCGCGCCGCGCCTGTCGGAGCGGGTGGGTGCCACCGTGCTGCTCAAGGTCGAGGGCCACAACCCGACCGGCTCGTTCAAGGACCGCGGCATGACGATGGCCATCTCCAAGGCCGTCGAAGACGGGGCCAAGGCCGTGGTGTGTGGGTCGACGGGCAACACCTCGGCGTCGGCCGCAGCCTACGCGGCACGCGCCGGGCTCACCTGCGCCGTGTTGATCCCCGACGGCTACATCGCCCTCGGCAAGCTGGCCCAGGCGCTCATCCACGGCGCCCGGGTGCTGCAGATCGCCGGCAACTTCGACGCCGCCCTCGACATCGTGCGCGACTTGGGCGACCGTGCGCCGGTCACCGTGGTCAACTCGATCAACCCGCACCGCATCGAGGGCCAGAAGACCGGAGCGTTCGAGATCATCGACGTGCTCGGCGACGCCCCCGACCTGCACTGCATCCCCGTGGGCAACGCCGGCAACATCACCGCCTACTGGAAGGGCTACCGCCAGTACCGCGACGCCGGCCGCTCGACGAAGCTGCCCCGCATGCTCGGGTTCCAGGCGGCCGGCGCCGCCCCGATCGTGCACGGGGCGCCCGTCGACGACCCCGAGACGGTGGCCACCGCCATCCGCATCGGCCGGCCGGCGTCGTGGTACGGCGCCACCGCAGCGGCGTCGGAGTCGGGCGGCGGCATCTTCGCCGTCACCGACGACGAGATCCTCGACGCCTACCGGTACCTCGCCGCCCAGGAGTCGGTGTTCTGCGAGCCGGCCTCGGCTGCCTCGGTGGCCGGCCTGCTCAAGGTGGGGGCGCCGGCGGGGTCGACGGTGGTGTGCGTGCTGACCGGCCACGGGTTGAAAGACCCCGACATCGCCATCGGCCAGATCGCAGTGCCCACCAAGGTGGCCGCCGACCTCGGCGCCGTGCGCGCCGAGCTCGGCATCTAGCCCCACCGCGGCGTCGCCGCCGCCGCGCCACCGCCTCGCCGAGGTGGCGCCCACCCGCTACGCTGCCCCTCGGCCCGGTGCGGGTGCGGGAGCCGTCCCGTCGCCCCCGGTACCACACGTCCCACACGTCCCGGCCGCCCGGCGGTGGCCGTTGCACGCCCCCCACGGAGAGGTCACGGCATGAGCGAGGCGCAGCTCGAGCGCTCGGTCCTGGAGAGCAAGGAGCGAGAGGAGCTCTTCGCCATCGCCGAGGCGCTCGGCACCCGGCCCTCCGGCCGGGCCAAGAAGTCCGACCTGGTGACCGCCATCCTGCGGGCCACCGGTGTCGACGACCCCGGCCCAGCCGACCCGCCCCGGCGCACCCGCGCCCGCAAGGCGGCCGCCCCCGAGGCGCCCGCGCCTGCCCGGGGCGGCGCAGCCGGGCCGGACGACCCGGCCGGGCCGGACGACGCGGCCGGCACGCACGGCGCGGCCGGCACGCACGGCGCGGCCGGGCTGCCGTCCGGCGACCCCGTGGCTGCAGGCAGCGGCGATGCGCCGGCCAGCGCGCCGTCGTTGCCCTTCGACGACCCGGCCGCCATCAGCGACCGCGGGCGCCGAGGTGGCACCGCACCTGCGGCGGCCCGGCGCGGCAGCGGCGACCGTGGCGCCCCGGGCGGCCAGCAAGCCGGCGGTGCGCAGACCGTCGCCGGGGAGCCGACCGTCGCTGGGGGGCAGGCTGCGCAGGCGGCCCCGGCCGATCGTGGCACCCCGGCCGAGCGTGGCGACCGGGCCGAGCGTGGCGACCGGGCCGAGCGTGGCGACCGGGAGGCCCGGCCGCCCACGGGCGCACCGGCTGACGACCTCCCCGACACCGGCGGCGACCGCCCCGAGGGTGAGGGCGGTGGGCGCCGCAACCGGCGCCGCCGGGGCCGCGACCGCGACCGCGGCGACCGGGAGCTGCAGGGTGGCCCTGTCGAGGCGCCGTACTCCGGCGAGCCCATCCCGGTGTCGGGCCTGCTCGACCTGCGCGACGAGGGCTACGGCTTCATCCGCACCAGCGGGTTCCACGCCGGGCCCGACGATGTGTACGTCTCGATCAGCCAGGTGCGCCGCTTCGCCCTGCGCCGCGGCGACCTCCTCGAGGGAGCGGCCCGTCCGGCCGGCAACAACGAGAAGTACCCGGCCCTTCTGCGCATCGACACCGTCAGCGGCGCGTCGGCCGACGAAGCGCGCGACCGGCGGCGCTTCGACGCGCTCACCGCCGTCTACCCCGACCGGCCGTTCCGGCTGGGCGGGGCAGGCACGACGGGTCGGGTGGTCGACGTCGCCGCGCCCCTCGGCTTCGGCACCCGCGGCCTGCTGGTGACCCCGCCGCGCTCAGGCAAGCACGCCGTGCTCGCCGACCTGGCCGGCGCCTTCGCGACGTCGGAGCCTGACGTCGACGTCGTGCTGCTGCTCG
>DASTHS010000102.1:0-10019 GCA_035718085.1 Acidimicrobiales bacterium | reverse complement strand
GCGCCACACCTGCGCCACCACCCCGGCCGGCACCACGCACGCCTGGCCGTCTCGCCGGGCCGCCTCGATGACGAGCGCCGTCTCGCGATCGCCTCGCTCGACGGCGATGAGCGCCCCTGCGTCGAGCACCAGCGTCATCCCCGTCGTGCGTGCTGCAGCCGCCGGCGGGCCCGGTCGAGCTCGTCGTCGGTCGGCGGCCCGCCGGTGTCGGCGAAGATGCCCTCGAGGATGCCGGCCAGGTCGTCGGAGTCGAGGCGGGCGCGGGCCACCTCGTTGAGCCATTCGCTCAACGAGCGTGCTCGGCCGGCGGCCACCTCGCGACGGGCCCTCTGCGCCACGGCCGGGTCCAGGCTGACGGTGACCTTCTCCACGGTCATACCATCATCATACCGTGGTCGGGGCGGCGGCGGTCCGAGGCGAGCCGGCCGGGGCGTGGACCGGTGCGAGCCGGCCCCGGTCAGCGACCCCCGGCGCGTCGCGCCCGGCCGCCCAGCACCAGCGCGCCGGCCCCGGCCAGGGCCAGGCCGAGCAGGCCGGCGGTGGGCGCCTCCGGCAGGCCCGGCGGCGGGCCGGCGGGGGTCAGGGCGGGGTCGAGGTCGACGGTGAGCGACGACGGCGCCGCCGGCCCCCGGTCGATGGTGTAGACGCCGCCCTCCAGGTTGGTGAGGTCGCCCGGCAGCGGGGTGAGGTGGGGGGTGTCGGCGGTCGACACGGTCACCCGCAGGGCGTCGCCGGCGGCGATGGTCGCCAGGGTCGGGAACACCTGCACCTGGTACTGGGTGGTCTGCCCCGGCACCACCGGCGCCCGCGACGCCGCGGTGTAGGGGTGCCAGGGCAGCACGGTGGTGCCCTGCTGGGTCCACGACTGGGTCGGGTCGGTGGCCCGCAGCGAGCCGAGCAGGGCGCCCTCGGTGAGGGGGAACGAGGTGCCGTCGGGGGTGACCTCCTCCACCTCGACGACCCACTGGGTGTCGGTGGTCGTCGCCGACGCGTCGATGGTGGCGGTGATCGGCCCGGCGACGGTCTGGGCGGTGGCGAACGGGGCGGTGGTGTAGGTCGTCGAGTAGGCCGGCCCCGGCACGGTGCCGTCGCTCTCGGTGCAGGGGGCGAGCACGCCGGCCTCGCTGGCGGCGATCGACACCCCGCCCATCGACCACTGGTCGACCGGGCGGCCGCACGGGCTGCCGGCCTGGCTGAAGGCGATGGTGTCGCTGCCGGCGCTGGCCTGGGTCGGGGCTGCGTCGGTGAGGGTGCCGCCCGGCCCGAAGTAGTACGTGTGGGGCGCGGAGCCGGCGAAGGGGTAGGTCGAGGTCTCGTCGAAGGTGCCGCTGCCCAGGTCGTAGTAGTGCAGCGGGGTCGGCGTGTCGGCCATGCCCGTCGCCTCGCCCTTCAGCCACGTGTCGAACCACTCCAGCTCGAGGGGGTCGACGTCGACGCTGGAGCCGTTGAGGTGCTCCCAGGGCCCGTCGATCAGTTGGTAGCGGCCGGTGGTGGGCTGGCCCGGGGCCATGGGGGCGCCGGCCGGCCGGCCGGCGTAGAGGTTCTGCAGGGCGGCGTAGTTGGCCGGCTCGCCGTTCTGGAAGATGTCGAACTCGCCGCCGACCAGGTAGGCGGGGATGCCGTTGGCCACCACGTTGGCCAGCACGTCGCGGGGGCTGCGGGCACCCCAGTAGCCGCGGTCGGCGGGGGCGGCGGCGTTGGAGTCGTAGGCCTCGTCGCCGCCGCTGAGGATGTTCGCCGTCGACGCCGCGTGGTAGCTGGCCAGGCCGGTGGCGTGGTCGGCCTCGATGGTGGCCAGGTCGCCGAGCAGGGCGCTGTCGCTGGTGGTGTCGGTGACCGGGTTGGCGGTGTTGCCCTCGGCGGTGATGCCCAGGTAGGCCTCGTCGAACTCGAAGTCGAGCAGGCCGCCCATGAACGAGGTGTCGGCGTAGAGGTCGTTGGCGGCCACCACCGGGAAGATGGCCTTGAGCGGCGAGCCCTTCGGCTCGGCGCCGGCGAGCAGCAGCTGGTTGATGCCGAGGTAGGACGGCCCGAAGGTGCCCACCTTGCCGTCGGAGCCGGGCAGGTCCGCGGGGTTGACGGCCCAGTTGACGACGTCGATGGCGTCCTGCTGCTGCACGGGGTCGAACAGGCCCCAGGTGCCCTCGGAGTCGCCGGTGCCCCGGACGTCCATCACCACCTCGATGTAGCCGCGCTCGACGAGGTAGGCGTCCTCGCCGCCGGTGGGCGACCCGCCGCCGGGCTGGGCGGCGGAGCCCGGCGCGCTGGCCGCCGCCGTGCCCTTGCCGTAGGGGGTCATGGTGAGCAGCACCGGGAACGGGCCGGCCGCCGGGGTGCCGTCGGGGTTGGCGGGGCGGATCACGTTGACCCGCAGGGCGGCCCCGTCGGTGGTGCTCTTCACGACCACGTCGTTCTCCACCGCGGTGCCGTAGGTGGCCGCCTCGGGGGTCCAGGTGCTGCCGGGGGCGGCGCTGGCGGCGATCACGTCGGGCGGCAGCTCGGGGGTCAGGCCGGTGAGGCTCGACGGGGCCGACTCGACCGCCGGCGCGCCCGGCGGGGGGCTCGGGGTGGTGGCCCACGCCGCCGGCGTGCCGGCGATCGCCGCCACCGCCGCGGCGACCGCCACCGTGATCGGCCTGCGTAGCTCCACTCGTCGCCTCCCGTGCGCGCCGGCCACCGCCGGTGACCGCTGTCGGGGAGGTTCGCCGCCGGGGGCGCCGGCTCCTGCTGACCAGCGCCGGCTGATCGGAGGCGGGGCGGCCCCGGGGCCGGGCGGTCAGGCCGCCAGTTCGTCGCCCTCGGCGGGGGCGGCGGCCACCTCGTGGAGGCTGCGCCGGCCCGGCTCGGGCAGCAGGCGGCTGCAGGCCAGGCCGGCCACCGAGGCGGCGGCGGCCACGAGCAGCATGCCCCGCAGGCCCAGCCCGCTCTGCAGCTTGGGCACGAGGAAGACGCCCACGAAGGCGCCGAGCTTGCCGAGCCCGGCGGCGAAGCCGTGGCCGGTGGTGCGCTGGTGGGTGGGGAAGACCTCGGCCGGCAGCACGAAGGTGGTGGTGTTCGGCCCGAACTCGACGAAGAAGTAGCTCACCCCGAAGATGGCCACGAAGGCGGGGACGACCGTGGTCAGGGAGTGCACGAGGCCCAGGGCCAGGAAGGCGACCGCCATCACCGCGAAGCCGAGCACCTGCAGGCGCCGGTGGCCGACGGTGTCCATCTTGTAGATGGCGAGCAGGTAGCCCGGCACGGCGAACACCACGAACAGCAGCAGGCTGAGGGCCAGCTTGCCGACCGTCGACGCGTGGGGGTCGACCGCGGTGAGGATCGCCGGCAGCGACAGGGTGTTGCCGTAGTAGGCGTAGTCGAAGAGGAACCAGGCGCCGGCGGTGCCGACCAGCAGGGTCAGGGTGCGCCGCTGGGTCAGCATCGACCACAGCCCGCCCACCGGGGCGGCCGCCCGGGGGCCGGGGGCCCGGGCGGGGATTGCGGCGGCGGGGGCCTCGCCGGCGTCGCCGGCCCCGCCGAAGCGGGCGAACGCCGCCAGGTCGCGGGCGGCCTGCGCCTCGTCGCCCTGCACCTCGGCGCGGAAGCGGGGCGACTCGGGCATCCGGGTGCGCAGCCAGATGACCGCGGCGGCCGGGATGGCGCCGAAGCCGAGCAGCAGCCGCCAGGTCAGGTCGCCGCCGATGCCCGACTCGAGCAGGGCGATGGCCACGGCCGGGCCGACGACCAGGCCGACGGCCTGCATCGAGAAGACGATGCTCACCATGCGGCCCCGGTCGGCCCGGTTGGAGTACTCGCTCATCAGCACCGCCGACACCGGGTAGTCGCCGCCGATGCCCAGGCCGAGGAGGAGGCGGGCGGCGACCAGGGTGCCGAACGACGGCGCGAACGCCGAGGCCAGGGCGCCGAGCACCATGAGGGCGGCCACGATGCCGTAGACGGGCCGGCGGCCGATGCGGTCGGCGAGGCGCCCGAAGGCCACGGCGCCGACGAAGGCGCCGAGGATCGCCGCCCCGGTCACCCAGCTGGTCTGGGTGCGGTCGAGGTGCCACTGCTTGGTCACGAGCACGGCGACCGTGCTGATGACGAAGAGGTCGTAGGCGTCGGTGAAGAACCCGACGCCCGAGACCAGCGCGGCCCGCCGGTGCATGCGGCCTGACCGGGCTTCGTCGAGGAGGGTGGCGACCGAGGCCGGCTGGCTGGCCGGAGGCGCCTGAGAGGTCGATCGTGTCGTCAACATGTCGCTCTCCGTTCACCTTGGCGGATGGAGGCGGCGCGAAACGGTCCGGTGGGTGACGCGTAGGTGAACGAGAGGCGAATTCTTCGCCGGGGATTGGCTACCGTCGCCGGGTGCGGGCGGTGCGCGACGAGGTGGTGCAGCTCTTCGCTGCGGTCAGCGAGGCCATCGCCAGGTCGACGGCCGCGCTGCTCGAGGGTGACGTGGGGCTGGCGCAGGCGGTCGTCGCCGACGAGCAGGCGATCAACCGCCGGGCGGCCGACGCCGAGGCGCAGGCGTGGGCGGTCGTCGACCGGGGCACGGCGACCCCGGCCGAGGTGCGCACCCTGGTGTCGGTGCTCCTGATGGTGCCCGAGCTGGAGCGCAGCGCCGACCTGGCCGAGCACGTGGCCAACCGGGCCCTCGCCGGGCTGGGCGCCGAGATGTCCCCGGCGACGAGGGGGATCGTGGAGCGGATGGGCGAGGTCGCCGTCGAGCTCTGGCAGGAGGCCGCCGGCGCCTTCGGGCGGGGCGCGGCGAGCGGCGCCGACCTCGAGGAGGCCGACGACGAGCTCGACATCCTCCACGAGCGGCTCACCGCCGAGGTGGCCCGAGGCGGCATGGACCCGACCATCTCCGCCCAGGTCACGCTGCTCGGCCGGTTCTACGAGCGCCTCGGCGACCACGCGGTGAACCTCGCCCGCCGCATCGAGACGATGCCCCCCGGCGGCTGACGGGTACCACACCCCCCGTGGTGGAGGACCCCGACCGGTGACGGCGGCGGAGGTGGCGCTGGTGGTGGCCGGCCTGGCGGTCGTGGCCGTGGCCGCCGTCGACCTGTTCCTGGCCGTGTTCAACTACGACGGGTTCACCTTCGTGGCCGACCGCTACCAGCGGGCGTGCTGGCGGCTGGTCGTCGCCCTGACCTCCCTGGTGCCGGGCCGAGCCCGCCGTGCCGCCCGCTCGCTGGGGTCGGCCGGGCTGCTCCCGGCCACGGTGGCGCTGTGGCTGGCTGCGGAGATCAGCGGCTTCGCGTTGGCGTACCGGGCGGCCCTGGGCGCCCACCAGTTCAGCCTGGCCAAGGGCATCGGCCCGACGATCGGCGCGGCGTTCTACTTCTCGGCCGGGGCGGAGTCGACGCTGACCTTCGGCGACCTCGTCGGCCACAGCGGCCTGACCAGGGCGCTGGTCGACCTGCAGGCCATCCTCGGCCTGGCCACCTTCACGCTGGCCCTGGGCTACGTGGTCACCACCTTCTCGGTGCTCGACGACCTGACCTCGCTGCACGCCACCGTGCGCCGCCACGCCCGCCACCCCGGCTACCCGACGTCGATCCTGGCGCGCCACTACCGGGGCGGGCAGCCCGCCGAGCTGACCGACCTGCTGCAGACCCTGTCGGAGAGCCTGGAGAGCTACGACGAGGGCCTGCGGCGCTACCCGGTGGTGTTCTACTTCCACACCCGCCGTCCGGAGCGGTCGATCCCGCAGGTGTTCACCGACCTCGGCGAGCTGCTCGCCGCCGTGCGCTGGGGCCTGCCCGCCGGTGACCCGATGGCGGCCGACCCGTGGCTGGTCGCCCTGCTCGAGCAGTACCGCACCACCATCGGGCGCCTGCAACGCAGCTTCGTCGGGCCGGAGCGCACCGACGCCCCCCGCCCCGCCGACCGGGAGGCGTTCGCCGCGGCCTACCGCCGGGCGTCGGGGCAGCCGGCCGGCGACGACGCCGGGGTCGCCGACTTCGTGGCCCTGCAGGAGCGCACCCGCCAGGCGACCGGGCTGGCGGCCCCACCCGACGACGACCTCGACGCCACCTACGACCGCTACGTCGAGTGGCTGGCCTTCGACCGGCGCACGGCGACGGTGCTGGGGCGGGTGGCGACCAGCCTCGGCTACGGGCCGCCGCGGCTCCCCGCCCACCCGGGGCAGGCGTCCGTCGGGACCGGCTGAGCGGACGGCTCCTCAGGCGGGGTTGTGCTCGTCGGAGATCACCGGGCCATTCGAGTCGACGGGCGCCTCAGTAGGCGTGCCAGGTGGTGGTGGCCAGGGCGTCGAGGGGGGCGGTGACGACCCCGTCGGCGGTCGTGACCCAGACGGTGCCGTCGACCACCACCGACCGGGTGGCCACCTCGGCGCCGTGGCCGATGGTGGCGGCGCGGGTGAGGGCGGCCTTGCCGACGGTGAAGGCGGCCACCCCCTGCCCGCTGGTGCCGTAGGGGTCGGGCGCGGCCAGCAGCGCCAGGTGGGTGGGTGACCAGTAGAGGAAGGCGTGCGGGTCGAAGCCAGCCATCCCCGCGCCCATGCCCGTGGCCAGGGGGGCGGCGGCCAGGCGGGTGGGGTGGCCCGGGTCGGAGACGTCGTAGGTGGCGACGACCAGGCCGGCGGGCTCGTTGCCCTCGATGTCGACCCCGACGCCGAGCAGGCGGTCGCCGGGCAGCGGGTACAGGAACTCCGAGAACCCCGGCTGGTCGAGCTCGCCGGCGACGGCGGGGTGGGCGGGGTCGTGCAGGTCGACCACGTAGAGGGGGTCGAACGACCGGTAGGTCACGACGTAGGCCCGGTCGCCGGCGAAGCGCACCGCCCGCACGGCCTCGCCGGCGCCCAGCCCGTCGACGTGGCCGACCTCGGTCAGCTGCGCCCCGTCGGGGTGCAGCACGGTGATGCGGGCGTCGCTCCCGCTGGCGGTGCGCTCGGTGCTCACCACCCGGACGTCGGTGCCGTCGTCGTCGATGGCGTACGAGCCGAGCAGCCAGCCCGGCACCGACCCCGACCCGGTGAACACCGGCGCCCCGGTCGCGGGGGTGGAGAAGGCGTAGAGCTCGGTGGTGGCCCCCTGGGGTGGGATCACCGTGCAGCAGCCGACCACCTCGACCCCCGATACGGAGCCGGAGACGGGGCCGGCCGGCACGGCGACGCCGGCCCCGGCGACCGGCGAGCCGTTCGGGGTCACCGATGCGGCCCCCGGCGCCTCCTGGGGGGTCGACTCCGCGGCGACGTAGAGGTGGTCGGCGGTGGCGTAGACGGTCTGGCCGGCGGCGACGACGCCCGTGCCCGGGCCGAGGTCGCCAGTGGCCGGGTCGAGGGTGGCGACGGTGACGGTGGCCACGCCGACGGCCTGGCCGGGGCGGGCGACGGCGTCGCAGGCGGCGACGGGCCGGCGGGCGGTGGCCGAGCCGTCGGGCTGCACCGCCTGCCACGAGGGCAGCCAGTCGCTGACGGTGCTGGCGGTGATCAGCGCCCGGTTGGCGGCCGTGGCCTGGTCGGGGGTGGTGGTGGCCGACGGGGTGGTGAAGTCGAGGCGGGGCCCGTCGCTGCGGGCGACCAGGCGCACGGCGCCGTCGACCAGGCGGGCGGCCACCAGGCGGCCGTCGGCCACGACGGTGCGCACCAGCCGGGGGCTGGCGGGCTGGGAGATGTCGACCACCGCGGCCCGCACCTGTGCCGACCCGCCGACGCCGCCGGCGGGGAGGCCGTAAGGGAAGGGCTGCGGTGCGGTGGCGGCCGACGACAGCACGACCACCCGGTCGCCGGAGAGCAGCAGCCCGCCGCCGGTGTCGCCCTGCAGGGCCACGCTGCCGAGGAGGTGGGCGCTGGTGTCGAGCACCCGGAGCACCCCGCCGGAGAGGGTGACCACCACCTGGCCGTTCGTCTTCACCGTGTCGGGCTCGTCGACGCCGGGCACCTGGTCGGTGGTCTGGGAGTAGGAGCCCGCCGCGGAACCGGCGCTGGCGCTGGCGGTGGCGCCGGCCGGGGAGGCTGCGGGCATCCCGGCGGCGGACGCCGCTCCCTCCATCGGGGTGACCGCCCTTATGCCCGCGGCCGATCGCACGCCCGGAACGAGCACGCCGCCGGAGGGGCCGCCCAGGCCGGAGGGGCCGCCCAGGCCGTAGGGGCCGACCTCGGCGGAGGCCTGCGCCTTGACGAAGGCCAGGTAGTCACTGCAGGCGTCGAAGCTGACCAGTGCCCCCGTGAGGTGGGCGGCCCCGGCCGCCGGGCCGGTGGCCACGGCGGTGCCCGGCGCCCGCCGGGCGCCGGGCGACGTGGTGGCCACGACGGTGGCCGCCACCACCACCGCGGCCAGGCAGCCGCCCAGCGCCACCTGGCCGCCCCGCCGCCGGCGGGCCCGCCGCCGCGCCGAGAACACGGCACGCAGCGGGTCACCGGCTTCGATCGGGTCGGTGGCGAGACCGAGGAGGCGGCGCAGGCGTTCCTCGTCGTCGGGTGCGGGGATGTGGTCGTCGGTCATGCCGGGTGCCCTTCTCCTTCGAGGACGCCGCTGGCCCGCAGGGCGGCGAGCGCCCGTGCGCAGCGGCTCTTGACGGTGCCCAGCGAGCAGCCGAGGGCGGCGGCGATCTCGGCCTCCGAGCAGTCGTCGAAGTACCGGAGCACCACCACGGCCCGCTGGGCCGGGGGGAGGGTCGCCAGCGCGGCGCGCACGGCGTCGCCGAGGTCGGCGTCGGCCAGGGCGTCGCGGGCGGCGACCTCGGGCAGGCGCTCGGTCGGCACCTCCCCAGACCACCGCCGGGCCCGCCAGCCGATGGCGGTGCGCACCATCACGGTGCGCACGTACGCGTCGGGCTCCCGGACGCGGGCCCAGCGCAGGTACGCCGCGGCCAGCGACGACTGCACGAGGTCTTCGGCCTTGGCCCGGTCGCCGACCAGCAGCACGCCGCGGCGCACGAGGCCGCTGTAGGCGCCCACCACGTACCGGGCGAACCCCTCGTCGTCGCGCACCTGCACCTCCCACCCGCACAAGAGCCGGTGGCCACCCCCGCCGGTTCCCCGACCCATCGGATTCTGGCCGCCGCCGGCCGCCGCCGCCGGCCACCGACCGCCCTGGCCCGGACGAACTAGAGACGGTGGTCACATCGGGCTACCTTTTCGCCCGTGCACGGCACGGGGGGCGAGAGGCTGGGCAGTCGGCGGGCCCGGGTGATGCAGGCGGCGACGGTCGGGCTGGCGGGGGCGGTGACGCTGGCGGTCACGATGCACCCCGCCGCCGGCACCGTGCGCACCCACACGATCCCCGCGCCGCCCGGAGCGCGCACCGGGACCGTCACCGCGGCGCCGACCCTCGACGTGCTGGCGGCGGTCGGCCCTGCGGGTCCGGTGGCGGCGGCCGCGGCGGCCCCCGCGCCGGCAGCCCCGGCCCCCGTGCGGGCACCGGCGGTCGTGGCTGGTCCCGCCCCGGTGCCGGCACAGCACCCCGCCGTCCCCACGCACCCCCACGGCGACTTCCTCGGCGCCACCTTCGCCGCCCACACCAATGCCTTCGCCGGCCCCGGCGTCGCCACCCGCTTCGTCACCGGCACCCCCGGCATCGACGTCAGCAACTGGCAAGGGCAGATCGACTGGGGTGCGGTGGCCGCCCAGGGCGTCCGGTTCGCCTACATCAAGGCCACCGAGGCCACCACCTACACCGACCCCCGCTACGGGGCGAACTCCAGCGGCGCGTCGGCCGCCGGGCTGCTGCACGGGGCGTACCACTTCGCCGTGCCGAACGCCTCGTCGGGCACCGCCCAGGCCGACTTCTTCGTCGACCACGGGGGCACCTGGGCCGCCGACGGCCGCACCCTGCCGCCGGCGCTCGACATCGAGTACGACCCCTACGGCTCGGACCCCTGCTACGGCCTGAGCCCCCAACAGATGACGGCCTGGGTCGGCGACTTCACCACCCGGGTCTACGACCGCACGGGGCGCTGGCCGCTCATCTACACGACCACCAACTGGTGGTCGACCTGCACGGCCGGCAGCACGTCGGCGGGGGCGCACAGCCCCCTGTGGCTGGCGTCGTGGGGGCCGGCGGGGT
>DASTHS010000101.1:0-10644 GCA_035718085.1 Acidimicrobiales bacterium | reverse complement strand
CGCAGGGAGGCGGCGAGCGGGCCGGCCGGCGCGCTCAGGCGACGGCCGGCGGGCGCGCTGGGTCAGTCGCGGTTGACGACGTCGCCGGCCTTCTCGCGCACGCCCTCCACGGCGTCCTTGACCTTGCCGGATGCCTGGTCGACCTTGCCCTCGGCCTTCAGGTTGTCGTCACCGGACAGGTCGCCGGCGGCTTCCTTCACCCGGCCCTTGGCGTCATCGATGTTGCCCATTGGCTGACTCCTTCTCTCGCTGGGTGTCCTCCGGTACGTACCGTCGCCGGGGGGTCGCCAAACGCCGGCGTCAGGGCCTCAGAGCAGGTCGGCGACCCCGGGGGGCAGGTGGTAGCTCTCGGCATCGGCCGGGAAGGCGCCCGAGCGCACGTCGGCCGCGTAGGCGGCCAGGCCGGCCACCGCGGCCGCCCGCAGGTCGGCGTAGCGGCGCACGAACCTGGGGGCGACGGCGTAGTCGCCGCCGCCGAAGCCGAGCACGTCGTGCCAGACCAGCACCTGGCCGTCGCAGCCGGGCCCGGCGCCGATGCCGATGGTGGGCACGTCGACGGCGTCGGTGACCAGCCGTGCCACTTCGGTGGGCAACCCCTCGAGCACGAGGGCGAACACGCCGGCGGCCACGACCGCCTTGGCGTCGTCGAGCACGGTGCGGGCGGCCTCGACCCCCTTGCCCTGCACCTTGAAGCCGCCCATGGCCAGGACCGACTGGGGCGTGAGGCCGATGTGGCCGACCACGGGGATCTCGGCGTCGACGAGGGCCTCGATCACCCCTGCTCGCTTGGCGCCCCCCTCGAGCTTGACGGCCGACGCGCCGGCCCGCACCAGCCGGCCGGCGTTCTCGACGGCCTGGCGGCGGCCGGTGTGGTAGCTCAGCCATGGCAGGTCGGCGACGACGAGCGCCGAGCGGGCACCCCGGGCCACCGCCGCGGTGTGGTGCACCATGTCGTCGACGGTGACGTGCAGGGTGTCGGGGTGGCCGAGCACGACCATGGCCACCGAGTCGCCGACGAGCAGCATGTCGACGCCGGCCTCGTCGGCCACCCGGGCCCCGGGGGCGTCGTAGGCGGTCACCATGACGAGCGGGTCGCCGCCCTTGCGGGCGCGGACCTCGGGGACGGTGGTCATGCCAACCTCCTGCCGTCCAGCGCCCCACGGCTGCCGGCGGTGCCCGTAGCGTAGCGGCGATGACCTGCGACAACTGCGGCGCCCACGACGACGAGCTGTCGCCGGTGCACCGGGTGTACTACCAGCCCACCGAGCACGTGCTCGAAGAGACCGAGCACTGGTGCGTGCCGTGCATGACGCAGTACCCCTACGAGGTGGCCGAGCCGTAGGAGGAGCTCGCCGGCCCGGTCGGCGCCGGGCCGGGGTCCCGCCACCCGGGGGGAGGAGCCGGTCAGCCGGCGCCGGCGGTGGTGGGGGCGGCTGCGGTGGTCGGTGGGGCGGCGGTGCTGGGCGGGGCGGTCGTGGCCGTCGTCGACGAGGGCCTGGCCGCCCGGGTGGTCGGCGTGACCGTGGGGGTGGTGGTCGAGCCCGCGGGCCGGGCGGTGCTGGTGGCGGTCGACGTGGCGGAGGTCGACGAGGTCGACGCCGAGGCGCCGCCGGTGGTGGTGCTCGACGCCGCCCGGGGAGTGGTGGTGGTCGACCCCATGCCCTCGGGGAACTGCAGGGTGGAGGCCGGCGGCGGGGTGAGCACCCGGCTGCCGAGGCTCGGCACCGGCGGGAACGCCCCACCGAGCACCTCGCTCTTGAGGGCGCGGGCCATGTAGGTGTGGAACAGGTCGGCGGGCACGTCGCCCCCCTGGATGCTGCTGTGGCTCCCGACGTACGACCGGCCGCTGGTCAGGCGGAGGTCGGACATCGGCTTCTCGCCGCTCACGAAGCCCATCCACACCGCGGTGGTCAGGCGGGGCGTGTAGCCGATGAACCAGGCGTTGGCGGAGTTCTCGGTGGTGCCGGTCTTGCCGGCGACGGGCGTGCCCAGGCCGCCGGCCGCCGTGCCGGTGCCGTGGGTGACCACCTGTTGGAGCACGTAGGTGACGAGGGCGGCCTGCGCCGGGGTCAGCACCTGGCGGGTGGTGCGGGCCGGCCACGGCACGGGCGTGCCGTCGGCGGTCGTGACCTTGGTGATCAGCTGGGGCGAGGTGTACACGCCGCCGTTGGCGAAGGTGGCGTAGGCGGCGGCCATCTGCAGGGGCGACACCGACGGGGTGCCGAGCACCTCGGCCGGCACCGGGGGCCCGAGCTCCGCCGCCGGGATGCCGAGCGACTCGGCCATGGCCGAGAGGTTGGCCGGGCCGAGCTTGAGCACCACCTGGGCGTACACCGTGTTGAGCGACTTGGCCATGGCGTCGACGAGCGTGCTCAGGTTGCCGCCCGACTCGCCCTCGAAGTTCGACACCTGCCACGCCGTGCCGTCGGCGTTGCCGTGCGGCACCACCAGCTGGGGGGGCGCCGGGAACGCCGACTCGACCGAGTAGCCCTGCTTCACCAGGTAGGCGAGCATGAACGCCTTGAACGTCGACCCCGCCTGGCGGCCGCTGCCGCCGCCCTCGGCGCCCTCGGCCAGGTTCACCTGGTCGCCGCTGTAGCCGGCGCCGTAGCCGGCGCCGCCCACCATGGCCCGCACCTGCCCGTTGGCGTCGACGCTGACGAGCGCGCCGGCCGGGTCGCCCTTCGAGGGGTGCAGCGCGTCGGGCCCGCTACCGTAGACGGTGTCGTAGGCCTCGGCCTGCAGGGTCGGGTCGAGGGTGGTGGTGACCCGCAGGCCGCCGCCGTCGACCTCACTGGCCGGCAGCCGGGCCAGCAGCTCCTGGCGGACGGCGGCCAGGAAGTAGTCGTCGCCGGGGGGCACGGGGGTGGTGACCGCCGACTTGTCGCTGGGCGGCAGCACGTAGGAGGCGAACGGCGTCGCCTCCACCTGCTCGGCCTGCGCCTCGCTGATCCGGTGGTCGCGCACCATGGCTCGCAGGGTGGCCGTCTGGTTGCGGCGGGCCAGCGCCGGGTCGTGGGCGGGGTCGGCGTCGACCGGCTCGCGGATCAGCCCGGCCAGCAGCGACGCCTCGGCGATGCCGTCGCGTTCCACCGGCTTGCCGAAGTAGGCCTCCGACGCCGCCTGCACCCCGTAGGCCTCCCGACCGAAGTAGATCGTGTTGAGGTAGTCGTCGAGGATCTGCGCCTTCGAGCGCTCGTGGCCCAGCTTGATGGCGATGGCCGCCTCCTTCACCTTGCGGGTGAGGGTGCGCTGCGACGTCAGGTAGGCCTGCTTGACGTACTGCTGGGTGATCGTCGATCCGCCCTGCAGGCTGCCCGACCCCCGCAGGTCGGAGATGAACGCCCGCAGGATGTCGAGGGGGTTGATGGCGCCCTCGCTGTAGAAGTGGCGGTCCTCGGTCGAGATGACGGCCCCCGACACCACCGCCGGCACCGCGGAGAGCGGCACGTCGGTGCGGTTCTCGACCTGGTAGCTGGTGAGCTTGTGGCCGCCGGCGTCGTAGACGAAGGTGGTCTGGGCCAGGGGTGACGCCGGCGGGAGCGCCACGCGGGTGAAGGCGTAGAGGGCGACGGCCACCGCACCGAAGAGCAGCAGGCCGGCGCCGAAGAGCACCCGCCGCCACCGCCACAGCCGGCTGCGCCGCCGGGCCGGGCGCCGGCCGTCGCCGGGGGCAGCGGGTGCCGACCTCCTCGCCGCGGGTGCCGCCCGCCGGCCCGCGGGCGACGGCCGCGACGCCGACGACCGCGACGCCGATGACCTGGGCGCTGATGACCGGGTCGCCGCCGGCGCCGCGGCGTGGGCCCCGCTGCCACGGCGCGGCGGCCGACCGGCACCGGCCCGTCGGGCTGCCGGCGCCCCGCCCGACGCCGCCGCCCTGGCTCGCAGCACGGCGGATCGCTGGTCGGCGGTCAGGTCGGCCCAGCGGAGGCGGCGGCCGTCACCGCTGGTCGGAGGAGGTGCCAAAGGTGGTCAGCGCAGTCGAACGTGCAGGGGGAAGCATGCCACCACCCCGGGCGGCTGGCTAGCCGCGGCGGCCGGCCGCCGTGGTGCGTCGGCCGAGGGCGAAGGTCTGGGCCAGGTGGTTCCAGGAGCAGTTGGGGCACACCTCGACCACGTAGCAGGCCAGGTCGCGGGCCGTCTTCGGCAGGCGGGCGAGCTCGCGCTTGGTGGTGACGCACTTGCCGCTCGCCGGCAGGCCGCTGCCGAAGACGTACGACACCAACCGGACCTTGACCTCTTCGCAGATCGGGCAGTCTTCCCGGGTCTCTTCCCCCACGTTCACCGCGGCGCGCAGCAGGTCGGGGTGGGCGTCGCACACGTCGAGGCGGCTGAGGCGCCCCTTCCTGAACTCGCTCACCACCGCGTTGCGGGCCAGTCGGTAGTCGACCTGGCCGGCGACGTGGCCGTCGGCGCCACGCAACGACTCCGGCCGGAAAGTCACGCGCTCGACCCTACCGGCTGCTAGCTGCCTTCCTTCCGGGCGCGCACCACCAGGGTGCGGGGCACCGCGGCCATGCGAGGGTCCCAGCCGGCGCTGCGCGGGGCGTGCGGCACCGGCTCCGGTTCGAGCAGCGCGTCGACGCGGTAGCTGGCCCGGACCAGGGTGGCGTAGAGGTCCGACAGGGGTCGGGGCAGGGCCACCACGGCCCCCTCCGCGTCGCGCAGCGGGCTGCGGTCGAACCAGCTGCGCCCCGCGGTCAGCGCGCCCCACGCCGGGTGGGGCAGCGAGAAGGCCAGCGGCGCCCCGACCTTGAGCACCCGGTGCACCTGCCGGAACACCCGGCCGAGGTCGTCGACCGCGGCCAGCGACCCGGCGGCGAAGACCCCGTCGATGGAGTCGGCGCGCAGGAACGCCAGGTCGGCCACGTCGCCGCTGCGCCGCTCGAGGCGCACCTCGGCGCCCTCCGCCCGGGCCCGGGCGGCCGCCAGCGCGTCGGCCGACGGGTCGACCCCCACGACCGTTGCGCCCGCCAGGGCGAAGGCCACGGCGGCGGCCCCGTCACCGCAGCCCAGGTCGAGCACCCGCTTGCCCTTCACGTCGCCGAGCAGGCGCAGATCGGCCTCGGTGGGGATGTCGGGGCCGTAGGCGGCGACGGCGGGCTCGTCGGGGGTGGTTGCGGGCGGCACGGGGTGATCCTGCCCGCTGGCGCGCCGGCGCGCCGGGACCTCGCGCGGGGCCACGGCGCGCCGAGCGACTTCCTCGACCTGCGGCTACTCGCCGGCGGCGAAGTCCTCCACCATCTGGTGGGCGACGTCGTCGTGGTACTGCACCGGCGGCGACTTCATGAAGTACGCCGACGGGCCGAGCAGCGGGCCGCCGACACCGCGGTCCTTGGCCAGCTTGGCGCAGCGCACGGCGTCGATGATCACCCCGGCGGAGTTCGGGCTGTCCCACACCTCGAGCTTGAGCTCGACGTTGAGCGGCACGTCACCGAAGTTGCGGCCCTCGAGGCGGATGTAGGCCCACTTGCGGTCCTCCAGCCAGGCGACGTGGTCGCTCGGGCCGATGTGCACGTCGTCGGCGGCGATCCCGTGCTCGACCTGGCTGGTCACCGACTGGGTCTTGGAGATCTTCTTGCTCTCGAGGCGCTCCCGCTCGAGCATGTTCTTGAAGTCCATGTTGCCGCCGACGTTGAGCTGGTAGGTGCGGTCGAGCACCATGCCCCGGTCCTCGAAGAGGCGGGCCAGGATGCGGTGGACGATGGTGGCGCCCACCTGGCTCTTGATGTCGTCGCCGACGATCGGCACGCCTGCGTCGGTGAACTTCTGCGCCCACACCGGGTCGGAGGCGATGAACACGGGGATGGCGTTGACGAAGGCCACGCCGGCGTCGATGGCGCACTGGGCGTAGTGCTTCTGGGCCTCCTCGGAGCCGACCGGGAGGTACGACACGAGCACGTCGGCCTGCGCCTCGCGCAGCGCGGCGGTGACGTCGATGGCCTCCGCCGGCGACTCCTCGATGGTCTGGCGGTAGTACTTGCCGAGGCCGTCGAAGGTCGGGCCCCGCTTGACCTCGATGCCGAGGTCGGGCACGGGGGCGAAGCGGATGGTGTTGTTCTGGCCGGCGAAGATGGCCTTGCCCAAGTCGAGGCCCACCTTGGCGGCGTCGACGTCGAAGGCGGTCACGAACTCGACGTCACGCACGTGGTAGCCGCCGAGCTCGACGTGCATGAGGCCGGGCACGTCGTCGGCGGGGTCGGCGTTGCGGTAGTACTCGACGCCCTGCACCAGGCTGCTGGCGCAGTTGCCGACGCCGGCGATGGCGACGCGGATCTTGCTCATCGGGGGATGTCCTCCTCGGTGGGTGCAGGGCGCAGGCCCTGCAGGGTCGGCCGGTCGGCGGCGGTGCCGGTGCCGGCCGGGGTCGGTGCCGCGGCCGGGGTGGCCGAGACGGGGGTGGGTGTGGCCGGTGTGGGTGTGGCGGCGGCCGCTTCGGCGGCCCGTTCGTCGGCGATCAGGCGCTCCACCCAGCCGAGGTCGTGCTCGGCGCGCTCGCGCTCGTGCTCGGCCAGGCTGCGGGCGTAGGCGTCACGACGTTCGATCCCGGCCCGCACGCGGGCCCGGGCCCGGGTGACGCGCTCGAGGAGCTGCAGGCGGCGCCGCTCGAGCATGCCGAGGCGCGCCTCGGCGGCCAGGTGGCGGGCGAACACCAGGCGCAGGGCGAAGCTGCGCTCGTCGTCGCCCGACTCGGCCTCGGCGGCCAGGAGCTCCTCGAAGAGCTGCCGACCGGCGGGGGTGATGCCGTAGACCTTCTTGCCCCGGGTGCCCCGTGTGGCCCCCGATGCCCGGGCCCGGAAGGCCGCCAGCTCGCCGCCCAGGCTGCCGGTCTGGGGCACCGTCGACGTCATGCGAGCCTCGACGGCCTTGACCGCACCCGCCTTCTCGAGGCGCGCCAGCGCCGGGTACAGCGACCCGAACGACACGCCGCTGGCCAGCCCGAGGGTGTCGGTCAGGCGCTTCTTGAGCTCGTAGCCGTGCAGCTCCTGGTCGGTCAGCAGACCGAGGATGGCGAGCTCGAGCACCAGGCCACGCTAACACATCGACCCGATGTATCGAAACGATAGGTCGGCGAGCGCGCGCTGCTCGCCGACGCTGCCGGGCTGCCGTGCTGCCGGGCTGCCGCGACGATCGGGGAACGGCTGTTGCGCGACGACACGGGATCCCCAGTCGTCGAGGACGACCGGGGCGCGGGAGCGCCACCCCCACCCCGTGGCGGCTACCCGGCCGGGCGGGCTACCCGGTCGGGCGGGCGGCCCACCAGGCGTCGAGGCGCCGGCCGGCCTCCTCGGGGCCGAGGGGCCCCTCGTCGAGGCGCAGTTCGAGCAGGAACGCCAGGGCCTCGCCGACCGCCCGCCCCGGACCGACGCCGAGGCGCTCCATGACCGCCAGCCCGTCGAGGTCGGGGCGGATCGACGCCAGCTCCTCTTGGGACCGCAGCTCGGTGATGCGCTCCTCGAGCTCGTCCATGCGCCGCGCCAGGGCCCGGGCCTTGGCGGCGTTGCGGGTGGTGCAGTCGCAGCGGGTGAGCTCGTTGAGCCGGCCCAGCAGGGGTCCGGCGTCGCGCACGTAGCGGCGCACGGCGCTGTCGGTCCAGCCCATGCGGTAGGTGTGGAACCGCAGGTGCAGCTCGACGAGGCGGGCGACGGTGTCGATGTCGTCGCTGGCGTAGTGCAGCGCCCGCATCCGGTCGCGGGTCATGCGGGCCCCGACCACCTCGTGGTGGTGGAACGACACGGCGCCACGCGGGCCGAACGACCGGGTCTTGGGCTTGCCGATGTCGTGGAACAGGCAGGCCAGGCGCAGCAGGCGGTCGGGCGATGCCTTCTCGACCACGGCGATGGTGTGGGCGAGCACGTCCTTGTGCCGGTGGATCGGATCCTGCTCGAGGGCCAGGGCGGGCAGCTCGGGGAGGAACTCCTCGGCGAGGCCGGTCTGCACCAGCAGCCAGAGGCCCGCTCCGGGCCGCTCGACCACGACCAGCTTGTCGAGCTCGTCGCGGATGCGCTCGGCGGAGACGATCTCCAGCCGGTCGCGCATGGCGGTGATGGCCGCCACCAGGTCGTCGTCGGGGGTGAGGCCGTAGCCGGCCACGAACCGGGCGGCGCGCAGCATGCGCAGCGGGTCGTCGCCGAACGACTCGGCCGGGGCGATCGGGGTGCGCAGCCGGCCGGCGGCCAGGTCGGCGACGCCGCCGAAGGGGTCGACGAGCTGCAGGCCGGGCAGCGACAGGGCCATGGCGTTGACGGTGAAGTCGCGCCGCGACAGGTCGGCCTCGACTGAGGTGGAGAAGGCCACGTCGGGTCGGCGGGAGTCGGGGGTGTAGGCCTCGGCCCGGTGGGTCGTGATCTCGACCTGACGGCCGGCGACGAGCCCGCCGATGGTGCCGAAGCGCTTGCCCTGCACCCACACGGCGGTGGCCAGGCCGCGCAGGAGTCTCTCGGTCTCCTCCGGGGCGGCGTCGGTGGTGAAGTCGAGGTCGCCGCCCGGGTCGAGCCGGTCGAGGAGGGCGTCGCGGACCACCCCGCCCACCAGGTACAGCCGCTTGCCGGCCGCCTGCCATGCCGATGCGAGCGGCGCCGTCTCCTCGACGAGGGGGCGCAGACGGTCGGGGAGCACCGGTCCAGGCTAGGGGCTGCACCCCTGGAGACGGCTACCGGAGGCGCTAGCTCGGCAGCAGGCCGGCGTTCTGCAGGGCGACGCGGAAGTCGTGCGGGTTCGACGCTGCGGCCATGGCGGCGCGCAGGGTGACCTCCCCCGACTTGAACAGGGCGAAGAGGCTCTGGTCGAAGGTCTGCATGCCGTGGTACTCGCCGTCGGCGATGAGCTCCTCGATGCTCTCCCCCCCCGAGCCGTTCGGGTCGACGATCCGGTCGGCGATGCGGCCGGTCACCACCATCGCCTCGATGGCCGGCGCCCGCCCGCTGCCGCTGGCCCGGGCCACGAGCCGCTGGGAGACGACGCCCTTCAGCACCCCGGCGAGGGTCATGCGGATCTGCTGCTGCTGGAAGGGGGGGAAGAAGTCGACGATCCGGTTGATCGTCTCGGTGGCGTTGGTCGTGTGCAGGGTGGAGAGCACCAGGTGGCCGGTCTCGGCGGCGCCGAGGGCGGCGTGCACGGTCTCCTGGTCGCGCATCTCGCCGATGAGGATCACGTCGGGGTCCTGGCGCAGCACCCGGCGCATGGCCTGGGCGTAGTCGCGGGTGTCGGTGCCGATCTCGCGCTGGCAGACGATCGACCGCTTGTCGGGGTGGAGCACCTCGATCGGGTCCTCGATCGTGATGATGTTCGCCGCCCGGGTCTGGTTGATGTGGTCGATCATGGCCGCGAGGGTCGTGGTCTTGCCCGACCCCGTCGGCCCGGTGACCAGCACCATGCCCCGGTGCTCGTCGGCCAGGCGGGTGACGATGGGGGGCAGCCCCAGATCGAGGGCCGACATGGCCGCCGGCAGCACCCGCCGCAGCACGATCGCCGCGGTGCCGCGCTGGCGGAACGCGTTGCCCCGGAAGCGACCGAGGCCGGTCACCGACAGCGAGAAGTCGGCCTCGCCGGTGCGGTGGAACTCCTCGATGCGGTCGACGGGCATGACCACCCGCAGGGCCTCTTCGATCTCCTGGGCCTCGACGATCGGGAACGGGGCGGGCCGCAGGTCGCCGTTGACCCGCACCCGCGGCGGCGAGGCCGTCTTGACGTGCAGATCCGAGCCCTCGAGCTCCACCAGGTGGCTGAGGATCGCTTGCAGATCGAGCACGTGGTCGTGATCGGCCTCTGGGCGCCGGTCCTGAAGCAGCTGGCGCGCGAACCCGCAATGGGGGGCGCTCCCCGCACGCCCGAAGCGGGGCGCCCCCCGGTCGGGCTACAGGTCGTGCACGGCGGCGGCGGCGGTGACCATGTCGCGGCCCGGTCCGCCGCCCGAGGGGGCCTCGCCGCCCGCCTCGCGCCGGCCGTCGCCGGTGGCGCCGGCCAGGCCGGCGAGGGTGGCCGCCGTCGAGTGCTCCAGCGCAGCGAGGTCGTAGCCGCCCTCCAGCAGCACCACCACGCGGCCGGGGGGCACCAGGGCAGCGAGGCGGGCGGTGAGCGGCCCGTAGTCGGCGGCGGAGAGGGCCAGGCCGGTGAGGGGGTCGGCCCGGTGGGCGTCGAAGCCGGCCGAGATCAGCAGCCAGTCGGGGCGGGCGCGGGCGGCGAGGGGGGCGATCACCCGGTCGACGGCGTCGAGGTAGACGTCGCCGGTGGCCCCGGCGGGCAGGGGGATGTTCACCGTGGCGCCGGCCCCGGCGCCGGCCCCCGTCTCGTGCAGCGATCCGGTGCCGGGATAGAGCGGCCACTCGTGGAGGGAGAGGTAGGTGACCCGCCCGTCGGCGTAGAACGCGTCCTGGGTGCCGTTGCCGTGGTGGGCGTCGTAGTCGACGACCAGCACCCGGTCGCCGGCGGCGGCCAGGGCGGCGGCGGCGACGGCGACGCTGTTGAGCAGGCAGAACCCCATGGCCGCCTCGGGGGTGGCGTGGTGGCCGGGCGGGCGCACCGCCACGAAGGCGGCGGCCGCCTGCCCCTGCCGGAGCGCCTCGGTGGCCCCGACGGCCGCCCCGGCGGCACCGACCGCCGCCTGCCAGCTGCCCGCCGACACCCGGGTGTCGGCGTCGACGG